>NZ_JBFOFT010000009.1:0-144054 GCF_040887425.1 Enterococcus sp. C53
ATTATATTATCGCGGGATGGAGCAGTCTGGTAGCTCGTCGGGCTCATAACCCGAAGGTCGTAGGTTCAAATCCTGCTCCCGCAATTGACTTTGATTTTTCAAAGTCACCAAATAAGAAACTAAATATGGTCTGGTAGTTCAGCTGGTTAGAATGCCTGCCTGTCACGCAGGAGGTCGCGGGTTCGAGTCCCGTCCAGACCGTTTGGCTCGGTAGCTCAGTTGGTAGAGCAATGGATTGAAGCTCCATGTGTCGGCAGTTCGATTCTGTCCCGCGCCATAATGCGGGTGTAGTTTAGTGGTAAAACCACAGCCTTCCAAGCTGTTGTCGCGAGTTCGATTCTCGTCACCCGCTTTTAGTTTTTTTTATGGGCCTATAGCTCAGCTGGTTAGAGCGCACGCCTGATAAGCGTGAGGTCGATGGTTCGAGTCCATTTAGGCCCATTAGTTTCACCTGGCCCGTTGGTCAAGCGGTTAAGACACCGCCCTTTCACGGCGGTAACACGGGTTCGAATCCCGTACGGGTCATTAAAGATACTTTCTAAAGTATCTTTTTTTATTTGTAAGAATGATTTCAAAAGACTTAAGATAGTTATCGTAGGCGATGATTGTTTTAGGTCTTTTTATTTGATTCTATAGGTGATCAGAAATAGAATGAAAAAAATTTGATTCTGCTGCAAAGGATTTGTTGTACACTTATGCTCCTAAACTTTGAACCTTTTTTATTGCTATTCTTTAAACATGTAGCATAGTGAAGCGAAATGATTACCTGGGATAAAGGAAATAACTAGCATAATCAGTGAACTATTCAAATTTTTAAGTAATTACGTTAAAAAAACAAGCGTAAATTTCAAATATCTGCTATACTTGGTTCGTTGCAAGTTCCCGAGAGGATCCGTCATCGGCGGAGATGCCTTGTAACCGAATTTAACTAGGGGGAATCACTATGGGAGAAAGACATTTATTTACCTCAGAATCTGTTTCTGAAGGACATCCAGATAAAGTTGCTGATCAAATCAGTGATGCGATCTTGGATGCAATTTTAGCAAAGGATCCAAATGCACGTGTGGCTTGTGAAACATCTGTTACCACTGGTCTTGTATTGGTATTTGGAGAAATCTCAACCACTGCCTACGTGGATATTCAAAAAGTGGTACGTCAAACGATCAAAGAGATTGGCTACACACGAGCAAAATTTGGCTTTGATGGAGATACAGTAGCTGTATTAGCTGCAATTGATGAACAATCACCAGATATCGCTCAAGGTGTTGATGAAGCACTTGAGATTCGTGACGAAGCGAAGAGAGATGTATTGGATGAGATCGGTGCTGGAGACCAAGGATTGATGTTTGGTTTTGCAGTCGATGAAACACCTGAATTAATGCCTTTACCAATTGCATTAAGCCATCGTCTAGTTCGTCGTTTAGCTGATTTACGTAAATCCAATGAATTAACTTATCTACGTCCAGATGCAAAATCACAAGTAACAGTTGAATATGATGACAATGGTCAGCCAGAACGAGTGGATACCATCGTTATTTCAACACAACATGATGATGCAGTGGACAATGAAACAATTCGTCATGACGTCATTGAAAAAGTAATAAAAGAAGTTATTCCAGCTGAATTACTTGATGACAACACAAAATACTACATCAATCCTACTGGTCGCTTTGTTATTGGGGGACCTCAAGGAGATGCTGGGTTGACGGGAAGAAAAATCATCGTTGACACATATGGCGGCTATGCTCGCCATGGTGGTGGAGCATTTTCTGGGAAAGATGCTACTAAGGTTGACCGTTCAGCAAGTTATGCCGCTCGTTACATTGCGAAAAACATTGTAGCAGCTGGTTTGGCAAGAAAAGCTGAAGTTCAGTTAGCCTATGCGATCGGTGTTGCACAACCTGTATCTATTTCAATCAATACTTTTGGTACGTCAACTGTTCCAGAAGAAGACTTGATTGCCGCTGTGAGAGAAAACTTTGATCTACGACCTGCAGGTATTATTGAAATGCTTGATTTACGTCGTCCAATTTATCGTCAAACAGCAGCTTATGGTCATTTCGGTCGTACGGATATCGAATTGCCATGGGAAAAAACAGATAAAGTTGATGCAATTAAAGCAAGCTTAGCAAAATAGCTTTTTGATGGCTGGAATGGTTCTCTTTATGGGATCATTCCAGTTTTTTTTATCCAAACGACTGAAGAGAAATCCATGGTCGTTTTTGATTCGTGTTTTTGATAAATGATAAAGCCTATTTTTTTTGGCTAAAATTTATTTGGCAACAATAAAAAAAGGAGGAATAAGATGAAAAGAGAAACAAACGTCAAATTAGTAACGATCAGTGTGTTTATTGCAACTTTCATGACAGCAATTGAAGGAACGATCGTGACCACTGCGATGCCTACGATCGTCGGCTCTCTTCACGGTATGGAGATCATGAATTGGGTATTTTCGATTTATTTACTAACGAATGCGATGCTGACACCGATCTATGGCAAACTTGCAGATAAAGTGGGGAGAAAACCTATTTTTATCTTTGGAACGCTATTATTTATTATTGGTTCTTTATTTTGTGGACTTTCTCAAACCATGATGGGGTTGATTGCTGCTCGTGCTGTTCAAGGAATGGGCGCTGGAGCAATGATGCCAGTGGCGTTAACGATCATTGGCGATTTATATACGATTGAAAAAAGAGCAAAAGTTTTAGGTTTGAACAGTTCGGCTTGGGGAATTGCTAGTGTTTTTGGACCATTAGCTGGAGGTTTTATTGTAGAAACGATCAGTTGGCATTGGATCTTTTTTATTAATGTACCGATCGGGCTTTTATTGATGGTTTTGATCTGGCTTTATTTGAACGAACCACAGAGAGAACATGAGTCAAAACCGATGGATCTATTCGGGAGCTTTAGTTTGATGGCGATGTTGGTTGCTTTACTTCTTGGATTTCAATTGTTAGGGGATCAAGGATTTACTCCAGTAGTGATCGGGCTTTTGATCGGAAGTCTTCTTCTATTATTTTTATTTATTGCAGCAGAAAGAAGAGCCAAAGACCCTGTGATCATGTTGCATCTTTTTGCTAATCCACTATTTGTGGTCGTGAATCTAGCAGCAGCTTTAGCCAGTGGGTTCTTAATGGGCATCGATGTGTATATCCCGATGTGGATGCAAGGGGTATTGGGGCTAAATGCTGCAGTAGGGGGATTAGTCTTAGCACCGCTTTCTCTCGTTTGGATGGTCGGTTCTTTCTTAGCAAGTAAGTGGATGACTCAAATGGCAACGAATTGGGTATTGCGAATTGGTCTATTGATTGCCTCTCTAGGCGGTGCCTGGCTCTGGTTAATGCCATTTGAAAGTAATTTTTTATGGTTCTTTGCTATTTCAACGGTCATTGGTGTAGGACTAGGAATCACCATGACTACCTCAACTGTTAGTGCCCAAAATAGTGTGTCTCGAGATCAACTAGGGGTAGCTACCTCGTTCAATACATTGGTGCGGACGATTGGACAAACTGTGATGGTTGCAGTCTTTGGCTTATTGATCAATGGAGTAACACAACGGGAGCTGAATGCGACTAATTTGACGAATGATGCAGATATCATGAATAAGCTAGTCAACCCACAAACAGCTAAAAACATTGCGTCAGAGTTGATCACGCCTTTACGGAAGATTTTATATGAAGGATTGCATCAAGTCTATTTTGTGGGGCTATTACTAGTAGTGATCGCTTTTGCATTGACATTTGTCGTTCGTGAAAAAAGTGATAGAATAAGAGAGTATTAGTACAAGAAAGTAGTACTAAATGTTACTTTGTGAGGTCGTTTGACCAATTATTTCACAACGATAACCGGTGTTAGAATAGTTGTTTTATCAAAATTTGTCATTATTGGTCAGGTCAAAAACACTATTTTTCACACCTTAGAGAGGATGTTTCAACGTGGCATTTATTCAAGCAAATATTTATTCGAATGTTTTAGAGATGGAAGTAAACCTGAATGTAATCCTTCCACAAACAACAAATAAAGTGATCGGTACGAGTTCACAACAAGCGACAACAGATGTTCCTGTCTTATACCTTCTGCACGGAATGGGAGGAAATCATAGTGTCTGGGAGCGTCGGACGTCGATTGAAAGATATGTCGCAGACCATGGATTAGCGGTCATTATGCCTTCTACTGATCTAGGTTGGTATACCGACACGGCCTATGATATGAAATACTGGACGTTTATTTCAGAAGAGCTTCCCGAAATCTGTCATGAACTGTTTCCACAATTAACGACAAAAAGAGAAAAGACTTATGCTGCTGGATTATCAATGGGTGGCTATGGTGCTTTGAAACTTGGGCTGGCAAAACCAGAAAATTTTGCTGCAATCATTTCTTTATCAGGAGCCATTTCAGTAGGCAATCGGATGGATGATTTATTGATGATTCGAAAGGCAAAATTCTGGGAGGGCGTATTTGGACCGTTAGATCAGATCAAAGGTTCAGTTAATGATCCTCAGTATTTATTAGAAGAATTAGTAAAGAGTGACAAAACAGCACCTCGTATCTACTTGGCATGTGGGGAATCAGATTTTCTTTATCAAGCAAATCAAGAAATGACTGATTCATTGAAAGCAAATGGGATTGGCGTAACCTTCGAACATGGTCCTGGCGAACATAACTGGGTATTTTGGGACCAGTGGATTCAACGTGCTTTGGAATGGTTATTTGAAGAAAAATAGGTGAAGAATCCTTGATCTTTCTTAGCTTTTGAGACTATTTTTCAGGACGATCGCTAGGGCTAGGACATTGTCTTGGCCTTAGCTTTTTTATAGGACGAATCACAAGGTAATAATTTGAAAGAGGTGTTTTTTTGGAAGAGATAAAGCATTGTAAAGAATCGATAGTCATTCAAACACATCGGATTTTTCCGTTCGATCTTAATCCTTTTGGGTTTTTATTTGGTGGGAAATTGATGACGATGATTGATGATGCTGCGTCGATCTCTGTGACAAGACATTGTCGCAGAGGTGCAGTTACCGCTTCTTTAGACAGCTTGAATTTTTTGAAGCCATTGCATGAAAACCATTCTGTGTGTGTAGAATCTTATGTAAGTGGTACTCATCATAAATCGATGGAAGTATTCGTTAAAATTATTGGGGAAAATCTGACAACTGGGGAGCGTTACTTAGCCGCAACTTGTTTTACAACATTTGTCGCTGTTCCGTCTCATATGAATGAAGAAACGGAATTTACAGTACCTAAAGTCATACCTGACACGGCAGAAGAAAAACTAGTGTGCGCAGGATACGAAAAACGTCGCAAACAGCGCTTACAAGAACGAGAAGACTACCGAGCTTTTGCTGCTCAATTATCAACAGACCTTCCTTGGTTAAAAAATGAAGGAATAGATGATTAGACCGCTTTATCTAGGATAAGTGAAATGGCTAAACTAGTAGCTAAACTGGCTATTACTTGTGGAATAGGAAGTTTTATTCACGTAGTCAACTCAAACAGTAAACAAAAAAATCATGAAGGCAAGTTCGCGAACTTGCCTTCATGTCTTTTTTTGTTTACGATTCTTTTTGTACAGCCAACCCTTGAAGATAGATCGTCACGCTATCAAGAAAGAGTTGTTTTTCATTTTCTTGGTTCTGGTGAGCGGTGATACTAGCCTTTAGTCCAACTAGTGCATTTTCTTCGACATAACTTTTCATAGAAAGAATAGCATCTTTGAGTAAGTGATTACCGGTCATGATTTTGTGCCGAAGATTCTGTTCATGCTGTTGATCCATCAGTTGACCAATCAACAAGTTATGAAGAGCAAACACTGCTTGACGACTACGGTCAATCGAAAAGCCCGCTTGGATAAGAATCTGGATCATCATTTCTAAGTGTTCCAAACGACTCGCATAAGAAGGAACGGTATTGATTTCTAGCTCTGCACCACAAGGAAAGTGGGTGTAAAGGTCATAGTAGTTTTCCATGAATTGAACAAGACGTTCCTGCCAAGGTAAACGAGGCTCGGGAATGATTAGTTCATTTTCCATGAATTCAGCCATTTTTTGGAGCAAGTCTTGCTTATTTTTGAAATACCAGTAAAGCGCAGGGGCTTTTACTTGAACTTTTTGAGCAAGGTTTCGCATAGATAGTTTTGATAGTTCTTGCGTTTCTGCCAGAATCGCAAAAGCAGATTTGATAATCATTTCTTGGGAAAGCTTTGGTTCCAAATTTAATCAACCTCTTGTATTGCAATATTTTTTTTAACATGGTAAATTGTTAGTCGGCCTTATTTTACAGTGTTAAATAAGTCCTGTCAATTTTAATAAAAAGGGGTATAACAACCAATGGGCTTAATTTTAAGACATGCAAAAAAATACAAAGTTGCTGTATTTATTTCATTGTTTTCTGTAGCGATTATGGTAAGTGCCGCATTATGGCAACCGAAGCTTTTACAACAAGTATTAGAAGCTATTATTACAGAAGATAACGACAAGATGAAAACGATCGGTGTATACTTGATCAGTTTAGCTTTATTAGGACTGGCAGCTGGAGTTTCAAATACGATTTTTTCAGCGAAAGTGGCACAAGGGATTAGTGCTGATATTCGGGAAGAAGCATTTCGTAAAATCCAGACTTTTTCATTTGGAAATATCGAAAAATTCTCTGCTGGAAATCTGGTAGTTCGACTAACAAATGATATTACACAAATTCAAAACCTAGTCATGATTTCTTTACAATCGCTCTTTAGAATTCCATTTCTGTTTATCGGGGCTTTTGTTTTGGCAATGATGACGATGCCGCAATTATGGTGGATCATTGTCGCATTGATCGTAGCAGTTTTCTTGATTACAGCTTTATCATTTACCAGAATGGGTAAACATTTTATGATCATCCAAAAACTGATTGATAAAGTCAATAGTATTGCCAAAGAAAATCTTATGGGGATCCGTGTAGTCAAATCTTTTGTCCAAGAAGACAATCAATTGAAAGAGTTTAGTAAAGTCAGCGAAGATCTAACGAAACACAACATCATTGTGGGAACCTTGTTTTCTGTGATGATTCCATCCTTTATGTTGGCTGCTAATTTAGCAGTAGTTGGCGCAATCTTTTTTGTTAGTGATTTAGCAAAAGATGATCCAACCTTAATCGGTGGTTTGGCTTCTTTCATGAACTATTTGATGCAGATCATGATGGCAATCATTATTGGTGGAATGATGATGATGATGACATCAAGAGCTGCAGTTTCATTGAAACGGATCAAAGAGATTTTAGACACAGAACCAGATTTAACATACCAAGATGTGCCAGAACAGGATTTAACTGGATCAGTCACTTTTGATCATGTTTCTTTCCGTTATCCTGGCGATGATGCAGACACATTGAAAGACATCAGTTTTTCGATCCAACCAGGGGAAATGGTGGGGATTGTTGGTGCAACAGGAGCTGGTAAATCGACACTCGCTCAGTTGATTCCACGATTGTTTGACCCAACAGAAGGAAAAGTGGAAGTAGGCGGCGTAGATTTAAGACAAGTCAATGAAAAAAGCTTACGTCACACTGTATCCTTTGTTTTACAAAAAGCGATCCTTTTCTCTGGAACGATTGCGCAAAACTTGCGTCAAGGGAAAAAAGATGCTTCTGAAAAAGATATGGAACATGCTTCTGCGATTGCTCAAGCACAAGAATTTATCGAAAAATTAGCGGATCGCTATGAGGCTCCTGTGGAAGAACGTAGTAGTAACTTTTCAGGTGGACAGAAACAGCGGTTGTCTATTACCCGAGGTGTCATTGGTGATCCTAAGATTTTGATCTTAGATGATAGTACCAGTGCATTAGATGCGCGTTCTGAAAAGTTGGTTCGTGAAGCATTAGCAAAAGAATTAAAAGGCACTACTACGATTGTGATCGCTCAAAAAATCGCTTCTGTTGTCAAAGCAGACCGGATTCTTGTGTTAGATGAAGGCAGATTAGTGGGTGAAGGAACACACGAAGAACTAGTAGCAACCAATCGGGTGTACCAAGAAATTTTCGAAACACAAAAAGGAACGGAGGAGTAGCCATGACTGATTTAATAAAAGCCAGTAAGTTTTTCTATCACTATTTAAAACGGTATAAGGTCTCCTTTTTCTTTATTTTTGTTACAGTTATCATTGCCACTTATCTTCAAGTGAAGGCACCACAATATATCGGAGAAGCCTTTCAAGAACTAGCCAACTATGTTGGGGCTTTGATGCAAGGAGTCGATGATAAGAGTCGCTTCGTTTCCATTATTTGGAAACTATTAATGTTTTATGTTTTAGCGAGTGCCGCAAACTTCATTTACAGTATCTTATTTACGCAAGTAGTGGGTAAATCGACGAATCGGATGCGTATTGGTTTATTCAATAAACTAGAAAAATTGACGATCCGCTTCTTTGATTCTCATCAAGATGGGGAAATTCTTAGTCGATTTACGAGTGATTTAGATAATATCCAAAATAGTTTGAACCAAGCTTTGCTCCAAGTAATCACCAATATCGTTTTACTTTTTGGGATATTGATTATGATGTTCCGCCAAAATGTTGAGTTAGCTTGGGCAACAATTGCTTCTACACCAGTGGCAGTTTTGATTGCTGTTTTGATTATCCAAAAGGCAAGAAAATACGTTGATTTACAACAAGACGAAGTTGGGAAATTGAACGGCTATATGGATGAAAAAATCAGTGGTCAACGTGTCATCATCACCAATGGATTACAGGAAGAGACAATTGATGGTTTCTTGGAACACAATGAGACTGTTCGTAAAGCAACGTTTAAAGGACAAGCTTATTCAGGATTGCTTTTCCCAATGATGCAAGGGATGTCTTTAGTGAATACCGCAATCGTCATTTTCTTTGGTGGATGGTTAGCACTGAATGGGGATCTGGAACGCTCGGCTGCTTTAGGATTGGTAGTCACATTCGTTCAGTATTCCCAACAATATTATCAACCATTGATGCAAATTTCATCTGGTTATAGCATGATCCAATTAGCGATCACAGGAGCACGTAGACTGAATGAGATGTTTGCTGAAAAAGATGAAGTGAAACCAGCGAATGGTCAATCCTTTGATGGGATCGATAAAGGCTTATCTTTGGAACACGTTGATTTTGGTTATAACCCTGATAAATTAGTGTTAAATGATGTATCCATTGATGTAAATAAAGGTGAAATGGTTGCGTTAGTTGGACCGACTGGCTCAGGTAAAACAACGATCATGAATCTATTGAATCGTTTTTATGATGTGAATAGTGGTGCAGTAACGATTGATGGGACAGACATCCGTGAGTATGATTTAGATGCTTTACGAAAACATGTAGGAATCGTTTTACAAGAATCCGTCCTATTCTCGGGTACTATTCGCGACAATATTGTCTTTGGGAAACCTGATGCGACAGACGAAGAAGTGATCAATGCCGCTAAGCAGGCGAATATTCATGACTTTATCATGAATCTAGAAAAAGGGTATGAAACAGAAGTATCTGAAGAAAACAACTTGTTCAGTACCGGTCAGAAACAATTGATCAGTATTGCCAGAACGATCATTACGAATCCTTCATTGTTGATTTTAGATGAAGCAACAAGTAACGTGGACACAGTAACAGAAGCTAAAATCCAAAAAGCCATGGACGAAGCAATCAAAGGACGTACCAGCTTTGTGATTGCCCACCGGTTAAAAACGATTTTAAATGCAGATCGTATTGTTGTTTTACGTGATGGAAAAGTAATCGAAGAAGGAAATCATCATCAGTTGTTGGCAGAAGATGGCTTCTATGCTGAACTTTATCATAATCAGTTTGTCTTTGAATAATCTGTTTTTGATGAACAAATAAGCTAACTAATAGACTACTTAGAAGAGGGAATGGCTCTTTTCTAAGTAGTCTTTTTTGCATATAGAGATCTCTTTGACTTTGGCTATTGTGAGATAAGAAACGTTATTTTTCAGACTTGTCTGAAAAAGTTGAAGTAAGCTGTTTCAAGAAACCTGTTATATTTCATGTTAAATAAGGCGCTCCTTAAAAACTATAAAAAGGCAGGTAATGGGTATGAAGGTAAAAATAAGACAGGTGTGCTTACAATTGATGATGCTCTTGACGATTTTGGTTCCTTTGTCCAACCCGCTCTTTTTGATGGGGCCGCTAGTCCATGCTTCCTCAAATGGTCATTTCCAGGTAACTGGACAACCAACAGGTTTTCAATTAGGTGAGGCTTACGGGAACAATGATAACGGCGTCCAATTGATGATCGATCCTGAAAAAGACGGCACGTATACGAATGATTTGCCCGAAACAGGCGTTCCAAGCGATACGAATATCCGCCTTCAAATCAATTGGTGGTTGGTCGATGACGATATTTATCCTAGTGGCGATCTAATGGCTAATGAACGCTATACGATCATTGAAAATATTCCTGACACATTATTGATTCCAGCAGGTGGTCTATCGGGTGAATTGATGGATGAAACTGGACGATTTTCTTTTGGTACGTTTTATGTAAATGAGGATCGTAGTATAGCAATCCAATTTAATACCCGTATTTATAATTTTAGTGAGATTCAGGGTTCGTTTTCTATTGATACGAGTTTTGATAATATTACCGAAGAATTGATCGTAGATTTGGGAGAATATGGTGTAGTTGAAGTGCCAATCATTGTTAAAGGAGAAGAGATCGTTGAAAAACAGGGAATTGGTTTTAATCGGGACACTGGAATTGTTGAATGGGAAGCGTTGATCAACGAAGAACATCGGGCGTTGACAAATGTGAAAATCACAGATTTCTTTGGTGATAACCAGGAATTTGTGTCAGTTAGTATCCAAAAGAAAGAAGTTGAACAGTTCCATCCTTTGTTAGCAAGTGATTATAGTCAAGCGCAACAAGACAATCAAATAACTTGGACGATCAGAAATAATGAAGCACCTAAACGAACCGCTTATCGATTAATCATCCGTACCAGAGTCAAAGATCTGAGCCAACCAACTGTTCATAATCAACTCATTGTCGAAAGTGATGAATTAGGTCGGACAGAAACGAATGATGTCGAATTTGATATCGTAAAACAAGACTTTTCAAAACGAATAGCTAAAAATCCAAATGGATCAGACAAAATTGATTTTTATCGGGCGACAGATGAGCCTGGTCAACCAACAGGGAATCGCGAAGCGTATGACTATGTACTCGTGACTTGGCAAATCGACACGTATTATTACGTCGATGGTGAAAAAGACCCTATCGTTGATCGATTATCCGTCATTCCAGCAAATGCTGCGAGCCATACCTTTGAACAAAACTCACTGCAGATCACTGGAACGAATGCGGAAGGCTTTACAGTCGGTTTCAATGCAGAAAACACAGAGATGACGCTCACACCACCAGGGGATGCGAATGGCACCTACCGAATCACCTACCAAACGAGGATACAAACGACGGATGGACAGGTTTCAGCGGATACGATCCAGTTTTCCAACCATGCGATCCAAGGAAGTTTTGGTGAAGGTAGCGCTGGCGGAATCATTCCTAACCCAAGCATGCCAGGGATCGTAAAACGTGGAGTTGGGGGTGACCAGACTCAGCAGATCCAACATTGGGAGATTTTGTTCAATCAGGAAAATAAATTAGTTGAACAAGTAGAAATCCGTGATTCTTCCATCATCTTTGAAGAGGATCTCGTGCGATTGTTCGATCCTAATAACTATCACGGCTACTATGAGAACAATGTTCGTCCTTTTAAATGGATCTATTATGCTCGCTCATTACTAGAATCGACATTAGTCATCACAGATGACGTAGGCAACACATTAGAAAAGGATGTTGATTTTGAGTTGGTTTTGCATAATCTTTCTGAACCCGATGAACGATTGATGTTGCCGGATGGGAGTTATTTACATCAAGCGAATGGTGCTTATCAAACAGGGTTTACGATCCGCTTGATTGGAGATTATGAAACAACGGATCGAACCATTAAGATTCATTTTTCAACGAAAGAGCATCAGTTATCTAGTAGAGGTTATTTAAAAATCTGGGATGAAGACCCTTCTCAGTTCAATAGAAGTAATTACTATTCCAGCGATCCAGTAGTCCAAGGGACCTATCCTTGGTTAGGTGGAACGTATATCCATCCAGATATTACGTTCTTCAACTATGCCAAAGCAACTTGGCGACAAGGAGACGTTCAGTATTCTCAAGATTCAGTTGGTTATGGAACATTTGGCAATTGGCACTATAGCCTCATAAACGATGGACATAAAAAAGGGTTATTCCTACAGCCAGGGCAAAAGTATGAAGAAGCAATCGCTGAAGATGCAGAACAAGCTGATGCTGGAAATATCGGAACGTTTGAATATTGGACAGATGAAAGTTTTTCAAATGAGAGTCGACAACCGGTCTACACTGGAATCGTTGATCGCTACCAAACACTGTTTCGTCTAGAATTCAATCCTTCCAGTGGTCCATTACCAGCAGGAACCGTCATTGAAGATGATTTTTCGACCCTTGCTGGTTGGGAGTTTAAGCCAGACTCTGTTCACGTCTTTCAGGGGACCGCCAACCTAGCTGGTCCGATTGATTCTGATACGAACCAACACCGCTGGAAAATAGCGGCAGGAGATTATGCAGGGAATGAACGACTAGTGGAAGGTACGGATTATCGCCTAGAATATGATCCGCAAACACAATTGATGCGGATCGTTCTCTTAAAAGAGAGTCATCGACCAATCGTTATCTTCTTCATTGCCGATTATGTTGCCACTCAAGAACTAGCTGATAATCCATTACTAGCAGGTTCTTATAAAAATATAGCGATACTGACAAGTCCTGGTGGGCGCAAGACAGAAGTAGAAACGCAAGTCACGATACCGACAGAAAGTTTAGTGATCAAGACGGGTGAAGTAGCAGACGACGGCGAACATATCACCTACCGCGTGATCGTGAATCCAGGTGGCGCCAAATACCAAAATTTGTATCTCTTTGATCTCATGGATCATGAAGAAGAAACGACGCTTCTGCTAGATCCCGATACTGGAAAATATCGAATCAACGTTTTTGAAGGAAAATACAATCCCCAGACTCAGCAATTTGAAAAAATACGCCGTTTAATTGATGAACAAGATTTTCTACTGTTGGCACCACAACAACTCTTAGTCCCATATTTGCCAGAGTACATTGGCGTAGATGGGCGAGGTGCTTATCAAATCTTTGAATGGCAAGCAAATCCAGAAAATGATACAAGTGAAGCTCATTGGATCAGTCAGCAAACAGGAAGAGCTTTAAGTGAGCCAGGTGTGAAGGCAGAAACCGCCTTTGACCAGTTAGCTGCGGATGGTTTGATCAATTTATCGCAAAAAACTGCTCATTTCCAATTAGTTGTAGGTGATAATACTGGTCAGTCAGAAGTGACAGATAAAACATTGATCGTAGAATATACTGCCCAAACAACCGCTGATTCTGTCAATAATCGTGCAGGTGTTTTCTTGAATGGGAAACAAAAAGTGATGGAAGAATCCATTACGGACATCACGACGGGCGAAGGTTATGCTTCAGGAATCCACCGAATCGTGGAATTCTATAAAGCCGATCACGAAGGAAATGATCTTACAGGTTCAGAATTCCGTTTAGAGAAAAAATCTAAAGATTTTTTCCAAGAACAATTTCCTGAAAGAGTATTAGGGACATTTACGGTAGATAATCCTACTCAGATCGGTGGTGTTCATGAAGAAGAGGCTTATGGATTGACGAACGGAATCTATCGTCTGACAGAGATTACTCCACCAGCAGGTCCGTTTGCTGTACTACCAGAGCCCATTTATTTCAAGGTACAGGCATCAGGAACGACTAGTAGAGAAGAGGAAATTTTTTTCACCGATGAACAAGGGATTCCAGTGACACAAGAACGAGCAACGATCCAATTAGACAATGGTCAGTTCAAGTTGACTGTTGAAAACCGACCAAAGCCTTTCACGATCGAAAAAAATTGGGATTTTACCACGCCTAATGCGGCAGTACCAGAGGAGATCAAAGAAGATTATGAAATTACGGTCAATTTATTAAGGGAACAACGGCATGAACAAAGCGATGAGTGGCGCTTGGATGCTTCATTCACACCCATGACTTTCACTTTAAATCAGGAGAATGAGTTTAAAGTGTTGGTCGAAGAGTTAGCCGATTTAGGTGAGGATTATCGATATATCGTAAAAGAAACCAGCATCATCAATACCAAAACAGGAAAAAACCTGCAACCATATTTTGATTTAAGTAGTGGGGAAGAAGGCGATCAAGTTGATAATCTCAATAAGATCGTGAAAGATGCTAATCATAATTGGCAAATCACCCTGAAAAATAGCACGACACCTGAAAGTACCCCTGAACGTGTCTATGTGGGATTTGAGAAACAATTTGAATTCAGCGATTTAGATTACTCGAGCATTAACTACATTACCTTTGAGTTATTTAGAAGTGTCGAAGAAGGGGAAAAGCAGAAAATCTAAACGATTCTCTTAACGCCAGGAGATACAGGTGAAGGGTTGAAATGGATCAGTAACCGCTTGGAGAAATTTACTCCAGATGGTCAAGCTTATCATTATTACATTAGAGAAATAAGTATCACGGATCACGAAGGTAGTGACCTTTCTGAACGATTTAGGCTAGCTGATACAGATTACATTTTGTTACAACCACATGAAGCTGTCCAAAACTTGGACGAAATGGAAGTCGTACCAATCATGAATACGGAAACGTCTGGCTTATTGCCAATGACAGGTGGACCTGGACTTCGCTTCTTTCTAATTGCAGCCCTCACTACCATTGTTTTATTACTAGGTTGGTTGTTCTATCGCTTGAGAAGTAAGCGAAATAGCAAATAGTAATTAGGACGGTCTGATGGCATTTCAGCAAATGAGAAAGGAGTAGAGGATATGCAGAAAAAAAAGAATGTTTCAATGGCTGTTGCTAGGTCTGCTGTTAGTAACCGGGTTCTTCCCATATAGAGGCTATGCTACTGATCCTGAGACTGTGACGTTTATCTTACACAAGAGAGTCCTTGTAGATGAGTCGATCACAGATCCACAGACCTCTCCATCAAATGGCAGACAATTGACAGAAGATGAATTGGCTAACTTAAATGGCCTTGGTCTGAGTGTTCCTTATAATGGCGCCACGTTTCATGTCTATCATTTGACGGATTACTATCTTCAAGCACAAGAAGATGCGCAAGCTTTAGCTAAACGCTTGGGACAGATGAACCCGATCCAAATCGAACAATTTATTGCAGAGCAGCAATTAGAAGAAGTGACAGGTAGTCCTGTCCTAACGCAGACTCATGCTGAATTTGGCGAAGGAGTGGGTGTGGTCGATGTTCCCAGAAAGCACAACGGCCACTATGGAATTTATCTGATCGTTGAGGATCATTCCCAGCAAACTAGTTATTTCAATGTGACAAATGCTGCACCGATAATGATTGGCTTGCCTCTAATGGACCCATTAAATGAAGTAGAGCTGACTCAGATTCATCTTTATCCTAAAAATGCTGGGTATTTTCGACAACCGTATTTTTACAAATATGGCAAAGAAGAAGACAGTGAGCAGACCGAACCTCTCGAAGGTGTGATTTTTTCCCTGTTTCGTTATAACGAAGCTGGGGAAAAAATCTATTTAGCACAAAATCAGGAGGCGTTAGGGGATGTGTGGAAACAAAGTGATGATCCCTTAAATGATGAAGCAATCGCAACCTTCATCTCTGATGCTGCAGGGCGTGTCAAGATAGCAGACCATTTTTTGATCGGTGGTGAATACTATTTTGAAGAATTGCAAACTCTTCCGGGGTATGAGATCAGTGAAGAAAATCGGCAGATTCCATTATTTATCCCAAATACTTGGAAAAATGAATCAGGTGAGTTTTTATTCATGACCCTTAATGAACAAAAAATGTCGGAACCTTTTTCTGATGAACAGGACGAATCGGTAGAGAAAGGACCTAGAATCTATAATATTTCACGAGCAGGAGAGTCTCAAAAGGACGATGATCTGCCAACAGATGATGGGAGTGGACAAGGAGGGACAGCGACAGGGACGGAACAGCTATTTAATCGTCTGTTACCACGTACTGCAGAAATGAGACAAGCGCTAGCTATTTTAGGCATTGCGTTGTTATTACTGGCTTACTTGTTAAGGAAGTACATGAACAAAACTAGGAGGGAAGAAGATGACTGAAAGTAAAAAGAATAAATTCAGGATATTCGTGATGCTTGCTACGTTGTTGTTTTCGGCATTCAGTCTTTTAGGAATGAGTCTTCCAGTAGCAGCAGCCCCAGAGCATGTGAATGTCACGCTTCATAAACGTGTTTGGCAGGATGAGATCCCGAAAGAAGCTTATCAACAAAATACTGGTGAACTAATGGAAAACTTTGGCGGTGATCCGTTAGACGGAGTGACATTTTCTGTCTATGATGTCACAGAACAATATTTTCGTTCTATCAGAGAGGATGGGAAAACAGCACGAGAAGCCTTGGAAAGAATCCAGTCTGATGCGGCTCTATATAAAAGAGCCCCTGATTATGCCAGTGGCCCTTCGCAGACTCAAGTGACAGCAACAGCAAGTGGCGAGACCGATCCAAACAGACAGGGGATTGCGGTCTTTGACCAATTACCTCGAAAAGATGCCCAAGGTAGAGATGCTGTTTATCTCTTTGTCGAAGAAGAATCACCAGCGAATATATATGAAATGGCATACCCACTACTTTTGGCTTTGCCAGTCTATGCTGGTGATGGAGAACTAACAGAGATCCACCTCTATCCTAAAAATATTTTGAAAGAACATTCGAAAACTTTAGTAGATAGCGGTCGGTTTAATGAAGTAACAATCACTCAAGAGGGGAATCAAGTAACCTACTATGATGTTGGAACAGATGACATCTTAAATTATCTGTTGACGGTTGCTGTTCCCCGTGACTTAGGTAACAAAGCATTTTTTGAAATCACGGATACACCAACTAATGGGTTGCGACTAACGACCCCTGATTCAATCGAAGTATTGATTGATGGTGTAGCGGTACCTAGTAGTTATTTTACGATTGATACAGCTACTCCGAATGGTGGGTTTACGATTACTTTCCACATTGACAATGAGGAAGTGGTTGAATTATTACAAGGAAAAACGCTCACGATTTCTTATGACATGTCGCTCACGGGTGATGTAATCACTCAACTATCTGATAATACCGCCACAATCGATTTTGGCTCGGATCCTACGATCTTAGATGGACCAAAAGTCAAGACGAATGAGCATCAATTTAGAAAGATCAATAGTCATGATGGTAATCCATTAAGTGGGGCGGTCTTTCGGATTTTTAAAGATTCTGATGGTCAAGTATTGTACGCACGTCTGAATGAAGAGAATGTCTTGATTGGTTGGGATGATGTCGGGACAGAAATAACCTCAGGACCAGATGGCTATTTTGATATTCGGGGCTTTAAAGCGGGAACCTACACGTTGGAAGAGGTGACGGCTCCAAGTGGTTACGTCATTTTAGATCCTTATACCACTTTTGAAATTGATTCAACTGCTTCAGAGACACTTTTAGTCACGATTGAAAACCAACCTCAAGGGCTTTTACCGGAAACCGGTGGTATGGGTATCTATATTTTCCTGCTGATCGGGGGACTGATTCTCTTAGCAGCTTATGTGGTGTACCGACAAACGAAAAAAAAGCCAATGTAAACAGGTTTTGAAGGAGGGAATATCCAATGTCCCAAAAACAGCGACCAAAAAAGTGGCTTCGGATCGTGATGTATCTCCTTTTTTTAACAGGTGGGTTAATTGCGAGTTATCCTTTTTATGTCAATGCCTTCAACCAACTCGTTGATCATTATCGCATCAATGAGTCTCAAAAAACAAAAGCAGAACAGCAACAGGCACGAGAAAGAGCCAAAAAGTATAATCAAGAACTAGCAGAAAGAGGCATGGGAGCGATCACGCTCCCAACCTATACTGGTCGGAAAGAAGCGGACCTCGCTAATTATTTAGCGAATCACTTGATTGGTTCGATCCAAATCCCTAAGATTAGGGTCAGTGTTCCGTTGTTTGACCATGCAAGCCCGACGATCCTCCAATATGGTGCTGGTGTTTTGGAAGGGACGTCCTACCCTACTGGTGGTAAAAATAACCATAGTGTGATCTCAGCCCATAGTGGGATTCCTGAAAGAAAACTTTTTACGGATCTTGATCAACTGGAGTTGGAAGATATTTTCATTATCACCTATGCAGAAGAAAAGTTGGCCTATGAAGTGAATGACATCACTATTGTGACACCTGATGATGTTAGCTCTCTAAAAATTTATCCAGAGGAAGATCTCGTGTGACTTTAGTTACCTGTACACCGTATATGATCAATTCCCATCGATTATTAGTCAGAGGACATCGAATGCCTTATACAGAAGAACTAGCCCAAAAAGAAGCCGACGCAGAACAAAGACAATGGTGGCTCAATCTCATGATCTTACTCATTTTATTGCTCTTTGTAGGAAGTCTATCCCTGTTCATTCTGCGAGTCATACGTGAAAAACCAATAGAATAGAAAAAGAGATGCTTGTTTACTTGCAGAAACCCAAAATGATAAAAAGTCCATAACCATAGAAAGCTTAGTGAAAACTTTCTAGTTATGGGCTTTTTTATATTCGTCAATTAACAAAACTGTCCAAAAAACATTGATGAGCCATAAAGAAGCGAATGGAGTAATTGAACAAAGCCAATTATTTCAACATTTTTTCTTCTCCACACAATACAAAATCGGTGGATTGTTTTTTTGATTAATAAATTGATAGTTTAAAACATTATACTGATCTTGAGGGAGCCTTTGACAAAACTGTTGTACCATATCCAGTTCTGATTTCCCACCTTCATGACCATAGTAGACGACGATAATCATGCGTCCTCGAGGGGCTAAACGTTTCAGTATCTCTTCCATTGCGATTTTCGTTGTTTCAGGTAAAGTGATGATTGCTTTATCACTCTTAGGAAGATAACCTAGATTGAAAATCCCTGCTTTGATTGGTTGCTCTGGAGCCACAACATTCCCCAGTGTCTCATGACCTTGTAAATAAAGAGAGACTCGATCGGTCAATGCTTGTTCAGCGAGTTTTTCTTTCGTGGATTGCAAGGCAGCAGGTTGGATATCAAAACTGTAAACATGTCCGGTCTTCCCGACCAATTCAGCCATAAAAAGCGTATCGTAGCCATTACCCATGGTGGCATCAATAGCATGGTCACCTGGTTGCAGGATTTCTGTTAATAACGTATGGCTAAAGTGTAAAGCAGTTTGTAACATTAGCAACGCACTCCTTTACGAACATCAAATTTTCCTTGATAACTATTGCGACGAACCAATTCTTCATCTATCGCATTCAAGACTTCCCACTTTTTCAAACTCCACATTGGTCCGATCAACGAATCCCAAGGGGCATCACCGGTAAGCCGATGGATAATGATTTCTTGAGGGATCATTTCCAATTGATCACAAATCACATTGACATAATCAGGACGGGTCATCAGTTGCAAACGACCTTCATGGTAATCACGAAGCATCCTTGTTTTGCGCATCAAGTGCATTAAGTGAAGCTTGATTCCTTGGATATCTGAATCAAGGATCGTACGTCGGACATTTTCACGCATCATTTCTAATGTTTCACCAGGTAAACCGTTGATTAAGTGAGTGCAGACACGAATGCCATGTTTTCGTAATTTATTCACACCATCAAGGTAAGTTTGGTAGTCATGTGCGCGATTGATCAGTGTAGAGGTTTCTTCAAAAGTCGTTTGTAATCCTAATTCGACCCACAGATAAAGCCGTTCATTTAGTTCTGCGAGATAATCCACGACCGCATCTGGTAAGCAGTCTGGGCGAGTACCAATCGACAACCCGACAACACCAGGAAGGTTGATCACTTGTTCAAAACGCTCGCGAATGATTTCTACAGGTGCATGAGTATTCGTGAAATTTTGGAAATAAACGATATATTGGGTTACCCCTGGCCATTTTTGATGCATCATATCGATTTCTTTATGGAACTGAATAGGTAATGGGTCTTCGGGAGCGACGATCATATCACCTGATCCAGAAACACTACAAAAAGTACAGCCCCCGTGAGCCACTGTACCATCACGATTGGGGCAGTCAAATCCTCCATCGATTGGCACTTTGAAAATTTTCCCGCCAAATTCATTTCTTAACGCATAATTCCATGAGTGGTAGCGTTTATTTCCATCTGAATATGTAAATTCCATTGTTATCCTTCTTTCTTAATGGTGCTAAATTCATCACTTTCTTCTACTCGTATTGAACGATTCAGATCATTATACCTGATGAATGACGCAAAATCTAAGCACTTTATAACGAGAATCGTTCTTAGAATCAAGTAAAGAGACAGATTAACTAATCATCAAAGAAAAAAGTTAACTGTCTCTCCACAATTTTTTATTGATTTGGATGATTTGTAACAAAAGTTCTCACTAAAAAATACTTGTGTGAGATCAAGACGTTTTCTGCGTGTTTAGCCATTTTTCTTTTTGGGTTCGATAAATTGGATACGTGAAGCATAACCACGAGAGGCTAAGTAAAAAGCCACCTAGAATATCACTTGGAAAATGAACGCCTAAATAAATACGGCTAATCCCAACACTTACTATAATAAACGCTAGAAGTATTTGAATCAATGGACGAAAGACCTTTTTTTGAATAATGACAGGAATTAGAAAAATCAGTGTACCATATAAAATCATACTACCAGCTGCATGACCACTAGGAAAACTGTAACTGTGCTCTACCACAAGGTGTTCAAGGGTTGGGCGAACGCGCATCACGAATAGTTTGATCACAGGATTGATGATCCCAGCAATGGCAATAAAATTAACCGCTAACCAAATCATTTCAGGTCTTTTTTTCTTCCACCATAACAAAAATGAAACCAGCAAGAAGACTAAGATGACCGTGAGTGGATTGCCAAATTTTGTCATAAACAGCTGATAAGCATTCCAATGGGGGTAGGGAGCGCGGATCATTTCTGTTATTGATTGATCAAATCCCGCCAGTAAAGAAATACGGTATTTGACAATGTAGCCTAAGACTAAAAAGAGCAGTAAAAAACAAGCTCCAGCTACATGAAAAGTTGTACGTTGCTTCATAAATATCCTCCTTTTCAACAATGACTCATTATAGCATTATTCGCTCTATAAATAATATCCATAATTATTTATAGAATCGAGCACTTAATCAAAAAATAAAAAAGGTATTTTATTTGTAAATCACTTTGTAATCTCCTAGACATTTTCAAGTAATATAACTGACATACTTTGACTGGGAAAGTTTAAATCGATTATTTGTTAAAAGTCGTTAAAATCAAGCGGGGAAAGGTGCTATTTTTTTCTCAGTGTTGAACATTACGAAAGGTTACAGTCTGATTACAATAAGCAGTCACACACTTAAATAACTTTTAATAAAGATTAAGAGAAGTTATAATTATTATAATAGTATAGAAATTGTATATAGAAGTTGGAGGATAGAAGATGGAAAACATTGCAAGAAAAGAACGTAGACGTTTAAATGAAACCAAACGTTTTCGTAAAGTAAAACGTAGTGCTGCACTTGTCGGTACGGCGATGGTCGGCTGTTCTGTGGCAGCGCCATTGATTCAGCCTGTACAAGTAGATGCTGATCAAACCCCCACACAATTCGGTGCCAGAATCAATACAGCAGCGTTTATTGCTGAGATTGCTACGTATGCACAACCAATTGCTCAAGCCAACGATTTATATGCCTCAGTCATGATTGCTCAAGCAGTCGTCGAAAGTGGTTGGGGAAGTAGTGCCTTGTCACAAGCACCTTACTATAATCTATTTGGGATTAAAGGAAGTTATCAAGGTCAAACTGTTTATATGGATACACTCGAATATCTTAACAATAAATGGGTATCTAAAAAAGAACCTTTCCGTCAGTACCCTTCTTTTGCAGAGTCATTTAATGACAATGCCTATGTTTTAAGAAATACCTCTTTTGGTAATGGCTATTATTATGCAGGTACTTGGAAAAGCAATACTAAATCTTATACTGATGCTACTGCTTGTTTGACAGGTCGTTATGCAACTGATCCAGGGTATGCTGGAAAACTAAACAATATTATTACAACCTATGGATTGACCAAATACGATACACCAGCTAGCGGCAACGCTGGAGGCGGTGCAACGATTGGAAATGGCGGGAATACGGGAAATACATCCAATTCTGGAAGTACTAGTGGGAACTCAGGCGGTTCTGCAACTACGACTGGTACGACTTATACCGTCAAATCAGGAGACTCCGTTTGGGGAATCTCTCATTCATTTGGAATCACGATGGCGCAGTTAATCGAATGGAATAATATCAAAAATAATTTTATCTATCCAGGACAAAAATTAACGATCAAAGGTGGCCAATCTGCAGGTTCTTCAACCACTAACACTGGTAATAATGCTTCTTCTGGAAATACTTCTGGCAACACGAATACTTCTGGCAGTACGGGACAAGCAACTGGTGCAAAATATACGGTTAAATCAGGCGATTCTGTTTGGAAAATTGCGAATGATCATGGGATTTCGATGAACCAACTGATCGAATGGAATAACATCAAGAATAACTTTATTTATCCAGGTCAACAGTTGGTTGTTTCAAAAGGTAGTTCTTCAGCAAGCGGTTCTACTTCTAATACATCGACAGGTAATACATCTAGTAATACGGCAAATACAGGAAGTACTACTTCTGGAAGTACTTATACTGTCAAAGCAGGCGAATCGGTTTGGAGTGTTTCGAATAAATTTGGAATTTCCATGAACCAACTGATTCAATGGAACAATATTAAAAATAATTTTATTTACCCAGGGCAAAAATTGATTGTCAAAGGTGGTTCATCTTCAAGTAATGCGTCCACTTCGACAGCTAATAACAAGAACACCGCATCAAGCAATACCAGCTCAACTGCGACAGGGCAAGCGACTTATACTGTCAAGGCAGGCGAATCAGTATGGGGTGTTGCAAATAAAAATGGGATTTCCATGAACCAGTTGATTGAATGGAACAATATTAAGAATAACTTCATTTATCCAGGACAGAAATTGATCGTCAAAGGTGGAAGCAGTAAAGCAAGCGCAACAGCAACAACCAAACCAACAGCTTCAACGCCAGCTTCTACAACTCCAACGGCTTCTTCAACGGGTGATACGAAGTATACTGTCAAAGCAGGCGAATCGGTGTGGGGCGTTGCCAATAAACACCATATTACGATGGATCAGTTGATTGAATGGAACAACATCAAAAACAATTTTATTTATCCAGGACAAGAAGTCATCGTTAAAAAAGGCACTGTACAATCAACGCCAGCGAAATCAGATGAAAAAACCTATACCGTCAAAGCAGGCGAATCAGTATGGGGCGTTGCCGATAGTCATGGAATCACCATGAATCAATTGATCGAATGGAATAATATCAAGAATAACTTTATTTATCCGGGACAACAGTTGATCGTCAAAAAATAAGTAATGACACATGGCAGGAAATCAGTAAATGTGTGAAATAATATTTGAACTTGTAGCATTTATTTGTTACTATGAATCTACACTTTTGAGTAAATAAAAATCAACGCCTGAAAAGGAAGTAGTAAAAAGTCGAAAGTTTTAGAGAGCACATGGTTGGTGGAAATGTGTACGGACGCTTTTGAACTCGCCTTTGAGTTGCGCCTACTGAAATCACAAACAGAGTAAGTAGGAGCGGTGACGACCGTTACAACGTTTGAGGCCTTTGTGAAAAGGCAAAATTAGGTGGTACCACGTAGATTACGTCCTATAAAAAGAGCAATCTTTTTATAGGACTTTTTTGTTTTCTTCAGATGAAAAAAACAAAAAGGTGAGGCTAGACTTCACTAAACTTCGACAGATTGATGTGGAAGTACAAATAGATCAGGGGGATAGAAAATGAGTTATAACCATAAAGAAATCGAAAAGAAATGGCAAAAATACTGGGCAAAAAACAATACCTTCAATACCCATGATGATCCTGAAAAACCAAAGTTCTATGCGTTGGATATGTTTCCATACCCATCAGGTCAAGGATTGCATGTTGGACATCCGGAAGGCTATACAGCAACAGATATCTTATCTCGTTTTAAACGCAGTCAAGGATTCAATGTCTTGCATCCGATGGGATGGGATGCGTTCGGACTACCAGCCGAACAGTACGCATTAGATACAGGAAATGATCCAGCTGAATTTACACAAAAAAACATTGAAACATTTCGTCGTCAAATCAATTCTTTAGGGTTTAGTTATGACTGGAATCGTGAAGTCAACACAACTGATCCAGAATATTACAAATGGACACAATGGATCTTTACAAAATTATACGAAAAAGGTTTGGCATATGAAGCAGAAGTAGCAGTTAACTGGGTACCTGAACTTGGTACGGTGATCTCTAATGAAGAAGTGATCGATGGAAAAAGTGAACGTGGCGGCTACGATGTCGTCCGCAAACCAATGCGTCAGTGGATGCTGAAGATCACTGCATACGCAGATCGTTTACTTGATGATCTTGATTTAGTAGATTGGCCAGATAGCATCAAAGAAATGCAACGCAACTGGATCGGTCGTTCAGTAGGAGCAAATGTTGAATTTAAAGTTGCTGGAACAGATAAAACGTACACGATTTTTACCACACGACCAGATACACTGTTTGGCGCAACGTACTCTGTTTTAGCTCCTGAATTAGACTTGGTGCAAGAAATCACGACGCCAGAACAAAAAGCAGCAGTTGAAGCATACATCGAAGAGACAGCTAAAAAATCAGATTTGAAACGTACAGATCTAGCAAAAGAAAAAACGGGTGTCTTTACTGGAGCTTATGCAATCAATCCAGTTAATGGAAAAGAGATCCCGATCTGGATCGCTGACTATGTGTTAGCTTCTTATGGTACTGGAGCAATCATGGCTGTACCTGCTCACGATGAACGTGATTATGAATTTGCAAAAACCTTTGATTTAGAAATTCTTCCCGTGATCGAAGGAGGAAATATTGAAGAGGCTGCTTATACGGAAGATGGTCCTCATATCAACTCTGAATTTTTGAATGGCATGAATAAAGCAGAAGCCATTGCTAAAATGAATGAATGGTTAGAAGAAAATAGTTGTGGGAAAAAAGAGGTCAGCTATCGTTTACGTGACTGGTTATTCTCACGTCAACGTTACTGGGGGGAACCAATTCCGATCATTCATTGGGAAGATGGTACAGTCACAGCTTTACCAGAAGAAGAGCTGCCATTACGTTTGCCTAAAACGACTAATATCAAACCAAGTGGAACAGGAGAATCGCCACTGGCTAACATCGAAGAATGGGTGAATGTTGTCGATCCTGTGACTGGCAAAAAAGGTCGCCGTGAAACCAATACGATGCCACAATGGGCTGGAAGTTCTTGGTATTATTTACGTTATATCGATCCACATAATAAAACAGAATTAGCGAACTATGAGAAATTAGAACGCTGGTTGCCAGTAGACATCTACATTGGGGGAGCAGAACATGCCGTTCTTCACTTGCTGTACGCTCGTTTCTGGCACAAATTCTTATATGATATCGGTGTTGTACCTACAAAGGAACCATTCCAAAAATTATACAACCAAGGAATGATCTTGGGAGAAAACAACGAAAAAATGTCTAAATCACGTGGCAATGTCGTTAATCCAGATGATGTCGTGGCCAAATATGGCGCAGATACATTACGATTATACGAAATGTTTATGGGACCATTAGACGCATCGATTGCTTGGAGTGAAAATGGACTAGAAGGAAGCCGCAAATTCTTAGATCGTGTTTGGCGTTTGATCGTGGATGAAAACAATAAGATGCGTGATCGAATCACCACTTTAAATGATGGGAAATTAGATAAAGTGTATCATCAAACCGTCAAAAAAGTTACGGAAGATTACGAAAATCTTCACTTCAATACAGCCATCTCTCAATTAATGGTGTTTGTCAATGAAGCGTATAAAGTGGATGCACTACCTTATGAATATATCGAAGGATTTGTTCAATTGTTGGCACCGATCGCACCACACATGGGTGAAGAACTATGGGCAATCTTAGGAAATGAGGAAGGGATTTCTTACGCAGCTTGGCCAACTTATGATGAGTCAGCTTTAGTCGAAGATGAAATCGAAGTTGTCTTCCAAATCAATGGTAAGGTCCGAGGAAAAGCTAATGTTTCACGTGACTTACCAAAAGATGAACTTGAAAAAATAGCGATGAACAATGAAACGATCAAAGAAAACATTGCTGGCAAAACTGTTCGTAAAGTGATCGTTGTACCAAATAAATTAGTAAATATCGTGGCTAATTAAAAGCAGGAACAAGTGAATTATAAGAGATTGTTGAAGGAGCTTTCGATGAAACCCAGAGCCACTTTCAGAATGAAGAACAGATCATTAAAAACAATTTTGGCTGTTTCAGTATTTTAAGATGTTTTATAAGTCGCAATCAGTTCAGCAAGTTTATAACTGAATAAACAAAAAAGAGATTATGACAAAAGTGTCTAGCTCTGAGAAATAAGCCGGAAAAGAGGTTGAGCCATGTGTTGGCTCAACCTCTTTCTTCGGCTTATTTTCCGTTAGAGCTTGAAACACCGTGGATAAGATCGTGAAAGAGGCGGATAGCTCCGAGCAGATGCTTAAATACTATTTATTTGTCTTGGGTCGCTTCCTCTCAAACTCTTTTATAGAAAAATAAAGTGAAGAGAAACTAAAACAAAGAAAATATCAATTGAAGAGTTAGAAACATTCACCGAGTGGAAGTTTGCTGACGTTTTTTTTTGTGAATGACTATCCAAGATGAACAGTTATTTTTTGTTAGTTACAGAAGTGAAAAAAACAAAAAGTGTTTTATTAAAATTGCTTATGTCTCACAATATTTGCATCGTGATAACTTTTGAACGTAAACAAATGACACATTTTTTTAAAACATTGTTATTTTTATTTAGTTAGCATGTTTTCTTTTTTTTAATACCAAGCTATAGTATTACGCTATTTTGTTTTTTTTTATTTTAGAAAAATGACAGGCCGATGAAACAACCACAAATCTGTTAAAAATTACCATTCTATCGGTAAAAAAAGGTTTTGTTCTAAGTGGATAATCGTAGATAATTTTAGTGTAGGTGTTTCATATGTTTTTGGAGGTGAGTATACGTAAGATTAAAATGAAAAATTTTTCTTTACATAGTGATTTTTGTTATGTTAATAGTCAAATAAACTATCATCTCATGAGCAAAAAAGTAACCTTTTACAAATATTAGGAACGTTCACACTAGGAATGTTCATAAGAAATAATAAAAATTTTGTTTATTTAATCTTTCCTTTTAGAGAATTTGAGCAAGGAAAAAGAGTGAGTGTATTAGTAAGAGAGGAGGACAGAAAATTTGAAAAGCAAGTATTTGCGAACGATAACAACCTCTTTGTTGTTGTTCCAAAATTGTCTTTATCCATTAACCGTTTTTGCTGAGGAAGCACCACCAGAACTAGATACGGAGTTTGTACAGGATTTACAAAATCAAGGGGAACAACCAGTGATGCAAGAACCTGTTTCACCTGAAACAGCTGCAAACGACTCAACAGAAGAGTCAATCGAGGTAGAAGAGCCAGTAGAAGAAAATACAGAGGAAATCGTAGAAGAAGCACCTGTAGTTGAGGAAGTACCGATCGTTGAAGAACAAGAAGCGGAAGAAGTACCAACTGAAACACCAACTGAACAGCCAACTGAAGTAACGGAACCTGTGATTCCATGGGAAGATCCTGTACCACCAGTCCTTCGACAAAGTGCTGAGTTAAGGAAGAATAGTTTACCAAACCTAGATAAATATCGACCTGATCTGATAGCAAATGGGAAAAAAAGTTATATTGAGAAAACGTTAGCGACACAGATTAATCGCACTATTATGTTGGGAGCTGCCGTTGGTTCGAAGACTTCCTTTACTGTGAATGTGCCTACCTATGAGAAGGTCACTCAAGATAAAGATCATGGTTGGATTTCTTGGATAGCAAGTAATCTAACCACAACGGATGATTATCCATACGATACGATGTATTATGGGAATCATTCATCTTACCGCGGAACGTATACGTTAACGATTCCATCTGATCAAAGTGTCAATGGGTACCAAGTGACGGTTACGAAGCCGAGTATTTCTTCTTATGCCGCATCTTTTACCGTCACGATCACTAGGCTGGCATCGACCAGTGCAAAAGAAGATCGATTAGTACTTAACGGAGACGTGAAACTAGGGACGACGGCTGTAGCCTCCCAATACTCTGTTTTAGACTCGATCCCGATCGAAGATGTTTCGTATGTCAATGCTTTGCTGGGAACGATTACAGTGAAGAAAGAGCAACCTGAATTTGAGATCAAAAATGAAGTGACCGTTGAAGCACAAAGAGGAAAAGAACTATCTACGAGCATCCTAAAATCGTGGTTTTCTACGATATCGGAGAATTCAGGGAATTATGACTATAGTCTGTCTTCCGGACCGGCAGAATGGGCACCTGGAGCAACTGGAAAAGCTACAGTTATTGTCAAAAATAAAACAACGAATAACACGCAAGAATTTACGACTAACTATACTGTTGTAGATACTACTGCACCAAAATACACAGTAATCAGGGATGCACCATTGGAGGCTAGACGAAAAGGGAGTCTCACTGATGAAGAACTAAGGAGTATATTTGAAAAACTAGAAGATAACTGGAGTAAACCGGAGGATCTCCAGATTGAGTTATTTGATTATAACGGTTCCAACGTTCCTTGGGAGATTGCTGGGACTCAACCAGGTGTTGAAATTGTCAAGGTACGTGTGACCGACCAAGCAGGGAATGCTGCTACGGGAAGTGGTTATCGTATCCAAGTGGTTGATACTACGCCTCCTGATGGGAAACTAAAAGACAAAATCGTGATTGAACAAGGAATGGAACTGAAAGATTTAAGAGATTTACTAGAGGGTGATCCAACCGACAATTGGTCCTTGCCAGAAAAAATCAGTCTTTCGTTGGCTGTTGATGGCGGCAAGCAAGTCTCGGAATTACCTAGGGGAGAGCATAAATTTACGCTAACCTTGACGGATGAGGCTGGAAATACTAAAGAGCTCAAAGGTACGTTACACGTCGGTGATGCGTTTAAAATCAAATCGGAAGTGGTTGTCCAAGCACAAAGAGCCAAAGAGCTATCAACTGAAATTCTCAAAAGCTGGTTTGAACAATTACCAAACAATCCTGACAGTTATGACTATCGTCTGTCTTCCGGACCGGCAGAATGGGCACCAGACACTAACGGACAAGCAACAGTCGCTGTCACAAATAAAGCAACGAATGAAACAAAAGAATATAAAACGAAATACTCCGTCGTAGACACTAAAGCACCCACCGCAACACTTAAAAAAGAGATCGTGTTTGAAGCAAGGCGTACAGGTGCGCTCACGCAAGCAGAACTACGAGAACTGTTGATTGAGAGTGATCTGCAAGATAATTGGAGTTTACCAGAAAAGATTACGATCGGATTGACTAACATCGGATCCGCAAATGAACCGTTTGAACTTGTTGGAAAGGCACCAAGTATGTACAGTAATATTTTTATTACCTTAACAGATGAAGCAGGAAATACGAGTCGATACATGAAAAATATTTCAGTCGTTGACACGCAAGCACCAGAGGGCAAGCTTAAGGAGTCACTGTTTTTTGAAAAAGGCAGTAAAGAGCCAGATTTACGAGAGTTATTAGATGGCGAACCCACCGACAACTGGTCGCTACCAGAAAATATCAAACTTGCGTTAAGCTTCAAGGACGGCAAGCAGTTTTCAGAATTACCTGAAGGGGCGCACGAGTTTACGTTAACCTTGACGGATGAAAGAGGAAATGCTAGAGAACTTAAGGGTAAGTTGTACATCGGTGAACGGTTTGAAATAAAGTCTGAAGTGGTTGTTGAAGCACAACGAAGCCAAGAATTATCTCGGACGATTCTAGAATCATGGTTTGATAAACGACCAAAAGATACCGATGATTATGAGTATCGTCTGACTAATGGACCGAAAGAATGGGCACCTGGAGCAACTGGAGAAGTAACAGTTGCTGTCAAAAACAAAACAACGAATCACACGCAAGAACTTACTACTAAATATACAGTAGTAGATACGAAGGCACCGACAGCAGAGTTTGAACGGAGTGTTTCATTTGAAGCAAGACGTACAGGCAGTCTTAGCCGAGAAGAGTTAATGAGTGTGATTAAAGAAGGGACTTTACAAGATAATTGGAGTTTACCAGAAAAGATTACGATTGGGCTGGAGGATCTTCAAGGAGGAAAGTTTGAAATTGCTGGGAAAGTGCCTTCAGCTACTGCGTATGTTGTAGCCTCTGTTCTAACAGACGAAGCAGGAAACCAACAACACTTTTCACCTATAAATCTATTGATCGAGGATACAACACCTCCAGAAGGAAAGCTAAGAGATTCACTTGTCTATGAGCAAGGAAGTGAAATGCCGAATTTACGAGAGTTGTTAGATGGCGATCCAACTGACAATTGGTCCTTACCAGAAAATATCCGACTTGAGTTAACTTTCGAGAACGGCTTAGAATTTTCTGAGTTGCCTGCAGACGATCATCGATTTACGCTGAAATTGATTGATGAATTTGGCAATAAAACAGAACTAGACGGAATATTGACGATTACATCTAACGCACAATACATCGATGTCACCATTCCTGCACGTATGAGTTTTGTACAGGAGGATATTCTAGCTGGTATCGCTTCACCAAATTATGAGATCAAAAATAATTCCAACCGTCCGGTATCCGTTTATGTGGATGCCATGACTAGTCTTGAAGAAACCGAACGATTAACTGAACTGACATTAGGTTTGCAAAATACGGATCATGAACAAGAGGTAGTTTTAGTATCAAATGGTCAAAATCTATCAGAAACCGTTGAACTTGTCACTTTAACAAGTGAACAGAATGCTTATGAGTTCTCTTTCTTTGGAACAGCAGGTGATAACATCTTGTCGGAAACCTTAGATGCTCCAATCAGACCTAGTTACTTGATGCAGTTGCATTTTAAAACACCATGAGATATAGACCTATTCAAAAGAGATCGTGAAAGCATCGGATAGTTCCGAAAACAAACAGAAAGAATTTTTTAACCAACTAAAAAAGAAACTGAGGCAAGTTTTAGCTCAGTTTCTTTTTTTGTATGTTTTTTTCTTCCTAATCGATACGGAAGTATTTCTTTTGTAAAGAAAACGTTTACAATCTATACTTTAAATAGAACGAAAAGGAAGGAGCAAATAAAATGAAAAAAGCATTGATTATTTGTGCAGCAGGGATGTCATCTTCTATGATGGCTTCTAAGACCACGGATCTATTCAAACAAAAGGGGGAAGAAATCGAAGTCGATGCGGTATCTGCGACAGAAGGCGATAAAATGATCAAGTCAAGCGACTTTGATTTATTTCTCATTAGTCCTCAAACCACGATGTTTTTAGATAAGTTTGTTAAACTAGGAAAAACGGTTGATAAACCTGTGGTTAGTATCCCCTTTCAAGCGTATGTTCCGATTCCCACAGGTATTCAGAAATTAGCGGAATTGATTGAAGAAAATATCTAACTAGGAGTGGATAAAGATGAAACAGATCGAAAAAGCATTGTTAGGGCTATTGATCAACTATCAAAAAAAATATATCACTAGTCATGAGCTTGCTTCTGAATTGTCTTTATCTGATCGAACAATCCGTAAATACATGGTTGATATCAAAGAGAAAATTGAAAAAAACGGAGCAAAAATTATTGCCAAACAAGGACAAGGATATCAGTTGGCGATCTTAAAGCCTTTGGCATTTGCATTTTTTTTAAAACATCAAAATATCGCAGCTGATCAAGGCATGTCTGAAATGGAATTTTTTGAAACTGAAGATCGTCAAAAATATCTGTTAAATAAGTTATTGCTAGAAGATGAAGCCATTTTTATGGATGAATTAGAGTCGGAACTCTTTATCAGCCGTTCTAGTTTATCCAATGATCTAAATGAGATAAAGGCAAAAATTGAGCCCTATGCGTTAAAAATTTGTTCTAAACCACGACAAGGAATGTGGATCGAAGGATCAGAGCAAAACAAGCGCCATTTTATTATGGACACGTTTTTTGGTGATCAAGCAGCTAATTCTTTAAAAGATTATTTAGTGAACAGTCACTTTTTCAATGAATTCAATTTTGAAGAGGTTTTAATCATTATTTTAGATGAGATCCGAGAAGCAAATTTAAAAGTTTCTGATTTTATCATGCAAAATCTAGCATTACACCTAGCATTGACGATCAAGCGAATCAACGAAGGATTCCCCATTGAAGCTTTAGATTTTAGTGAAGAGTTAGTGGATCGCCGTGAATATCAAGTAGCAAAAAAGATCGTTCAACGAATGAATCGTGTGACAAAAGTACCTTTTCCAGAAGCGGAAATTCATTATCTGACATTGCATTTGGTTGCTAAGTCTAATCCCATCGAAAAAATAAATGATGAGCTGCTTTACGAGGAATTAGCAAGAGTGATTGAGCAGCTTGCCGACTTTTTTGGCGATTCACTGATTGAGGATCAACAATTAAAAAATGGTTTGCTTAATCATTTGACGCCAATGGTGGTTCGTCTACGGCAAGGGATTACTTTAGAGAATCCGTTGACTGAGGATATAAAAAAAGAAAATATGGTCGCCTTTGAACAGACGAAAAGAATATTTAGTCAAATGCCTATGTTACGACAATTCACGATCAATGAAGATGAATGGGCGTATCTTACCTTACACATCATGGCAGCTTTAGAAAAAGTCAGAACAGCGAAAAAAATACGGGTATTGATCATTTGTGCAACTGGTTATGGAAGTGCGCAATTGTTGAAGAATCGTGTGCTTGCTGAGTTTGGCGAAATGCTCTTAGTGACCAATGTCAAAGGTTATTACGAGATCAATGAAATGACTTTGATGGGCGTAGATATGATTATTTCATCAATCGATTTATCAACGATGATTTTTAAGATCCCCGTATTACATGTGAGTGTCTTTTTGAATCCACTAGATAGCCAAAAAATTCGACAGACGATTGCGGACTTACAACCTTGTCCGTCAAAAAGAATAAAAACTATTTGCACAGATTCTCCGAAAAAAAGACAGGATTATCATGGCCAGCTTTCTGAAAGATGGTACAAAGTCTATTCTGAAAGACCAACTAAAGAGACGGTGATTTTAGACCTACTCTCGCTTTTAGAAAAAGACGAAGTAAAAGATTATACCCTTGAAATGATGGCACAAATCAGCAAGCGAGAGAAAATGGGACAGATTGTCTTCAGTGAAACCGTTGCAGTCCCACATCCAGCTATTCCAGTAGGGGTCACGACAAAAATTGCAGTCGCAGTGATTCCGGAGGGGATGTTTTGGGATGATTACCAACAGATCAAATTTGTTTTTCTCGTGTCACCATCTTTTATTGAAAACGAAGAAATTACTATAGTGACAAAAGCAATTGTGCAATTAATTGATCGCACAGATTTGCAACAACAAATTTTAATTGAACCAACGTTTGAAAATTTTAGCAATCATTTTGACGAGGTGATTGAATAAGGAGGAATACGTGTGACTGGAAATATGACGAGTGAAGAATTACAAGTCATCGCTTTTGATATTATTTTGCATAGTGGAAATGCCCGAACATTGATTCATGAAGCCTTCAAACTTCTACGGCAAGGAGAAAAAGCGGAAGCAAGTCAACAATTAGATAAAGCAAATGAAGCTATTTTAGAAGCGCATAAAGCCCAGACAAACTTGCTAAAAGAATATGCAAGTGGGCAAAAAATCGAGATGGAGATCATCATGGTCCATGCCCAAGATCATTTAATGACAACAATGACCCTTTTAGAAGTCGCAAATGAAATGAGTTATTTGTATCAACAAAAAGCTTGAAAGAGGAGATTAAGGTGGATGAAACTAAGAAGCAACAATTAGCTTTAGAAAAGAAACAATTTAGTTTGAAAATCATGTACTTCAATCGTTATCTTGTGATTCGTTATTTGACAGCCTTTTTCTTTTTCATCAATCTTAATTGGCTAGTACTACTATTAATCGCAAGAAGCAGTGCCTGGCTACTGCCGCTTAGCTTGCTGGCTTTGATCGTTCCTGCTATCGGTGAACAAGTCATACTTTATCGTACGCACACGAACCGAGCACCTTGGACGAGCAATTATTTTAAGATTCAAGGAATGATGAACGTAGGAATCAGTGGCTTACTACTTACCCCATGGTATCGCTCATTTTTTCCATTTATGTCTAATGATCATAGCACCAAGCTATTTTTACTCGCATTATTTGTAAGCGGTATCTTTGTTTGTGGCTTTTGCTGGTTCCGCTTAGAAAAAATTGAACGTAATCAAGACCGTCAATATCAACGTGTTAAACAATATGAAAAGATTTCACAATTAGGGAAGGGGAGTAACTAATGTTTAAATTTTTGGAAAAGTATTTGATGGGACCGATGGGAAAAATTGCACAAATGAAAATCGTTCGGGCGGTAATGGCAGCAGGGATGGCTTCGATTCCATTTACGATTGTCGGGTCGATGTTTTTGGTTTTGAATATCTTACCTTTACCATTTCCATTTCTTGAAGGGTTTTTCAACGCTACATTTTTTAAAGTCAGTGATTTGTACATGATCATCAACACGATGACCATGGGGATTTTATCCATTTATTTTGCTATTGTTTTTGCTTATGAACTGACTTCAATCGAACGAGATGAACAAGGGTTGAATGTCAATCCTTTAACTGGTTCGCTGCTTGCGGTATTTGCTTTCTTCATGTGTATTCCGGAATTAGTGTTATCCGATGGGAAAGTAAGCTTGATCGCTAGTATCTCAGATACGGAAACTGTTGTGAACGGGATTCGGATGGGCTCATTTGTCGAGCGGCTAGGCACTTCCGGTATCTTTACAGCAATCATCATGTCATATATAGCTGTTGAATTATATTGCATCTGTGTCAAACGGAATTGGGTCATCAAGATGCCTGATGTAGTACCTCCAGGTGTTTCTCGTTCCTTTACAGCTTTGATCCCTACATTTGTGATTGGCTTCGTCGTGATGCTTGTTAATGGTCTGTTGGTTGTATTAGGAACAGATATCTTCAAAATGATTGCGATCCCATTCGGGTTTGTTACTCAATTAACGAACACATGGTTAGGGATCATGGTGATCTATTTCTTGATCCATGCACTATGGATCGTGGGTATCCACGGCGCCAATATCATTACTTCTTTCTTGACACCGATCGTATTAGCGAACATGGCAGCAAATGCACAGGGAGCGAATTTCCCGCTTGCTGGCGAATTTAATAATTCCTATGTAACAGTAGGAGGATCAGGGGCCACATTAGGATTGATCTTCTTCATTGCCTTTTTGGCTAAATCCGATCAATTAAAAGTACTAGGGAAAGCTTCACTAGTTCCAGGTATCTTTAATATCAATGAGCCAATTATTTTTGGGATGCCAATTGTTTATAATCCGTATCTGGCTGTTCCATTTTTCCTAGCACCGATGGCATCGGCTTCACTAGCTTATTTTGCCATTCGCTTCGAGATCGTTAAGCCAATGCTGGCGCAAATGCCTTGGCCTTCGCCAGTTGGTGTGGGCGCATTTGTCGGTAGTGGGGGAGACTGGAAGGCGGCTGTTTTAGCAGTATTATGTGCAATTTTAGCGTTCTTCATTTGGTTACCATTCATCAAATACTATGACAATAAACTATTGACTGAAGAAAGAGAAAAAGCAGCCGAATTAGCTGCGGAATAAAGCCATGTGATTTGCTTCAATTAATTCAATAAAAACAAAGATAGAAAACTACGATAAATGTGAAGCGACCTTCAAAAAATCTAATTTTTGGAGGTCGCTTCAATACGTTTCGCATCTCGTATTTTTTATTGTAAATAAGTGGTATTCATTGAAATACTCAGTCTTCAATCAGTTCTTTGACGACTTCATAATCGCCTTTATAAGGAACATCTATCCCATTGATTTTTTGATAAGGATCGACTCCTTTTCCAGCGACTACAACGGAATCTTCAGGATTGCTGATCGCTAATGCTTGTCTGATCGCTTCTGGACGATCCATTTCATAGTGAACCTCAAGCTCAGCATTAGTGATAGCTGCATTGATTTCTTCAGCGATTTTTTGTGGATCTTCAAACGCTGGATCATCCGCTGTTAAAAAGACGACGTCAGCCGTTTCTGATAATACTTTTCCGAAATCCTGACGGCGAGAAACTGCTTTGTTTCCGGGGCTACCTAGAACAACGATGACCCGACCCTTCGGATGTTCTTTTTTGGCAAATTCTAATAATGTTTTTAAACTGAGATAATTATGTGCATAATCGACATAAACATGACTGCCATTTTTTTGGATCAACTGATCCATCCGTCCAGGCACACGTGCTGCTTTGAGTCCTTTTTGGGCATCCTCGATGGAAGCGCCAGTCAACGCAGCCGCAATGATAGCACTTGCTGCATTTTCTTGGTTGAAATCACCGGCTAATTGGATCTCATAGTCTGCTTCGATATCAAGTTTTCCGTTGTGTTTGATCAAGTGAAAGGCATGGTTCCCTGAAGTTAAACTTTTTACTTCATAATCAGATTCGGCAGAACGTCCATAAGTGATGTAAGGGACGTTTGCTAACTCAGCCGTTTCCTGTAAAAGATCGAAATGATCACTTTCATGATCTAAAATCACAGTTTTAGAATTTAAAATCAGTTGACGTTTGCAATAGAAATAATCATCAAAAGTTGGATGTTCAATGGGGCTGATATGATCAGGAGAGATGTTCAGGAAGATTCCTACATCTAGCGTTAAACCATATACCCGTTGTGTTTTGTAAGCCTGTGAGGAAACTTCCATCACTAAGTGTGTCATACCGTTTTTTACCGCTTCCGCCATCATGCGATACAAGTCTAACGATTCAGGCGTTGTTAAATGGGATTTAAAAAAAGTTTGTCCATCTAAAGTCGTGTTCATTGTTGAAAGCAACGCTGTTTTGTTGTTTGTCGCATGATCTAAAATGGCTTTGGTAAAATAGGCTGCTGTCGTTTTTCCCTTAGTTCCAGTGTAGCCGATCACTTGCAATTGTTTTTGGGGATACTGATAAAAAGCCATGGAAAGGATCGCCATCGCTTTGCGAATATCAGTCACGATGATACCAGTTGCTGTATTTTCGTAAGGCTGTTCAGCGACGTAGTAGCTCAAACCATTCGAGATCGCACTTGTTAAATACTCTTCTTTGAAATTCAGACCTTTACAAAAAAACAACGTCTCATGATCTACTTGGCGTGAGTCATAACTTAACTTTTTGAATACAAATTGCTCAGGAGCATCTAAATGCCAACCTTGAACAGAAACAAATTCTTTTAATAAATTTTCTTTGATCAATAATTTACGGATATCTTCTAAAGAGAAGCTCATTGAATCATCCCTCACTTTATTATTCATTGGGTTCTGATTTATTATAGCATACTTCAAAAGAGTTGCTAAAAAGGGAATCAGCTATCTCAAAAGAGAATAGGAAAGAGAAAAAAACTCAAAACGACCGAACGTGTTGAGCTTTTTCTCTTTTTTATATAAAAATTGCTTGTTACTTGTCTAGCATTACTGACCTATCCGAAACGAATGCATAACACATTGTTCCAACAGAACAGTTCTTGATTTTTTTGCACGTAATTCTTGAATCAACAGTGAGAGCATCACGCCTCTAGATCATTTGTGATCGGATAGATCCGTCCCAATAGCTTTAAGAATAGTGAACTTAAAACGATAGAAAATAAGACATAGAGGGTTTCCCGTAATCCAAACACAAGATAATTCAACCAAACAATGATTAGATTCGTTAAGAGTAATCCTTTAGAAACCGGGATACGGAAGAACTTTTGGAGGATGATTGGTGGGATTGTCACGCCACCGTTTGATGCACCAACTGTATAAAGCGTATAGACACCCGTACTAAAAAGTAGACTTCCCATGATCAACGAAAGAAGATGAGAATAAAAAATCGGTGTTTTAGGAATCACATCTAACACAAGTGGAAAGAGCAAACTACCAAATACTGCTTTAATGAAGATCATTTTTCCTAATAAGAGTATAGCTAATAGCAGCATGATGACATTCACTGACCAAACCGTGATGGATCGTGGAATCAAAAAGGCAGTCTCAACTAAATGTCCGATCGCTCCGACTCCTGCTGAAGCAATGTCATGTGGCAGTAAAAACCAATTCAAACCAATGGCAATAAAAACGACACCTAGTAAAATGATCGGTGTTTTTTTCAATTCTTTCAGCATAAGCGCATCCTCCGTTCGCTAATTATAGAACTAGTATAGCATAAGAAAAAAACAACTCGTTAGTAATTATAAATGTTAAATAATAACGAACATTATTGAGGAGGAACTTTATGATAGCTAGAAAGAAAACGTTATCTTAAAAATGTTGAATTTACAGAAAAATCACACAAAAAAGATTGCCAGTTTCCCTTTTTACTATTAAACTGTTAGTAATGTTTTGAAGAAAGTTGGAATCTGATCGATGACTAATCAACGAAAACCAGCAATGGAAAATTTAACACCTCAAGAAAAAATGGCTCGTGGCTCTGCTTGGATGACAGCTAGTAATATCATTTCCCGGTTACTCGGTGCGATCTACATTATCCCTTGGTACGCTTGGATGGGGGAGAATGCGAAAGCTGCTAATGGATTATTCAATATGGGCTACAATATTTATGCTTTGTTCCTACTGATTTCGACAGCTGGGATTCCGGCGGCGATCGCCAAGCAAACCGCTCGCTACAATTCATTAAATGAATATGGGACTTCTCGGCGTTTATTTATTCGAGCATTACAGATGATGGGTGTACTAGGACTCTTATTTTCATTATTTATGTATGTGGCTTCGCCTTGGCTCGCACATGCTTCTGGTGGCGGAGCAGAATTGATTCCAACGATGCGATCACTCAGTATCGCGGTACTTGTTTTTCCTTGTATGAGTGTTATACGAGGGTATTTCCAAGGAAACCAAGAAATGATGCCGTATGCACTTTCCCAAATCGTGGAACAAGTCGCACGGATCTTTTACATGTTGCTTGCGACCTTTATTATTATGAAAGTCATGAAAGGCGATTATGTCACAGCAGTTACTCAGTCGACTTTTGCTGCATTTATCGGAATGTTAGCAAGTATTTTGGTTTTGTTGTATTTTTTGAAAAAACAACAGGCGTATTCAGCGGCACGTGTCCAGTATAGTCATAACCAAGTCAACGTAGCGACAAAAGAATTGTTACTAGATACGATCAAAGAAGCGATTCCGTTTATTATTGTTGGGTCAGGAGTGACGATCTTTAAATTAGTAGATCAGTTTACCTTTATTAAAATCATGTCAGCAACGACTGAATATTCCAAAGATCAGTTATTGGATCTCTTTTCAATTTTCAGTGCAAACCCAGATAAATTGACGATGGTCGTGATTGCGCTTGCTACTTCCATCGCTTCTACTGGGTTGCCGTTGATCACCGAAGCAGTGACGATCAAAGATCACCGTGGTTTAGCGAAACTGACAAGTGGCAATTTACAATTGTTTTCGTTCTTTATGTTTCCTGCTACCTTTGGCGTGATCTTGCTAGCCTATCCTTTAAATACGTTGTTTTATGCACCTGATAAACTAGGAAGTCACGTGTTGATCCAAGCCAGTTTTGTGGGGCTGTTCCTTGGTCTATATATGTTAGTTTCCAATATGCTTCAAGGGATGTTTGAAAATGCCGCAGCGATCCGTTATCTTGCAATCGGTTTTGTCGTGAAGGTGATCTTGCAATATCCAGCGATCCGTCTGTTTGAAGTCTATGGTCCATTATTTGCGACGATGATCGGTTTTGCTGTTTCTTGCACGTTGATTTTAAAAAAGATGCGTCAAGTGGCACGTTTCAAACCAAGTTTTGTTTGGCGGAGAACACTATTGATTTTTATTTTGACACTGATCATGCTGGCAGCAGCTGGGGTCACGAAATCTGTTTTCGGTTTATTCCTCAATCAAGATAGTAAAATTCAGTCATTGTTCTTGATTTTATTTGTAGCTGGTGTTGGCGGTACGGTGTACGCATACTTAGCGTTAAAAATTCGATTAGCTGAACGTCTTTTAGGACCAAGTATGGTTCGATTACGCCATCGATTAAGAATCAAGTAGTAAATAAAATTTGAAAAAAGAAGTTAGGAATAATGTTCCCTATTATCCCTTAACTTCTTTTTTCAATCAAATGGAGGAAAAGCATGCGATTAGACAAATTTTTAGCGGATGTCGGATTAGGCAGTCGCAAAGAAGTCAAGGCACTGATCAAAAAAGGGCACATCAAAGTGAACGATCAAACCATTAAAAGTGACAAATTCCAAGTAGATGAATGGAAGGATCAAGTGACTTATGAAGGCGAACAGTTCATTTACCAAAAAGATTTTTATTATATCCTCAATAAACCAGCTGGAGTAATTTCAGCCACTCAAGACAACTACGATCAAACAGTGCTTGATCTATTCGATGATACTTCTTATCGGGAAGACCTTTTTCCAGTCGGGCGTTTAGATAAAGATACAGAAGGCTTATTGGTTGTGACAAATGATGGCGGCTTGGCGCACCGTTTACTTTCCCCAAAAAAACACGTCGAAAAAGAGTACTTCGCTGAAGTTAACGGTATCATGACCGAAGCTGATGTACAGGCATTTAGTCAAGGATTGACGATTGATGGTGGCGAAGAAACCAGACCTGCTCAGTTATCGATTGTTTCAGTCAATTCGGAAGATGAAACATCAGTGATTCACTTGATCCTACATGAAGGAAAATTCCATCAAGTCAAACGGATGGTCAAAGCCGTAGGAAAAGAAGTCACTTATCTTAAAAGAATCCGAATGGGGAACTTCCTGCTCCCAGAAGACTTAGCACTCGGCGAGTATCGACCAATGACAGCTGAAGAAGTCAAGCAGTTAGAGGGAAAGGAAATGTAATCAAACAAAATACAATGAAGAAACAAAAGCCAGCTAGCCTGTTTTTAGGCTCATTGTCAAATGATAAAATGATAGTTAGGGTATCTTTGATAAGCTAAGTAAAAGACATCTTGAAACCTCCTATGAATTAGTTCGCGAAATTAATTCTAAAGGAGTTCAAGGTGTCTTTTCTATATTTTTCCATCATATAAAAGATGTTGGCGATCTGCACTTTCATTAAAAAGTATAGAACCAATAAAGTTAATAGCTTTTGTATTAGTTTTTTTATTATTATTTAATGTTATTGAATCGATGGATTAAGAGAGAAATTTGATTATTGTACTAGTAAAATAGAATTTTAACGGCTGTTCTTTTTGGAATAAAAAATCTTATTTTTTATAAAAATGTTGAAATAAAAATTCGTGGGATGTATGATTAGCTATGTAATTATGATTCTATGTTTAATTGGTCGTCTAGTATTTGTGATTAGAATTATAATTTTTTTTTACCGCTAAAAGAAAGGGGTTACAAAAGTGATCATGTGGGGAGGAGCTACTGCGGCAAGTCAATATGAAGGAGGTTTTGACAAAAAAAAAGGAATCGATACTCAAGATTGTAGACCATATTTGCCAAGAAATAGTAATGCAACTATGCAGACGAGATTATTAACCAAACAAGTGATTCAAGAATCGAAAGATGAAGAAAGTAAGCTGTATTATCCATTTAGAGTTGGAACGAAAGGTTATGAGTATGTAGAAGAAGATTTAAACTTATTGAAAGAATTAGGTATTCAAATTTATCGTTTTTCATTAAGTTGGGCAAGGCTATTTCCAAAAGGAATTGAAGAAAAACCAGATATGGAGGGCGTTCAGTACTACGATCAGATTTTTGAATTTTGTAAACAGAATAATATTAAAATTTTTCTAACAATGAATCATTATGCTGTACCTTTGTATCTGGTCGAAAATTATGGTGGATGGACGAATAGAAATATGATTCGCTACTATTTGAATTTTGCGAATTTTGTATTTGAGCGTTGGGGGAGTTATGTTGATTATTGGTTACCTTTTAATGAGATAAATGCTGGTTACTTTAGCCCATATAATGGAACCGGTTTAATTAAGCCGGAAAGTGAAGGCTATGATATGCAAAAAGTTTTTGAATCTTTGCATCATCAGTTTGTTGCGAATGCGAAAACGATCCAGTTAGCAAAAAAATTGAAGGTATCTGGGGAGTTTGGTGCAATGATTTCATGTTTTTGTTATTACCCATTTACGCCAAAACCAGAAGATAATTTCAAATTAGTGAAGGAAGAACAAGTTAATCAATGGTTTTGTAGTGATGTGCTAATGAAAGGGAAATATCCTTATTACATGGACGATTTTTTTGAAAAAAATAAGGTTAACTTGAATATAACTAAAGACGATAAAAAAGTATTGAGTGAATTTCCTTGTGAGTTTATTTCATTTTCTTATTATTCTTCAAGTGTTGTCACTACAGAAGAAGTGGAGAAAACTGCTGGTAATTTAGTTATTACAACTAAAAATCCTTATCTTCAAGCTAGTGAGTGGGGATGGCAGATTGATGCAATAGGGTTACGTACAACCTTGAATAAAGTTTATGATCGCTATAATTGTCCTGTCATTATTGCTGAAAATGGTTTTGGCGCGAAGGATGTATTGGAAAAAGAACAAGTTCATGATTTATATCGAATCAATTATTTTGATTCTCATTTTAACGAGATCATTAAGGCAGAAAAAGAAGACAAAGTGGATATTCGTGCATATATTGCTTGGGGCATCATTGATATTGTTTCTGCTGGTAGTTGTGAAATGGATAAGCGGTATGGGGTAATTTATGTTGATGGGGATAATGAAGGAAACGGAACATACCGTCGATACAAGAAAGACAGTTTTTATTGGTATCAAGATTTTATAAAGAAACAAACAAATAAAATTTAAGTTGGAGGTAATTGTTATGAAACACGTTTTATTTATTTGCTCTGGTGGAATGTCTAGTGCGATTGTAGAAAAAGCTTTAGAAAAGGAAGCAGAAAAAAATAATGTTGAATTAGAAAGTTCCGCAGTTGGAAGTGGCGAAGCAGAGCATGCAATGAAATCAAAGAAATGGGACATCATTTTAGTTGCCCCGCAAGTGAAACACCGATTTAAATTATTTAAAGAGGTAGCAGATGAAATGAATTTGCCAATTGAATTGATTCAACCTAGAGATTATAGTCCACTGGGAGGAAAACATTTATTAGCTTTAATTGAACAAAACTAATTAAAAGAAAGGTTGTAGACAGAATATGAACCGTTTTTTTGAAGTTTTAGAGGAAAAAGTGGCATTGCCTATGTCAAAAATTTCAGAGCAACGTCATTTACGAGCTTTGCGGGATGGCGTTGTCTCGGCGATACCATTCATTATCGTAGGAAGTTTCTTTTTAATTATTGCTTTTCCGCCAGTTCCAGAAACCTGGGGAATTCATCAATGGGCAGCCGAACACATTAGTGAAATATTAATTCCTTATCGAATGACTTTTTGGATTATGTCTTTATATATCTGTTTTGGTATAGGTTATAATTTGGCTAAAAGTTATGACTTGGATCCATTGACAGGGGGGCAATTATCAGTAGCTGCTTTTTTATTAAGCATTATGCCAGTTCAATTTGATGAAGGGCTAATGTTACCCATGGAATCTTTAGGTTCAGTTGGAATTTTTCCATGTATGATTTTAGCAATTTTTGCAGTGGAAGTTTTACGTTTTTGTAAAGAAAAAAATGTGATGTTTAAGATGCCTGAACAAGTTCCTAGTTCGGTGGCGCATTCTTTTGAAGCAGTTATTCCAGCTGCCATTGTAATTGCTGTCATTGGTACAATTAATGTAGTGTTTAAAATCAACTTGGAACAAGTAATACAAGTTTTATTTTCTCCTTTAGTTAAAGCAGGGGATACCTTTTTAGGTGTGTTAGTTCCAGTCTTGTTAGTAACATTTTTGTGGCTGTTTGGGATTCATGGAGATTCAATCGTTGGTTCTGTGGCGCGTCCAATTTGGTTACAATATTTTACTGAAAATGCTGAAAAAGTGGCGAACCATCAGACACCTACACATATTGCTCCAGAAACATTTTTTCAATGGTTTATTTGGATTGGCGGATCGGGAGCTACTTTAGGATTGATTATTTGCGCTATTATATTTGGCCGTGCCAAATATACGAAGTCAATTAGTCGAGCATGCTTGATCCCAAGTATTTTTAATATCAATGAACCAGTTATATTTGGATTCCCGATCATGCTTAATCCACTATTCTTTATTCCGTTTGTTTTATCACCAGTAATTATGACTATTGTAACGTGGTTTGCGTTTAAATTAGAATTTATTCATTTGATGTACGTACAACCACCATGGACATTACCTGCACCAATTGGCGCTTTTTTAGCAACTGGCGGAGATTGGCGTGCGATTGTGTTAGTGATTATAAATATTTTGATATCAACTTTTATTTATTATCCGTTCTTTAAAATTTATGACAAAAAACAATTACAACTTGAGTTGGAAGAAGAATGAGAGATAAATCCCGTTTTTTAAATGCTTTTGTTTATGTTTTGTGTTTATTAATCATAAACATCATTCTTATTTATTTTAGTACTATTTATAATTCAAAAAAACTTTTATTTTGGGGAAATATTTTAGCAATAAGCTTTGTATTTCCAATGATCATTTTATACTTTGAAAAAAAAGAACCGTTTAAATGGAAGCGGTATATTTATTTTACTTTTCTTACATTTGTAGTAATGTTTATGATTTGTAATCTATTTATTTATCGTCTTTATTAACAGAATTAAATATTAATGGATGTGAAAAATATGGAAGAATTAGAAACAATCATTTTTGATTTGATTGTTCATAGTGGGAATGCACGCGGATCGTTGTTTGAAGCGTTAGAATGTGCAGAGAATAAAAAATATGACGAAATAGATAATTTGTTAAACAAGGCAAAAGAGGAGATGAATATAGCACATAATATTCAAACTCAATTGATTCAAGATAATCTGGCGGGTAAAGGCGAAATTAGTTTACTATTGATTCATGCCCAAGATCAATTAATGACGGTTATGAGTGAACAAGCATTGATTGAGCGATTAATCAAAATGCAAAAGCAAATTAATGAAAATAATTAATACGTTAAAAGAGGGCTTAGTTATAAAGTCCTCTTTTTATGAGGAGTGTAGGTATGGAATATCTCATTGGGGTAGATGCTGGCGGAACAAAAACAAAATTTAGTATGTACGATGTAAATGGTGTTTTGGTTAAAGATTTTAACTTGGATGCAGCAAATATTGTTGTCCAAAAAGAGTATGCGTGGTCGATTATTCAACAAGGGTTAAATTTTTTATTAACTAAATATCATAATGAAGTTAAAATGATTCTTGTGGGGATTGCAGGAATAGAAACAAGTGGGCTTCAAAATGATATTGAAAACAAATTAAAAGCATTATATAACTGTCCATTCATTGTAATGAGTGATGCGAAATTGGCACTAATTAATAAACTAAAAGGAAATGATGGCGGACTGATCATTTCAGGAACGGGATCAGTTGGCTATGGTTTGCAGCATGCTACTTTTTATCGAGTAGGTGGGTGGGGGCATCTTTTAGGAGATGAGGGAAGTGCTTATTCTATTGGTTTGGCTTGTTACAAACAATTAGTAAATGAATTAGATGCTGGATTGGAACTAACTGATTTTTCTTTAGAATTTTTGGAATATATTGGTGAAAAAGATTCAATGAAAGCTATTAGTCGATTTTATGAAAAAAGCAAAAAAGAAATTGCAGACGCAGCCTTGTTTGTTGCCATGTATGCGAAAGATGGGGATGTAAAATCCAAAATTTTGACAGATTCTATAGAAGCATTAAATTTATTGTTAGATAGTTTGATTCATAAAATGAAAGCGAAACAAGAAAATATGGAAATTGCTTTTGCCGGTTCTGTGTTAGAAAAAAATGAATTCATTAGAGAATCATTGATAGGAAGACTAGCACAAAAAAATATTAGAGTGTTGCCTATATCCCAAGATTTTAATACGAAGGCTGTGTATTATTACTATAGAAGAAACAAAGGAGAAAAAAATGAGTCTTATAAAAAACATTGAGAATGTTCAAAATGAGTTGTCCATGACTGAAGAGAAATTAGCTAGTTACATATTAGCTAATCTTGGTGATATTCCACACATGACTGCTCAAAAATTAGCAGATCTATCAGAAACAAGCCCAGCTACTGTTATTCGTTTTTCAAGAAAAATAGGTTATAAAAAATATTCTGATTTTAAATTAGCTGTTTCTCGTTCAATTGAAAAACAAGTTAGAAATGAATACAATTATATTTCGTTTGATGAATCATTTGAAGTTACTAAAAATAAAATATTAATTAATGACAAGTTGGTTGTGGATTCTATAGGGGAACTATTAGATGAAAAAACTATTAACAGAATTGTCAAAGAAATTTATGATGCAGACAAGATTTATGTATTTGGCGTAGGAACTTCTGGAATAGCTGCAGAAGATATACGACAAAAGTGGTTGAAAATTGGGAAAATGGTTATCTTTGAAAAAGACAAATCATTGATTTTGGAACAAATAAAAAATGATTTAGAGTATAACAAGATCGTTTTTTGGGGGATTTCTCATTCAGGGAAAAACAGAGAAGTCTTACAATTGATTAGAGAAGCCAGAAAGAATGATATAACAACAATTGGAATGACTCAGTTGGGTGGGTCAGATTTAGAGAAGGCAGTGCAATATGTGCTTCAAACTTCTCGTACAGACAATATAGAAAATGGCCATTATGGAAGTGGCGCTACGCATTCGTTATTACTACAACTGTTGACCATTGATATCGTCTATTTCTTCTATTTGAAATATTCTAGAAGTGTAAATACTATATGAAGATAATCAAAAGCTTCATATTTCAAAAAAACATAAGCAGTGCATTGTTTTCCTTCATTCGGTAGTTTAAAAAAGTACTTCCCATATGTTGGAGAATGTGGCTATTCTTCTGGCTTGTACTGAAGAACATCTTTATAAATCAAGCAAATATGTCCTTTATATTTTTCTTTGGTTAAACAATTTTTCTAAAAATGGATAGTTGGGTCTGGGGTATTTAGCTATCTTTGATAAACTTAGTATAAGACATCTTGAATCCTCTTATGAATTGGTTCGCGAAATTAATTCTAAAGGAGTTCAAGGTGTCTTTTCTATTTTTTGAATCTTAAAAAAGATGTTGCGAATTGCACGAATATCAAAAAGTATAGCCTATATTAATAATAGAGATACTTATAGAGAGAACAGTCAATAATTTTTTAAACAAGTGGTCGATAATTACTCTCTATTCATTAAGAATCATGTACTTAACAAAAAATGGTACCGTCATCATAGTCGATTTCCTAGTTAAGATCCAAAAAGGTATTGAATGTGATTAAACAAACGACCATAAAAACCATTATTCGATAAAAATGAAGAGAAATAAAATACCGCAGAAGACTTGATTAAATCAATTGAATAAGTATGTTTTATAGATTACTCCCTTTATTTAAATAGAATTTTCTATTGTGGTTTTTATTTTTAGTTTTTTTTTTTTGCTTAATATTTGAAAAACAAAACAAACAAAAAAACTGTTTATTTACTTTTTTTGGGGGAAAAGAGGGCGTTCACCTAAGGTTTGTTTTGTATTTTTTCGATTGATTTGTAGAAAAAAACTTATAAAATCAACATGCGAGTGATTTTACAGGTGTCACAATTAAAGGTACCAACGGCACTGTTCAAGAAAATGATGGTAAAGGAAACCTTTCTACTATTGCTAACGATGTAGTTACTACCACTGCAAAGGATTTAACAATTAGTAACACAGCTACAACTATTATGGAAACTAAAGAAGGTAGTATGAAAGATGGAATATATGATTACTCTGTAGAGAACTTTAAAATTAATATTCCAAATGCCAGTGTAGTACTGGCTGGTAGCTATACAGGAACAATTGATTGGAACTTAACTATTGCTCCAAATCCTTAATTTAGCTTATTAGGAATAAAACGATATGGTTTTATTCCTAAGGAAACAAGGTTTTATACTAAAACCTTGTTTCTTTAGGATATAAGCCAATGAATAAGGAGAGGATAAATGAAGAAACAAGTAGCATGTTCAACTTCTCGTTTTATACGCTCTGGGACTATAGTTAGTGCTATTAATCAAATGATCGACCTTAGTTGGAAAGTGAGAAAAATACATTAAACACACGTAATGAAAAGAGCAACTTTAATTGGGAAAATTTTTTAGGTATTTAAGTATATAGAAAAATAAATAGAAAGGATAGAGTAGATAGATGAAAAAAAGTAAGATTATTTTTTTCACGTTATTGGTTTGTGTAAGTAGTTGGCTAGGTATAAACGTAAAAGCAGATGAGACAGCGCAAGCAAATGGTGGATATACGATTGAAGGTGTTGCGAATGAACACCAAATCGATCCTAATGTTAGTTATTTCTATTTGAGAGAAGAACCTGGGGCAGTTGATCAATTAAAAGTGAAATTGATCAACCAATCGGATGCTGAAAAAACACTACATGTGAAAGTAACCAATGGAAATACGAATGCGAATGGTTTGATTGATTACACAGGAAAGTTAGCTGACCATAAGACGTTAAACACTCCTTTGACGTCTCTTTTGAAACCACAAGAAGAGGAAGTGAAGGTACCAGCTAATGGGGAAGCAATTGCGACATTAGATTTAAAAATGCCGGAAAAAGAACAAGAAGGGATCATTCTTGGTGGAATTGTAGTATCAGACTTAACTAATAAAGATACTTCAAATAAACAATTGTCAGTGGAAAATACTTATAGTTACACACTAGGTGTGGTATTAACCAACCAAGAAGCAGATCCGGTTATGAGTGTCAATGAGGGAGTGGATTTAACATTAGAAAACGTAGAGGCTAAATTAGTTGCAGGAAAAAAAGTGGTTCAATCAGATATTGTGAATCCAAATCCTTATATTCTTGAAAAATCAACAGTAGAAGGAGAAATTCTTCAAGCAGAGGGCGAAAAAGTTGTACAAACACACAAAACAGAAAATGTTCGAATGGCTCCTTACTCTGTCTACCCTTTCCAATTTGATTGGAAAAAGGAAGAGCTCAAGCCTGGAGACTATATTTTTAAAGGTCGTGTGATTTCAGAGAAAAATACTTGGGAATTTACACAAAAATTTACTATTTCAGAGGAGCAAACAAAAATAATCAACAAGGAATCTACCTTTAAGGTTCAAATTCCGTCCTAGTTAATATGGAGTTTGTGGATCATGGTGATCACCTCATTGATTAGTACTTTATATATTTTATTTGTTAAAGGAGGAAAAGAATAAAAAAGAAATGTATATTGACTGGTTTAATGTGTAGCTTATTTCTCGGCTCAATGCTAATTCCTGGTACTTCAACAGGAGTAGAAGCAGAGGCACAAGAGCAAACAGAGACAGATCTTAAGATTACTTTATACAAAAAAATCATGCCAGATAAATTACCTGGAGAAACAGTGAGTGACGAAACAAATAATACAACGAATGATACAACAAATAATACAACCAATGATCTGAGTAATGATAGAAGCGAGAATACAGCAGATTCTTCACTCACTATAGCAGGCAAAGGCACTAGTTCACTCGACCAAGGAAAAGGAGAAAATCATTTTTTAAAAACATCATTTTTACCGGAAACTGGAGCCGTTAAAAATAATTGGTTGCTCTGCGGTGGTATAGGACTGATTGTGTCAATCTTCTTGTTTTATATTTGTAAACCAAAACGAAGAAAGGAGAAGGAAGAATAATGTATGTATTGCCTATTTGTTTGCTAATTATGGCTGTTGTCTTTTTAATGATTCAGATTCGTTATTTCTTGATTCATTATAAACAAGCAAGTGAAGTAGAACCATCTAAGTTAAATGTATATATATATATAAACTATTGTGGTTTGATCAGTTCATTGAGTGTAGCGGTTTTATCTATCATATATGTATTTATCCTTAATAACCAATTATAAGAAAGAAGGGAGTCTGTATTACATGAAAGCAACAAAAGTTGTTGGACTATGTTCTGCAATTTTAGCTAGTAACCTATGTTTGATCACAACAAATGTGTGTGCACAAGCAACAAACCCATCGGATACTCAAGTAACTCAGAATTACTCAGAAGAAAAGGATTTAGTCCTAAATCCATTGGATCCACTGAAAACAGTTCAAAGTGAGGAAAATGGTCTGGAGGAAGACCAAGAAATATCCCCAGAAGGAGCATCTTCCCAAACTACTTCTGAAAATCTGACTGCTTCTTCTGAGAATGAAGAAACGGAGCAAAAGGAAGCAGAAACGATTGAGACAAGTGAAACAGAATCTAGCTCGTCTTCAGAAACGAGTGATACAACAGAGAAACAAGCAGAAGAAAAGGCGCAAACCGATTCTTCTAAAACTAAAGAAACGGGAAATGAAAAAGCAACAGCAACAGCAACAGGAACAGCTGATCCAGAAATTGTATTAGCGGATTGAGATATTACAGTAACAGGGTCTACAGCTACAATTAATAAATATGTAGGACCAGTAAACATAACTAGAGCTAAGAGAGTAATTCCTACTTTGGAAGATCTACAAGCATTAGATCCAATGAAGTATGCTCAATGTACAGAGGTGTTTATTGAGAAGATTGCTATTAACAGAGCAGCAGCATTTACTGATAACAGTACTAATATCTTAAGAGTTAGTTCAAATGGTTCTAAAGTAAAATATGCAGGAGATTCAATGGAAAAGATCTGCAGTAACAGGAGATATCTTAAGGTTTTAGATTTAAATAATTTAGATGTATCGAATGTTACAAATATGAATAATGCTTTTTCAGACTTAAACTATATAAAAGAAATTGGAATATCGACTTGGGATACATCATCCGTAAAGGACATGTCTAACATGTTCGCTGGTTCGAGCTTAGAAGTTCTATATATTCCGAATCTCAGAACAAATGGAGCAAATACTACACATATGTTTTCTGGTACTACCTATGCAGGCGGCAGATTCTTGGTTGTTACAGATGATCCACATTTACTTAATGAGTATAAATTTACTCAAACGCCAGCGTTATTAAATATAAGTAGTGGCGACGGGCAATATCCTGATGGAACAACAGGAATTAAAAAATATTTCAATACAGTTGCAGTTGATTCTAAGCAAGGATCACTGGATGCGATAAATAGATGGATGCAAGAAAATCAACCCCTACGAGCTGGCTATGAATTTGCTGGCTGGGAAGTCAACTTCACTAACCCATGGACTATAGCCCCAGGAAAAGATTTATTTGCAATTACTAATTCGACCTATAAACCAACATGGAAAAAAGTAACAGAGCCGAATGTACCAGGGGAAAGTATCAAACCAAATCCTGATAGCAAAGAAAATTTAGCTTTAGCTTATCTTCCAAAGTCCTTTAATATACCTACCACGCAACTCCAAGAAAGTGGACAACAAAGTATTCCATTAGAAAATGGTTCCGGATTTCATATTGGAGTCAAGGATCAAAACTCTGGTTCAACTTGGCAGTTGAATGCGCAGTTGGTTTGGAATACACCAGGAATTGAAGGGAGTTATATTAAATCAAAAAATACCAATGGGCAAGTATATAAGAATAATAATAATGGCCAATCACCCGTACAAGAGTCAGATTTCACACCAATTTCAGAGGTTACTGGTACAGCCAACCTTCAGATTGGAACGGGTGCTGAAGTTTGCGTCATGCAAGTGAACCAAAACGTACCATCTGGTGTTTACGATTTTGCTTTAGGGGATGCCGAATTAGTGATCCCAGAAGTGGCACAGGTACAAGCGAATCAGTATGCAGGACAAGTTAATTGGAATTTAGTGAAAGCACCATAATTGTAATACCTACAAGCAAAGTAAGTAATTACTTTGCTTGTTTCATCTAGTAAGTGAGGTGATAGCTTATGGACAAATGGATGGATATAAAAGAAATTGAACAGTTAATTCTAGCACTAAGAAAACGAGAATATAACGACGAAAATAATAAAGAAGTAAAACAAAATATTACACTAGCATTGGAAAAAATTGATTCCTTAAAGCAAGAATGTCTACAGAAGATCCAATATTCGAAATCGAAAGGCATCGAAAGTATTTTATATCTTTTAAAAACAGAAGCCGAAATCATTAATGTTATTGGGGTGGTGACGTATAGTGATTTTTCCGATCAACAGACATTGGCTGCCTATTTAGAGCGAGAATCAGAATATACTTATAGAGAGTATATCGAGGATATTCAATATTATGCAAAAGATTTTCAAAATATAGGGATTTTACCACAATTTTATATTAAAACAGTTTCAAATACGGAAAATTGATTTCTTTTGGAGAAGAGAAAGGCAGTTTAATGCTATTCTTTGAGAAAAAAACTTATAATGAAAGTAGTGATTGGGGGCAGGATTGGTATGATCGAAAATTATATTGAGAAAGAAATTATGCGGCAGGTGAAATTAACAGAATACCTATACGAGTGTAAAAAATTAGTGATTTCAGATGTAGCAAAACGCTTGGATGTTAGTTTCAATACGATAAAAAGAGATTTTGATAGATTGGTCTTCCAGTTAGAAGATTACATTGTAAGCTACGAAATCACTAAAACACACATGACCGTCTGGTTTGATACCATCTATACAAGATATGATTTAATCAAACAAATTTATAGTTATTCGAAATTTTTAAATGTATGTCTACTTTATTTGACTGATGAAACTAATTATTTAACTATAGTAGAAAATGAATTTGTTTCAGTGACAAAGGCTTTTCAGCTAAAAAAAAATGTTGAACAATATTTTATAGAGATAGGTCTTTTAGATGAAAATAAAGCTTGGTTAAATGATGAAATAACCTTTAGACTAGTGACATTAACGGTATTGGCTAGAAAACCTCTTAATTGTCATACATTAGATAAAGAAAAAATGAAGCAATCACAAGAATTTGTAGAAAAGTTATTTTTTGATTTAGCGAATTGTTATGAGAAAAATGATCGTGAATACACGTTTTTGACGTTAGCTGTTTATCTAACCATCACAAGATACGAAGACCATCCAGTACAGAAAAGTTCAATAAAATACAAATTAGAAGAAAGCTTAACGTTTAAGAAAATTCAAACAAATGTAAAATTGTTTTTTAAAGAATATGATTTAGATAACAATGAATTGCTTTTTTTGACTACTATTTATAAAAACATCTCACTAAATTCTGATAGCTTTATGACAATTCAACTCAATTACCAGTATGAACGAGAACATGTCATTGAAAATATTCGTGAAGTCCAAAGTTTGGTCTTTCATTTTGAAGAGGAATTCAAAAATAACTTATTTTCACAAATTATTTTTGAACGTCCACTCATTACTTTTTGTTATTCCACTTGGAATAGCTTACAACATTTTTTGTTGTATCGTCATCATTATCTAAGTGAAGAACAATTGCAACTTTTACCAAGAATAAAAAAATTTTTATTCAATGGAAAGAAGAGGTATGGCCAGAACCGCCTTTTATTTTTAGTGATGTAGCAATTGAGTGGTTCACTGCACAAGTGTCTTCGAGTCTTATTTTTAGAGAGAAACAAAAGAGAGTGTACTTTGTTGTGGCAGAAAGTGAAGAGGCACATATCATTTATCGGGAATTACTTATTCACTGGCTTAATCTGGATTACAATATGATCGATTCGTATCTATATTATTCTGTGGATCAATTACCAGAATATATAAAAAGAAATCCTCATATAATTATCTGTGATCGCTCGGTATTGGCCGAAACTGAATTAGATCTTCCCAATCTTTTTCCTATCTCCCGTTATTCCGTTGGAGAGGATTTAAAAGTAATATTGACAGAAAGTTTAAATCTAATCCGTTAAATTAATTTATGATTTCCCCACCATTGGTTTATAGAAACTGAGTACTAAGAAATCACACGGTCTTATATACTGCGAGTTGCTTCTACTTTTTAAATCTAATAATAGTAGCATTTATTTTATTCACAGGTATAATTGTACCGTTTACATTGGGGAATCTAATCATGGATTTATGGTATCTAGTCATAGGAGTTATGATATTTCCAACATTTTCTTTACTTGTTCGAATAGTAAGGGTCGTATGAATTTATTAAGAAAAGGTTGATGGATTTTATAAACAAAATGGTGTACGCAACAATGTCAAGGGTCAAAAACTTTTAAGTTTTTGACCCTTCTTATTTATATTACAGCCACATCACTTTAGTTTATATAAAGCAACATAGTTGCTGTTAACAAAAGAGTGAATAGAAGCAGTATAGGATTGATCGTCTGTTCAAAACTCCTGTTCAACTAATCGTGAGTATTGTCTATCTCAAAACGAATATAACTTGTACAGTAGCAACTTAAGTACCTACTAGAATATCAGTGATTTTCATTCTAATGAGCGGCTGTTTTTTTTGCATGTTCGACTTATTTATCGGTTTTTCTATACCTAACACCCTTTTTTATGCTCATTTCATCCGTGTTTATTTAGAAATTACTGCCATTAGCCAACGATTTTTTGAAAAAATTGATCGCTAAAATTGAACCTCTGCCTAATTTTGTTATCTATATTTTGTATCATTTTATCTATAATTTGTTTATTTATTCCTTTTGTTGTAAGCGCTATAATTGGCTTGTGAATGACACGAAAGGAGTTTTACGATGAAAAAAAGAAAGGGGTTAAATCATTTTTTTGCTAATCTATGGCGCTACAAAGCTTTAGTACTAATGGCTGTGCCGGGGATGCTATGGATGATTTTTTTCTTTTATATCCCAGTATTAGCAAACGTAGTAGCATTTAAAAACTTCCATATTTCTGCTGACGGGTTTTTAGCTAGTTTAAGAGAAAGCCCTTGGGTTGGTTGGGAAAATTTCCGCTTCTTATTTACTTCTGATCAAGCTTTCTTGATCACTAAAAACACCATTTTATATAATGTTACTTTTATTCTTTTGAATTTATTGATTTCCGTTGTTTTTGCCATCATTATGAGTGAATTACGGAATAAACGACTGGTAAAAGTTTACCAAACAATGTCGTTACTTCCTTACTTTCTATCATGGGTCATCATTGGGTATTTTGTTTATGCCTTCTTGAGTCCTGACAAAGGAATCTTTAATCAGTGGATCACTGGGCATGGTGGAGAAGCGATCAACTGGTATAACGAACCGAAGTATTGGCCGTTTATTCTTGTCTTTATCGGTACGTGGAAAGGGATTGGCTATAACAGTATCATTTATTTTGCTTCTGTTATGGGGATCGATCCTACTTATTATGAAGCAGCGATGGTGGATGGTGCCAGCAAATGGCAACAAATCAAACATGTGACGATTCCACAATTGATTCCGTTGATGACGATCTTAACGATTCTAGCTGTCGGGAATATTTTCCGAGCAGACTTTGGTTTATTCTACAATATCCCGAGAAATTCCGGGGCACTTTATGATGTCACACAAGTATTGGATACTTACATTTATAATGGCTTGACCTCTACTGGTGACTTTGGAATGACAGCTGCAGCGGGATTGTATCAATCCGTTGTCGGGTTTGTTCTATTGATGATCACAAATACGATTGCTCGTCGTTTCGACAGCGAATCAGCATTGTTCTAGGGAGGAAAAAGAAATGAAAAAAAAGAAAGTCGAACGAGTACAAATTCGTTCATTTAACAAAACAACCAATTTTTTCTCTAACTTGTTGATCGCATTGTTTGCTCTTTCTTGCATCTTACCGTTTCTATTCGTGATTGCGATTTCTTTTACGAAAGAATCCGCTTTGACACAATATGGCTACAGTTTTTGGCCAAAAGAATTTAGTACATTTGGGTATACTTACTTATTCGGTCAAATGCAAGACAAGATTTTCCAAGCTTTATTTGTGACGATCCTTGTCACTGTTCTAGGGACTTTGATCAATAGTACAGCGACTTCTTTATACGCTTATGCGATTTCACGATCAAACTTCCCATTTCGGCGCTTCTTTACCGTATTTTGTTTGATCACGATGTTGTTCTCACCAGGGATGGTTGCGAACTATTTAGTAATGACGAATCTCTTGCAGTTAAAAGATACGATCTGGGCATTGATTTTGCCAATGGCGGTCAGCCCGTTCAATATCATCGTGATGCGAACGTTCTTCAAACGCTCGGTTTCAGATTCGATCATTGAATCTGCAAGAATTGATGGGGCTAGTGAGCTGCGAATCTTTGTGCAAATCGTTTTACCGCTGGCAATTCCAGGGATTGCAACGATCAGTTTGTTTGCTGCCTTAGGGTATTGGAATGATTGGTTTAATGCGTTGCTTTACATTCAAGATGATAAACTGGTTCCTTTGCAATATTTATTGATGAAGATCCAAAGCAATATTCAATATTTGACACAAAATTCAGGAGCGGGCAGTCAATTGACAGGCGGACTTGCTTCTGTTCCGGGAGAATCAGCTCGAATGGCGATCGTCGTGATTTCTACTTTACCGATTGCGATCAGCTATCCATTCTTCCAGAAACATTTTGTTAAAGGATTAACGATTGGTGGAGTAAAAGAGTAATGCAATAAAAATATAAAACAATTTAGGAGGAAGAAAAATGAAGTTATGGAAGAAATTAGCCTTTACTGGCGTTTCTGCAATGATGGTTGGAACATTGGCAGCCTGCGGATCGGGGACAAAAGAAAAAGCTGAAGCAAGTGATTCAACAACCCTTCAAATGTATCAAATCGGTGATAAACCAGAGAATTTCGATCAGTTAATGGACATTGCAAATAAACGGATCGAAGATAAAATCGGAGTCAAAGTCAATATCAACTACATCGGTTGGGGCGATTACGAGAAGAAAATGAATGTCATTATCTCTTCTGGTGAAAACTACGATATTGCCTTTGCCAACAACTATGTATCAAATGCGCAAAAGGGTGCATTTACTGATTTGACAGAATTAGCACCAAAATATGCGAAAGAAGCGTATGATTCTTTAGATGAAGCGTATATCAAAGGAAATTTAGTTAACGGAAAATTGTATGCCTTTCCAGTGAATGGCAATGTGTTTGCCCAACAAGTGTTGACTTTCAACAAGCCGTTATTAGATAAATACAATTTATCGATTGATGGGATCGAATCTTATCAGGATGCGGAAAAAGTGTTACAAGAATTCCATAAAAAAGACCCAAATACAGCTGCTTTTGCGATTGGACAAGGATTTAAGGTCCAAGGAGATTTCGATTATCCATTAGGGAATACATTACCATTTGCGGTTGATTTGAACGGCGATGACACTAAGATCATCAATCAATACGACAACAAAACGTTTATCGAATTATTACGTACGATGCACAGCTGGTATAAACAAGGATTGATTCCTAGCGATGCTGCTACTAGTAATAAAGATTACCCACTTGAAGGGAATACTTGGTTAATGCGTGGCGAAACGCAAGGACCATACGATTATGGCGATACGATCTTGACTAATGCAGCGAAACAAGAATTGGTTTCAAAAGCAATCACTGTTCCATTGAAGTCAACTGGACAAGCACAAATGGCCAACTTTGTCGTATCAAATACCTCTAAAAACAAAGAAAAATCAGTTGAATTTTTAGGTTTATTAAATAGCGATCCAGAATTATTGAATGGTTTAGTTTGGGGTATCGAAGGCGAAGCATGGAAAAAAGATGGCGATGACAAGATCAAATTATTAGATGGGTACCAACCAAACATGCACATGTCTGCTTGGAATACCGGTAACAATGAAATCTTATACACACAAGATACGATCACAGATCAAATGATCGCTGAAAGAGATAAATCAATTGAAGAAGCAAAAACTTCTCCAATCTTAGGCTTTAGTTTCAATACAGATAGCGTAAAAACAGAACTAAGTAATATCTCAAATGTCATGAATCAATACCTAGATGGATTAAATACTGGGACAGTTGATCCTGATGAAACATTACCAAAACTAAAAGATGCTTTGAACAGAGCAGGTTATGACAAAGTATTAACAGAAATGCAAAAACAATATGATGCATTTCGTAAGGAAAGTAAATAATTCAAGAAACTGAATCAGTTTCTAGAAAGAAGCAGAACTTTTTCCGAAATTTGCATGTCGAATTTTTGGAGAGTTCTGCTTTTTGATTAGTGTCCGAAGAAATGAAAGATAAGCAACCAAGTAGCTAAAAGTTCATTAGGATTTTTATCAAACTGGTTCTTTTACTTTTTTACTACTCTTGTATAATGAAAGGGAATACAATATTTTTTATGGAGGGAATCGCATGTTAGGTAAAGCACTAGAAACATTATTTATCAGAGTGTGGGTGGTCATGAAATTAACTTTTTATTTTTGGATCTATACACTGATGGGAGCCATCGTATTAGGGATTGGACCTGCTTATAAAACAGTCAACGAATTGTTTTATCTTTATGGTTTTGAATATAAAGAGATTACGTTTAAGCGAGGGTGGGAAACATTTAAACAAACATTTGTCCGTGGGAATGTGTTGTTTGGTTTATTTTTAGCGGGGACATTTTTGCTTGGCTATAATTTATACTTATCTGTTCAAATTCAAGGAATCCTTTTTTTGATTACTGATTTTATCCTGATTTTTAGTTTACTTTATATTTACTCCACTTATCAGTATAGCTTGATTTTAGATAGTGAATACGAAATTTCGATTCCTAACCTACTTAAGTTAAGTTTTGTTTCAGGCTTTTCCAGTTTTTCGACCTTTTTGAAATTGTTGATTGGCGGAGGCATTATTTTTTGGCTAACTTGGAATTATAAAGGACTGATTCTCTTTGGTGTGATTGGCTTATTGACTGTTTGGAATGGGCTGGTAACCAAACAATGGCGGGAAAAACTGGATATGCAGTTAGAAAGCTATGAATAAATGGCGTATTTTATTTTCACAAGGAACACTTCTGAATCGTCTTTTCCGAAAATATGCGCTCGTCCTGATTTTATTAACAACGGTGGCGACTGCTATCATCAGTGTTCATACGTGGGTACAAACGCAAGAGCAAGCCAAGCGAACGACAAGTGAGGCGTTACAAAGTACCAGTCGTACACTGAACGATAAAACGACACTAAGTAAAATCATTAAAGACCAATTGTTGGGGAACTCTGATAAAATCGAGAATGCGACTACTTATCTGACAAAACCGATCAATGAATATTTGATGTACGCTTATGATCAACAACAAAAAACGACCGATTTTGTCTCTTTTCCTTATCTAATGAGAGATATTTATGTCAGCTATGAGGAAGTCAGCTCCGTCTATGTTGTTTTCAGTCAATTGCCTGAGTATCTGGAATCTTCTAGAGCAAATAAAGGAGGGGTGATTAAAAGTGGTACGCCTAAATTGACAGATGCTTTTTATATCAAAATGTCGATCACGCAAGGTGGAAGCGAAGTCGGGAGCATGTTTGTCGGTTTTGAAAAAGCGGAATTGGATGCGGCATTAAAGAGTTTGAATACCTTTAGCGGCTTATCATTGTATATGATCTCTGGTACCACCAACCGTTTATACACATTCCATGATCAAGGAATGACAAAGGATAAACTAGCAACCCAAGAACAATTGATTACAACCAGCCTTCAAGAAAATTCCACTTTGCCACTGATAAACCTTGAAAAAAATAATTTCATCCAGTACCAACAATTACCCGATGATTACCGGATATTGGCTACTTTAGATCGTTCGATGGTTAGACGAGCGGTTATCCAAGATTTAACACCATTGATTTTCGGTGTATTTCTATTAGATGTCAGTCTGCTATTCTTTTTATACCAAACCTTCAAGCGCTATTCGCAACAAGTAGATCTCGTGATGGATGCAATGAATGAAACGGCCAAAGGTAATTTGGAGACGCGGATCGATACCACCCAAACGGAATATGAATTAAAAGACCTTTCTATAGGGATCAATGAGATGTTGGATAGCATCAACCAATATGTTGAAGATATCTATAAATTGGAAATCAAACAGCAAGATGCCCACATGCGTGCATTACAAGCACAAATCAATCCTCATTTTCTCTATAACACGTTAGAGTATATTCGGATGTATGCGTTAAGTGAAGGCAGCGAAGAATTGGCAGATGTGGTGTATGCTTTTTCGGCCTTGTTGCGAAACAATACTAATCAAGAAAAGACGATCAGTTTAAAGGAAGAACTGGACTTTTGCGAAAAATATGTCTATTTATATCAGATGCGTTACCCCAACCGGATCGCCTATCATTTTTCCATTGATCCATCATTAGCAAGTATCGAAGTACCGAAGTTTGTGATTCAACCATTGATCGAAAATTATTTTAAACATGGGGTCGATTTTACACGTTTTGATAATGCCTTAAGCGTGAAAGTGTTTCGTGAAGGGCAACGAGTCCAGATTATTGTGAAGGATAACGGCAAAGGGATCACACCGGAACGCTTGGCAGAGATCGAATCAAGATTGGCGCATCCTAAAGTCGAATTGTACCAATCGATTGGATTGCAAAATGTGAATGAACGTTTGCGTGCTAGTTTTGGACATAGTTATCAGATGAAGCTAAGTACCAATCAAGAAGGAGGATTGTCTGTCACTATTACATTTAAAGAAAAGGGGTAGGAACATGTACCGAGTGTTATTAGTCGACGATGAATATATGATCTTGGCAGGGTTGCAAAAAATTGTTGATTGGGCAAGTTTGGGATTTCAGGTAGTCGCAACGGCAGAAAACGCGATGCAAGGATTGTCTGTTTTAGAAAATCAATCCATTGATTTAGTTATAACAGATGTCACGATGCCCGAAATGAATGGTTTAGAATTTATCGAGGCGGCTCAAAAGGAACATCATGCGTTTGAATTTATGATTCTTTCTGGTTATCAGGAATTTGATTATTTAAAAAGTGGGATGCAATTAGGGGCCATCAATTACTTGATGAAGCCAGTTAATAAAACCGAACTGATTGCTAGTTTAACCAAAGTGAAGCAGCAATTAGATCATCAAATTGAACAGAAAAACCAGCAAGAAATCTATCAAGAAGTCCTTTTTAGTCAGTGGCTCAATGAAGAATTAGATGAAGTGAGTGAAGAAGAGATTTTAGACAAAATCGGAGGGAAACAACGAAGAGTTTTACTCGCTCAAGTGTCTAGATCCGTCGGGAAATCAGTGAATCAGTGGCTGAAAAACCACCAAGAACTTTTTTATTATCAACGAAACTTTGGAGACATGGAACGCTTTACTTTGTTGCTGGAAGAAGCGTCAGTTTCTGCATTTTGCCGCTTCATTCAAGAGAAGAGTATGGAAGAAAACTGGTTGATCAGTATTGGAGATGAAACAGCAGATCCCGATAAGATCCCTGAGAGTTATCAACATGCCAAAGATAATTTACAACTGCATCAATTTTACGGTGAAAAAGATCAACATATCTTTTTTGCCGAACAAGAAGCAGCGAAAGAACAGGCAATTGATTTTTCTTCGTTTAATCGTGTGTTAAAAAGCGGGCAATTGGCTAGTGCCCAACAAATGATCACTCAATTTTTTGACCAATTCCAAACTGCTGTGATGACACCGGATGATATCCGTCATTTTAGTTTTTTGTTGTTTATGGATATCCACCGGGAATTGATTCGGCTAGAAGACGATGAATATTTAAAAGGGATTCAACAGATCAATCAAGCAAAAACAGTCCAAGAACTGCATCAACTCTTACTATCTTTGATCAAGGAACAGCAAAAACAAGTCCGATATAGCGAGAATGTCGAACGAGTGATGACGATCTTACACGAACACTACCGAGAACCTTTAACCTTGAAAGAAGTTTCAGAAAGCCTGCATTTGAATGTGATGTATTTGGGGCAATTATTCAAAAAAGAAACGAAAAAAAGTTTTTCAACTTATTTAAATCATCTCAGAATGGAACAAGCGAAATGGTTGCTGCTGCATAGCAATCAAAATATCAATGAAATTTCTAGTGAGATCGGCTACAACAACACAACCTATTTTTCAAAGTTGTTCAAAAAAATCGTCGGCAAGTCACCAAAAGAATATCGTGAAAAGAATGGAATGATCGTATAAAATCAGCTACTGTGGTTCAGAGGAAAGTGCTCATTACCCTCATCAAGTAAATCCAAGGTGCCGCATGTCTTGAAGCTTGTTTAAATTAGTATAATTCGGTACAATTTTTCTAGATGATGTCTAGAATTTTGAAAGAAAGCGAGCATGAAACTTTCTTTTTTCTGGTTGGTGAAAAGAGGATGCAGGATGGATTTTTTACGTAAATATGGATTTTATTTTTTATTGTCAGGAGTAGTAAGTGATTTTCTGACGCCGTATGTTTTAGGGATTTTTTATCCCAAACTTAATCAAATGACTGCTGTGATCAGTCTTTTTGGGGATGTTGGTAGTCCCGTACGAAAAGCATTTTTGATTTGGTCGGTCATATCTGGCTGCTTGTATGTTTTGGCAATGCCAGCGTTATATCAAGCTTTTGTTACTACTTCAAAACCACTTGCTTTATTAGTGACAGCTGCCATCGGTCTATATGGTGTTACAGATTGTATTTTTACCGGGTTATTTAGTGTGGACACGAACGAAACTTCTTGGAATTTTTCGACTTGGATCCACAATCTTGGTTCAGGGATTGGGTATGGTGGATTTATTTTGTTCCCTTTATTTGTTTTCTTATTGTATCGCAAAATGGGCGATGCACAATTAACTCAATCGTTTTTTATTTTACTAGTTGCCAGCTTGGTTTTTGCAGGAATTTATGGCGCAGCACGTATTCCCGGATTAAATCAATTGCCGGTTTTGAATCAGTTAGGTTTTTGTCAACGGATCAGTTTCTTCTTTAATTATTTACCAATTGTGTGGTTAAGTATCTTACACATTAGGGCATAGCGGACTGTAGCCCTAACTAAATGCTGGAAATTCGTAAAACTGATTGAAACCACAGGACAAATGTGTCAGACTAAACCTTGACCGCACATCGTGATGTGCAAATGTATATCGTAGGGGAGTCTAATGAAAGACATGAGAAATATCAAATTAACGATCGAATATGATGGGAAACGTTACTCAGGCTGGCAACGTCTGGGAGATGACGATAAAACGATCCAAGGTAAAATCGAAGCAATCATCTCACAGATGACTGGAGAAAAAATTGAGATCATTGGATCGGGGCGCACGGATTCTGGGACACATGCCAGAGGACAAGTGGCAAACTTTAAAACGACTTCTCAAATGAGTCGTAATGAAATGCTAACTTTTCTCAACCGCTATTTACCAAGAGATATCGTGATCAAAAAAGTGGAAGAAATGCCTGAACGCTTTCATGCTCGATACAATGCGACAGGGAAAAAATATAGCTATTATGTGTGGAATAATCCCATTCCAACTGTTTTTGAACGAAATCATAGTTTCTATTTTCCGCAAGAACTAGACCTGGAAAAAATGAATGAAGCTTGTCAAAAACTAATGGGAAGTCATGATTTTATCGGGTTTTCTGCCTTGAAAAAATCAAAAAAATCAACAGTTCGTACAATTCATGAACTCTCAATCGAACAAGAAGGTGGCATGTTGCACTTTACCTTTGTGGGCAATGGCTTTTTGTATAAGATGGTTCGGATCTTGATGGGTACACTCTTGGAAATCGGTACAGGAAAGTTACCTGTTTCGGCGATTGATGATATTTTTGAGAATAAAGTAAGACAACAGGCAGGAGAAACCGTGCCGGCACATGGTTTATTTTTAGACGAAGTGTATTACCAATAAACATTCATATCAAATAGAACAAACTGAGAGAGTCGTTTGATTGCCTGTAGTAGGCAAAAGAATGGCTGTTTCAGTTTTTTTGAGTAGCCTACGCTCGCCCATGACTCCTCTAAGCGGTCTATTCACAATTTCGCTAGTTTCGTGATACATTCAGGACGAATTTACATATTTGACCAAGAAGTGAGGGGAAAAGTGGTGGAGCAAGAGCTAGCAGAATTATACAATCTCATTTTAAACCCTAATACCCGTGAATGGGAACGGACATTGTTGATCCAAGCGAAAAACCAAGTAGGGGAAAGAAAACAAAGAAAAGAAATCCTTGAAATGATTGAAGTCTCTTTACGACCACTAGCACTTCGGGGGAATTTGACGCCTGACGTCATGGACTTTTATTTGAAGATCACCCATGATCCGATGGGACAAGTGTCTTACGACTTTGCGAAACACCAGATCATCGATGAAAGCTATCAAGAAAAAGCCGTCTTTGCCGGGGGCTGTTTCTGGTGCTTAGTCGAACCGTTTGAAACACGGCAAGGGATTATTTCCGTGTTGTCCGGATATACTGGCGGGGAGGTCGAACATCCTAACTATGACCAAGTTAGCAGTGGCACGACTGGGCATGTGGAAGCAGTGGAGATTATTTTTGATCGGCGAATGATAAACTATGAAGAACTATTAGCGATTTTTTGGCAAGTCACCGATCCAACAGATGCCTTTGGACAGTTTCAGGATCGTGGGAATCAATACCGCTCCATCATTTTTGTAGAAAATGAAGAATAAAAAATACTAGCAGAAAAATCCAAGCAACAAGTGATCGCTTCGCATCAGTTTGCGGAACCAATCGTCACACAGATCAAGCCAGCAACAACTTTTTGGCCTGCTGAAAATTATCATCAACAATTTTACAAAAAACAACAAAAACGTTATAAGAAGATCAAGAAGTCTCATCAACAATTTTTATTTTTTAAGCGGGCAAAGAAAAAATGGTCTGGAGGAGACGAATAAGTACACTTATTCATTAGCAGTCACCTGATTCCATTACTTTCTTAGGGACATTTTCCCAATGAGCCGACGATTTTTCTTGTGGCAAAAAAAGATTCCTGTTAGCAATTCACAATTGATAAGCGTATAATTCACATAGAACAATAGTTATCAACAACGAAATATCACATACGCAGATTAGGAAAAAGAAGTGGTAAACCACATTTTTTTGAAAGCGTATACTTTTTTAGGAGGAGAAGAATATATGTATGTAGCAAATCAGCAGCGATACGAAAAAATGACGTATCGAAAAACTGGAAAATCTGGGTTGAGATTGCCTTTGCTGTCTTTAGGATTATGGCAAAACTTTGGTGATTATGATCCTATAAGTAATCAACGGGAAATTTTACGTGGTGCCTTTGATATGGGGATCACACATTTTGATTTAGCCAATAACTATGGTGGTCCAGCAGGAGCAGCAGAGAAAAACTTTGGTCGGATCTTTAAAGAAGACTTTCAAACGTATCGTGATGAAATGATCATTTCAACCAAAGCAGGTTATCACATGTGGGAAGGACCTTATGGGGAATGGGGTTCCCGTAAATCGATCATTGCTAGTTGTGATCAAAGCCTCAAACGGATGGGGTTAGATTACGTAGATATCTTTTATCATCATCGTCCTGATCCAGATACACCTTTGGAAGAAACGGCAGAAGCGCTTATGCAATTAGTTCGTCAAGGGAAAACACTGTATATTGGGATCTCCAACTACAACGGGGAAGACACGAAGAAAATGTCTGCTATCTTACGTGAAATGAACGCTCCATTTATTATCCACCAAATGCGTTACAATATGTTTTCAAGAGAGTTATTAGAAGAAGATTTAGCACCTGTTTTAGAAGAGACAGGTCTGGGAGCTATTACTTTTAGTCCTTTAGCGCAAGGGTTATTAACTAAACGCTATTTACATGGGATTCCAGAAGATTCTCGAGCCCATCGTAAAGAAATTCCTTTTCTATCAGAAGATCAAGTGGCACCTACATTGGATAAGATCAAGCAATTACAGGATTTAGCTGATTTGCGTGGACAGACATTAGCACAAATGGCTTTAGCATGGAATCTACGACAAGAGTCAGTGACCAGTGTGCTTGTAGGCGCTAGTCGACTTAGTCAATTAGAAGAAAGTGTTCGGATGATGGATAATCTTTCCTTCTCACCTGAAGAAGAACAGAAAATTGAACAAATCTTAGGACACTAATGAAAGCTGTTTTTTCCTTTTTCTCAGAAAAATAACGTAAAGGAGGAGTGGCCATGGCTCATCAAGATTACGTTCATCTGAAAACAATTGATACAGATATTCGTTCATTTATTTTACAAAAAAATAAGAAACTGACCATAGAGTCCCAAATCCCTTTTATTACCTTTATGAATTATCATTTTGAGTATATAAAAGAAAAAATCATTCAAGACCAGAATGAAACAAAAAAAATTAATCAAGAAATGCTAGAGCAGTTGAAAAATAAGCAAATAATTAGTCAAAATTTAAATACAATGATCAATCAAAAAGCGACTTTTGGTCAAAAATCAGCAGGTGCAATTGCCAAGTTTGGTGGTAGTTGGCCGTTTATCTTTCTCTTTGTAGTGATTTTAGGTAGTTGGATCTTGTTGAATACGTTACATTTTTTGGGGCTATCATTTGATCGATATCCGTTCATTCTTTTGAACTTGGTGCTTTCTTGTTTAGCTGCTATCCAAGCACCGATCATTATGATGAGTCAAAACAGACAAGCAACTAGAGATCGGATAGCAGCCGACCATGATTATCAAACAAACCTAAAAGCTGAGTTAGAAATTAGTTTGTTGCATGAAAAAATCGATTATTTGATGTCACAGCAATGGCAACAAATGCTAGAATTACAACAATTACAAATTGAGTTATTAACCCAATTAAACAAAAAATTTCAAGAAACGACCAAAAGTGAATAGTAGGACAAGCAGATGAAAAATAAGCTGGAATTCGCTCAAAGGAGTCATTTTTGCGAAACTACGGCTTATTTTTTTTGATACCATGAATTAGTTACACAAATTTATCAGAGAAATGATCAACGTTTGCACACTAATTTTAGTGTGCAAAGAAAAAAGAAGTGTGCATCTATACAGTGTCCTCTTGAAAGCGTTAGCACGACAAGGGATTAAAGCGCTTTAAAAGTTGGCACGGTAATTGCTTTATATAAAAGTGTAAGATACAAGAAAGGGAAGTGTAGAAAATGGAAAAGAAAACAATCATGCTTGTATGCTCAGCTGGAATGAGTACTAGTTTATTAGTAACAAAAATGCAAAAAGCGGCAGAAGAAAAAGGAATCGAGGCTGATATCTTTGCAGTATCTGCTTCAGATGCAGACAATCAATTAGAATCAAAAAATGTAGACGTTTTACTTTTAGGTCCACAAGTACGTTTTATGCAAAATCAATTTGCTGAAAAATTAGCACCAAAAGGAATTCCTCTAGATGTAATCAATATGCAAGATTACGGTATGATGAACGGTGCCAAAGTATTAGAACAAGCAGAATCATTAATCAATAAATAATGGAGGAAACCAACAATGCAAGAGCAAAAAAATCTTGAAGCAATCATGGGTTTGATCATGTTTGGCGGAAATGCAAAAAGCGATGCAATGGAAGCGATTGCTGCAGCGAAAAAAGGAGATTTTGAGTTAGCTGATACAAAAATCAAAGATGCAGAAGAATCTTTAGTGCAAGCTCATCACTCTCAAACAGAAATGTTAACACAAGAAGCACAAGGTAATCATATGGAAGTGACTTTATTGACGGTTCACAGCCAAGATCATCTGATGACTTCGATTGCATTTACAGATTTAGCAAAAGAAATCATTGATTTATATCGACGTTTAGATGCTTAAAGTAAACTGGTGAAATAGAAAAGAGGAAAGAAACATGGATAAATTTGTTGCATTTATGGAGAAACATTTTATACCTGTGGCATCAAAAATTGGTGCTCAACGTCATTTAGTAGCGATTCGTGATTCATTTATGGTCAGTATGCCTTTGATGATTTTAGGTGCGTTAGCAGTAATGATCAATAACTTGCCTATTCCTGGTTTCCAAGAATTAATGAATAAAATTTTTGGTGGCGAAGCTTGGAAAGGATTTGGCGCAGCTGCTTGGAATGGTACATTTGCGATTCTTTCAGTTTTGATCGCCTTTCTACTTGCTTATCATTTGGCAAATGGTTATCGTAAAGACGGCGTTTCTGCTGGAGTAATTTCTTTAGGTTCATTCTTCGCATTAGGCGGAGCGTTGGGCATGAGCTCAAACGGTTTATTTATTGCAATTATTGTTGGGATTATTTCAACAGAAATCTTTGTTCGTTTAAGTGGAAATGAAAAATTAATCATCAAAATGCCTGATGGCGTGCCACCAGCTGTAGCTAAAGCCTTTGCTTCATTATTACCTGCAATGATCACGATCTCATTCTTTGCTTTGATTGCTGCGATCTTTGCTGCATTTGGTGTAGATGATATCGTAGGCGCGTTTTATACAATTGTCCAAGAACCATTCATGGGACTAGCCAATTCTTATCCTTCAGCTTTGTTGTTAGCATTCATTACACCATTCTTATGGTTCTTTGGATTACACGGAGCAAACATGGTAGACCCTTTGATGCAAACAATCAATGCACCAGCAATCGAAGCGAATGTTAATGCGATTGCTGCTGGTCATAGCGCACCATACATTGTAAACAAACCTTTCTTTGATAGCTTTGTCAACTTAGGTGGTACAGGGGCAACATTAGGTCTGTTGCTAGCAATTTATTTAGTGGGACGTAGAAATAAACCTTATATGGTTGTTACGAACTTGTCGATCGCACCAGGTGTTTTCAATATCAATGAACCAACAATGTTTGGTTTACCAATCGTATTGAACCCAATTATGTTTATTCCGTTTATTTTAACCCCAATGGTTTTAGTATCTGTTGCTTATTTTGCTACTGCTACCGGACTAGTTCCAGCTGCAACGGTGATGCCACCATGGGTAACACCACCAGTAATCGGTGGGGTATTAGCAACAAAAAGTATCGCTGGCGGTGTCTTAGCTGCTATCAACTTAATCTTATCTGTCTTGATTTACCTACCATTTGTGAAAGTAGCGACAGTTCAAGAAAAAAGAAAAGAAGCATTAAACGGCTAAAAGCACATAAAAGAAAGAAACAGCACATACAATCAAAAGTAGCTATTCTTTAGTGAAAAGATCTTGTTTCGTTTAATGAGCGATCAAAAAAAACAGTTGTCTGACAGAGGTCATGATAACTGTTTTTTTTTGGATAAATGGCTCAAGGATAGCTTTCTTTTTTCTTAGTGAAAAAGAAGGATAGAAGGAGGTTTTTTTGGAGTTTAAAAAAAACCATTTCGATAACAAGCGTGCTATAATAGTGCAAATGTATAGGGGAGTGAAAGGACGAAATGAAAGGTTATGAGTTGGTTAAGATCAGAGAAAGACCTGAATGGTTGGAACAGGCAGCGCAATGGTTTACGTCAAAATGGCATCTTCCGCTTTCCTTTTACCAAGAGAGCATGGAAGATTCTCTTCAATCATCTAACGCTGTTCCTCAATGGTATATAGTCGTGACGTCAGAACAAAAAATTATCGCTGGAGCAGGGGTCATCGCGAATGATTTTCATGATCGTCCAGATTTGACTCCGAATGTTTGTGCGTTGTTTGTTGAAAAAGAATATCGTAATCAAGGAATTGCCAAAGAGATTTTATCATTTATTCGAAAAGATATGGGGGCGCTTGGGATTTCGCAGCTCTATGTAGCGACTGACCATACAGGTTTTTATGAAAGATATGAGTGGGAATATCTGACGACAGTGCAAGATAATGAAGGGATCCCGGTTTATTTATATCAACTAGCGATTTTTACAACGTGATCGGAGTTGATTACTCAAAAGGGTTCTTTGTCTGATCAGTAATCTTTTGTTTCTGGTGAGCAATGCCAAGAAAAATCGGAAATTGTTTTTTGATGCTATTTTTGTTGGTATATTGGTTATTCGAGTATTATTTAGTGGACGGTACTATTTTTTAGCTTCAAAAAAATTCCAGGAGCAATAGAAAGTTCTATCAGTCCTGGAATTTAGAATGGTTGATTTGTTGGAAAAGCATGAATGAGCTCGCTATCCTAAATAGGCGTTCCGTCTTTTTACCGAAAAATTAGGAAGCTTTCTTATTCATTCTTTTTTTCGCTCTTTTTTTGTTTTTTTTCTCGTCATAGATGAAGACATTACGTACTATTTTCAAAATAGGTCGTGCAGTCAAAAAGATCGCTCCTACTAGATAACAATAGGTACTATAACGGTCTGGAATATCTGTTAACAACGCTACGCTTCCAAAAATATAAAAAATCCCTGTCAATAAATCAACTGCAAGAGACAATAATGTATAGCGGTTCTGGAAATAAAGACGAAAACGTTGTCCAGCAATTTCGATATCTTCTTCTTTCCCAATATCTATTTCATGGCTTTTTCGTTTTATTTCTGGCATCTCTCACTCACCTATCTGTGAACAAAGCTAAGGTTTCAAAACAACTTTGATATTTTTATCTTCTTTTTTGTCAAAAATCTCGTATGCTCGGGCAGCATCAGCTAAAGGCATCGCATGTGTGATGATTTGGGTTGGATCGAACAGACCCGCAGCAATCATCTCGTAAATTTTAGGCATCAAATGAACGATCGGTGCCTGACCATGCTTCACTGTGATATCTCTCATGAAAAATTCTTGTAGTGGGTACGAAGAAGCCGGGGTCATATAAACACCAGTGATTTGTACGGTTCCAAATTTTTTGACAGCTTGCGCAGCCATTTGGATCGGTGAAATCGTCCCGCTTTGCAAACTAACGAGATTCTTAGCTTTTTCTTTCACTGGTTCCAAGCCATCCATCCCTACACAATCAATGATGACATCAGCGCCACCTTTTGCTAATTCGTAAAGTTCTTTCCCAGCAGACTGAGTATCTTCTAACAAATAAGTTTCTACATGATTGTAACGAGCGGCTTTATCAATACGATGTTGGACCGGATCGACAGCAATCACGCGCTCTGCTCCTGCCATAGCGGCAAATTTTTGTGCAAACAATCCAACTGGTCCTGAACCTAAGACCACTACAGTGTCGCCTTTTTTTACGTTGGCATTTTGAACGCTCCAATAAGCAGTTGGAAGGATATCCGATAAGAAAAGGACTTTTTCGTCTGCAAGATCATTGTCAGGTACGATAAACGAAGTGCTATCAGCAAATGGTACCCGAAGATACTCAGCTTGACCACCCCAATGGTTCCCGTTTAAACGGCCAAAGCCAAATAAACCACCATAAAGTTGATCTGGATTTGAGCGATCACATTGACTTTCCATCTCATGGGTACAGAAATGACAATGCCCACAACTAATATTAAAAGGAATAACGACCCGCTGACCCTTTTTTAGTTTTTTTACTGCAGGACCTACTTCTTCAACAATCCCCATTGGTTCATGACCAACGACATATCCTTTTTCTAAGACAGCCTCCCCATGATGATAGAGGTGAAGATCCGAGCCGCAAATCGCAGTAGCGGTAATTCGAATAATAGCATCTGTCGGTTCCACGATTTTTGGATCATCTACGTTTCTGATTTCCATTTTTTGGTTTCCTTGCCAGGTAACAGCTTTCATGAAATAAAACTCCTTTCTTCAAACCCTATAACATGTCATTTTTTGAACGAACAGCTAATTTCATTCTAAAGGAGGAGCTGGCTTTTGAGTAGTGAAACGCTTTTAGTAAAGGGAAAATCGTTTTAAAATAACTTGTGTATTATTTGGTTTACATTGAGAAGCTTTATAGTTAGAAGTATAATTAAATTATGTTGATTTCTTAGGTTAAGTAAATAACAGATTAAAAAATAGATCAAAAGGGAGGTTATTTGTGATAAAAGAAAAAAAGGGAGAACAAATCAGAAAACTGATGGTCACATTTGCTTGTTCAGTGACTTTGTTTGTGATTATTTCCGTAGGAATCATTCAAGTGACGTTTTTTGATCAGGCGTATTTACTCGGTCAAATCGAAAAAACAAAGTATAGCGAATTGGTCCTCGCAGAAGCTGCTCAGAATTTTCGGAAAGAAAACACAGAAGAAAGTGAATTTTCAGAGGTCGTTGCAACGGCACTTTCACCACGTTTTGTCGAAGAAGCCCTTCGACCATTTATCCAACATACATATGAAGAAACAAATTATGAGCTAAGAGACAGCAATGAGGTGAGTGAGATAATTGCTCAAGCGGTGGCTACAGTTGCAACAAAAAAACAACTGACTATCGATAAAGAGGAGAAAAATAAAATCGAGACAATGATCTTTATTTACATGTATCACTTCCAAAGTGCATTAGGTGATCGATACTTGACTATTTTTATCGAAAACATCGTGTCTGCTCGAAAAATAGTGGTACCTCTTTTTTACATCTGTCTGGGTCTATTGGCGTTTTGGCTAGTCTATTTATATCGGTTAATTAACAAAACACCCTTTTCTTTCCTACGTTATGGTATGTTTATTTTGGGAACAACTGGAAGTATGTTTTGCGTTTTAGCAGGATTGCTTTATATACAAGACGTTTTACATAATATAGCTTTTCATTCACAAGCGACTTTACAATTAATGACACATTACGTGCAAGATCTACTGCTGTATCCAGCGATTATTGGGGGCATTCTTTTGTTTTGTGCTGTATTATTCGGTGGGGGAAGTAAGCTTCTGCAGAAACGGCAAAATAAAAAGTGGCTGAAAACTGGAAGTAGTACCTTAAAAAAAGCCTGAGATAATAGCTAAATAAAAATCATTCGTTGAATGATGAAATACTAAAAAACGACTGTCACTCCCGTTACTAGGAAGTGACAGTCATTTTTTGTTGCGGTTGTTCCTTGTTGCTACCTTATTGCATCGATCATTCAAACATTTTCTTAGCAGCACGCATCAATGTAGGAATATCTTTGTCATATCTTGGAGTTTTAACAAGACGTGACATTGGAATACCAGCAAAATGGAAAGCAGCGATCTCGCCAGAGCGTACGGCACTTTGTTCCGTAAAGATCATTTGATAAGGTTGTTCGACAAATTCTCCAGTAAATGCCAAGTTCGTTGAGTGTTGAGGAATCACTTTTGGTCGGTCGCTTTTTGCTCGATTATTAAATAATGCAGAAGCATAAGGCATATACACAGGAATATTATTCACAACGCTATCAAAAATCTCGGTTTCCTTCGTTCGAATATTTTCAGGACCAGGATCGACTTTCGAAAGTTGTCCGATCAATTCTTCTAACATTTCTTTCCCAGTCATCTTGATATATTGCTTATCCACAAATTCTCCACGACGTCGAGGGTATAAGAAATATCCCCAAATGACGGTTTCGTTTGGTTTTTGTGAAGTAAAATGTGGTTGGTGATGAACGACGATCGACATATTGACATCTTTTTGTCCGAGTGGTGTGATTGGTGTAGTGGAGATAAATGAATTCAATGCATTACCAGGGACTTGTGTCGTGATCCGAGTAATTTCATTTAAAAGCAAATGGTCCTTAGTTGTTAAAGTGAAACTGACCCATTCGCTGGCATCACGATCGGCAAAAAATTTGTCAGGGTTACCTAAATTATAGAAACGTTCACTGGCTTTCTTCCACAAGCTAGAAGCAGCACCATAATCCATATTTTCAACAGCTGGTGTATCGTAGTCACCTAGTGTAGCCGAATCAGTAATTGATCCGTTAGTGAAAAGCACACCCGTATCACCATCAACCACGACGTGTTCTTCCTCATTGGTTAACGTGTTGATCATTTTTAAGCCAGTCACTGTAATTTCATCTTGCATCGGAGTTTCTTTGAATTCCCAATCGACTACGCGGCGGTTCAAAATGATTTGACATCCTTGGTCTTTTAAATAATTGATCAATGGCAACATGATACTTTCATACTGATTGTAGCGAGTTCGGTTTACTCCTACCAAATGTTCGATTTGTGTAAATTCATAAATCATTTGATGCATATAGCGACGAAGTTCTTGGGCAGAACTACGAGTACGAAAAGCAAAAGTTGTTTCCCACATAAACCAAAAGTTTGTCTCAAAGAAGTGAGGATCATCTTTGAAGTATTCTTCAATTGTGACATTATCTAATTTTTCTTCTTCTGAATCAGGCATGGCGATCAGCTTAGTCAATAACAAACGATCTTTATTGTTAAATCCTAGTTTGCCACCGTCAATAATCCCTTTTCCGCCTTCCATCAAACGTGCTTTATCAAATGTTCGGTGTTTTGCATCAAAATCTCTAGTATCTTCAGCCGCAGTCATTCCTGGTTCGGTGACAGAGGGGATTCGGCTTAAGAGATCCATCAAATCCACGTATGTTCGATAATTGAGCATACGTCCACCACGGGCGATATAGCCCTTTTTGTTTTCTAAGGGATGATTTTTATTCCAATATTCATCGACAACGGTATCCGTTGGGGCACCATCATTGGAGCCATGGTCATCTAAAGAATAAAACGTAATCTGATCACCACGCCAGTTTCCTTCTTGAATCAAATAAACAGCAGCTGCCATATTGGCGATTCCAGCGCCAATCATTATTGCTTTACTTTTTCTCATTGTGATTCCTCCAGTATTTTACAAGTGAACAGTCTGACGATTCGTTTCTTTGACTAGATCGATTCAAATTCATCATACAAATGACGATCATCTTCTAACAAGCCTGTCTTTTTACCAAGATAAACAGCACCCAATGTTAATATGCCTAGTCCAATACCTAGTTTGATCCATTTTTTACTCATAAGATGTTCCTCCTTTGTTTTTTCTCTCGTCCTTCTATGTAAAAGGATAGAACCTTTCATTCTAATTGCCAAATGATAGGGTAATCAAATATCCAAACTTTGGACAGATTGAACAGAGTGTCTAATTTTGAGCAAAAGTAAGTCAATGGAATCGAAAAGTTGGTCAGCTGAAAAAATGGAAAGCTTGGGAAGAAAATCAAGATTGGCAGAAAATCTGGAAAGAATGGTTTGCCAGATAGCAATGAAAGGATATGTAAGAGGTTTGTGTTATTTTATATCTGATGAATCATTAGGTAATTAGAATTATTTTTTAAAAAAAGTTTCATTAGATTTGATTTTAAAATCAAAATTCTAAATAAAATGCTTTCAAAAATAAAAATCGCATAAAAATTTTGTGTTATAGTAAAACTGTTAAAAATTCTATATATAACAAAAAAGGCAAAATAAAAAAGCACCGAGACAGTGCTTGCTTTAAAAGCTGATAACGGACAATGCCTTATTTTAACTCGCTATGTTGATTTGAATGCTACCAACAAATTGATTATAGCATAATACCAAAGAGTTACAAGTAGAAAAAGAAAATCACTTTGTCTAACTATTCATGATGGTTGGCAATTGTAAAGAAGACAACTTGCTAAGTTGTGTAAATGTTAAAAGAAGGGATGGATAGTGAATGACAAAGGACTATACGATTGGTTTAGATATCTATGCTGACTTAGAGCAACAATTAAATGAAAACATCGAACTAAAATCAAGGATTGATCAATTAACCACCAAGGTTCAGGAATGGATTAGTGAGGAACTCTTAGAACATGAATTAGATTTAGTCTGTGAAGAAATGAGTATGGTTGAGCTATTCAAAGCATTAAAAATAAGAATTACGACGCAACCAGAATTAATCTTTCAAAAAATAATGGAGATTTTACAGATTTATAAGTATCTAGTGAAAAAGAAATGCTTGGTTTTTATCAATGTTGGAGCGTACTTAACAACCACAGAAATGGCTGAACTACAGGAATATATTTCTTTGTGTCATATGCCTGTCCTTTTTATCGAACCACGAAAAATAAAAGGATTGAAGCAAACTGTTTTAGATCAAGACTATTTTTTGTGTGAAGAAATGTGGTAAAATAAGAACAATCAAAATAACAAAAAACAGCATGAATGAGCATTCAAGACGAAAGTTTTGCTATGGACGAGTAGCGCGATTACGAGATTTCGTGAGAAAAAAATTTTTCTGCGAGGTTTTAGAGCTATGTTGTTTTGAATGCTTCCAAAACTTTCGCAAGCTCTAACCACTCGTCGTCGTTGTTTTAGAGCTATGTTGTTTTGAATGTTTCCAAAATGTAGAAGCGTTGTGCTTTACTCGATCGCTGTTTTAGTTTTGTGTTATTTTGAGTGCTGACCTCATCAACTATGATAAGAGGTAGCTTTAGAGTTATGTTGTTTTGAATAAATGAAGATGCCTACTTTATCATGAAAAGTAGGCTCTTTTTTTACTTATATATAGGAAAGTGTCTTCAGTTGTTGAATCTGCTAAGTTTTGATCATTGAAAGGGGGAATCGTGCCTTTTAAAAATGAATGGGTATGTTTACGGAACAGGACACAATTGTTCAGTCTTATCAACATTGAAACGAATTCATTTTCTCAAAGAAAAGATGAGTTGCTAATTTCGTGCTTTTTCTCTATCATCAAACAGTAGGCATTTGTTCGTGAACTAAAATGAATGTGAGAGGGGACAGTGAGATGTTTGATACAAATTTGATAACTTATTTGGACTGGTTGATCGCAATTTTGAATATTGCTTCAATCATTATTTTGCTGGTAGGGATTTTTTTAGTCTTAAAAAATCTTTTTGACTGGCACCCACTGAAAAAAGACTACGAACAGCGTAATTTCCGAAATGCGGAAGTACGCAAATTATTGGCTAGTTATATTTTGCTGAGTCTAGAGGTGCTAGTGGTAGCAGATATCATTGAATCAGTTATCAAACCAACTTGGACAGATATTTTAAAATTAGCAGTGATCATCATTATTCGAACGATTATTTCCTATTTCTTGAATTTAGAAACACAAGATAAAAAGCAAGTAAAGGTAGGAACACATAATGGAAATTAATTTGATCGAGAAACTTGCCCCTTATTTGGAACAATTAGTCATCATATTAGACGTTTTTGCTATTTTAATCATTCTCTGGGGTGCCTGGTTAGCTATCAAAGATTTTCTCTACTTTTCTTTTACGGAACGAAGAATCAAAGCAGAGCGGATTAACCAAAACAATGCAATCAAAAAAATGTTAGGTGGCTATATCTTGTTGAGTTTAGAAGTCCTGATCTCAGCTGGTATCATTGAGTCCATTATCAAACCAACCTTGGAAGATGTCTTCCAGTTAGCTGCTTTGGTTGTGATCCGAACGATCATTTCGTTCTTTTTAAATAAAGAAATCGGCTCGGATGCACGACAATAAGTTATAAGTATCACTCAATTAGTTTATTATGGCGCGCCAACGTAGAAACATTTGCAATATAGAAAAAATCTCAAAACGACTTTCCATGTTTTGAGATTTTTTGTTTTGCTTTTTAATTGCCTAACATCAGCCATTTTACAGAACGAACGTTATTAAACAGTTGTTCTAACAACTTGGTTTCTTCACTGGAAGCTGGCTTTCAGCGAAGCATACGCCGTTTTTTCCCAACACGGCTTATCGAACTGCTTGAACTGCCCAGACAATCGATTTTTCAATTGTGTCTACGGAAACGGGAACAATTGTCGGAAACTGTTCTGCTTCTGGCGTATAGAGAGTTTTTTCACATAAAATCCGAGTGTTTTCTTGTTGTGCAGCACTTTTTATCGCTTCGTCTAAGTGCTGATAAACAACGGGATCGACTTCCATATCGAAAGTAGTGACGGACTCTAAGGCTTCTCGGTAAATCAGATATTTTACGTCTGAGTTGGTAACGATACGGACGTGGAGTTTTGTTTTATTAATGCGTAAAATGCCACTTAATTCAATAACGAAAGCGTCCAAACAATTGATTTTAAGTCGTAGTCTATAAGGTAATTGGGCTAACCATTGGTTGAATAAAGGCTGTATTTCGGCTAATAAGGATTGCTGTTCTGGGGACAGAAGATAAAATTTTTCAGGTACAAAGAGTTGATAATTATCCCATGCGGTGCGCATCAAACGAATTAAAGCGCGTTCGAATGCTCGGTTACCGATGAATTTTCGATTGAAATAGCTTTCAAACTGGGTAATCAGTTGCTTGATTGATTGGCTATCTTCAATGAAAACTTGATGGAGGTGACAGAAGTCTTCTTCGATTGCTTGGTAAGAATTGAAGCCATAATCACTGAGATTAAATAAGATCAAAGCAAAGTATACTTCATTTTCTTGATAATAATGTTTTAGTTTAGTTGTATGCCATGCATCCATCACATATTGATAAATGGGGCGTTTTTGAAGTTCGGATATAAAATCTTGTTCAATCGATAAAGGATGCTTTTTTTGAGACAAATAGCTGATCAACAATCCAATACGTAAGATCTCACGGTTGTCTTTATCGTAGATACGCCTACTATTAAAGGTTACCGATTCGATAAATTCATCTATTGCCAGGAAGTAGTCTGCTGGAAGTGTTGGGATCTTCAAGGTGCCCGTTCGATAAGTCACATTCAATAATAATAAACGACGTTCGATCTCCGTAAATCGTGGAGAGTGGTGTTGGATTTGAATGTCACAATCTTCAAAATAAGCAAGTACTTGTTTTTTTAATGAATACGCTTTGCTAACAGAAATATACTCGATTTCAGTCAGTTGGAGATAATCAGGTTCATTTTCAAGATATAACTGACAAGTTTTAAGAAATAAAGAAGGGCGTGCTAATTTTTGTATCAGGCGAAAACGAGGGATCGTAGGATCAAAATACAAGGAACAAGTATCTTTTTCTCGGTGGCTATAGATGATCTCATCCTTGAGTTCAGTTCGAATCGCTTTGATGTCATTGAGTAACGTTGTTTTGCAGACTTGTAATAAATGGGATAGTTCGTCTAAATCGATTTCTTTTTTGTGATAGAATTGACCGCAAAGAAATAACTGGCGTAAAATATTTTTTTCCAAATAGTCTTCAAACATTAAAACTCCTCCGTTTTGTAGATGGTTGAACAATGTATTATTCATTATGCCATGATTTAAAGTTTAAAACACCTTTATTTTTTTTCATATGAATGAAAAAGCTTGTGATGACAAGCTTTTTTGTTATAAAACGATGTTTTATAAAAATATAAAGAGAAAAAATTCTTGTGAAAAAAATACAATAAAAGTAAAAAATGGATGAGTAAACGGATAAATAAAATAATTATTTTTTTAATATACGTATTTATTTTTAAACACACTTAAGAAACGACAGTTTTTTATCTCATGTTTTTATAAAATATTCGTTATTATGAGTAGAAAATTCTGAAAAATCAGACTTTCTTTATTTTTTTCTAAAAAAAGGGGTTATTTTACAATGTTATAAAAAAAATTATCTCATTTTTTGTTCTATAGTCAGTAGTGTGATACAGATGGATGGTTTCATCTGCAGTTACAAAATCGTTGGCCAACGAGAACAATATGGAGGTAATAGACATGAAAGATATGGATATCAAAGCCGTCTTTATTGGCGACAAATCAGAAAATGGCGCATTTTACAAAATGCAATTGAACAAGATGGTCGATGAACATTTAGGTTGGAGAGAGAATTATCTTCCTGGTGACGTTGCAGCCATTAGTGAAGCCGACAAACAAGCACCTCGATATATCGCCACTCGTGAGCATATGGTGGAAGTTTTGGATGAAGTCAGTCAACGGATGCGTGCAGGATCGATCCCTTGGCATTCTGCTGGGCGTTATTGGGGTCAAATGAACGCTGAGACATTGATGCCTGCCTTGCTTGCTTATAACTTTGCTATGCTTTGGAATCCGAATAATGTGGCATTGGAATCTTCTATGGCAACTTCACAAATGGAGGCAGAAGTAGGACAAGATTTTGCTGATTTATTCAATATGACCGGTGGCTGGGGCCATATTACAGCAGATGGCTCGATCGCAAACCTTGAAGGTCTTTGGTATGCACGTTGTATCAAATCTATTCCCCTTGCAGTGAAGGAAGTTTATCCTGAAAAAGTCAAAGATAAAACAGATTGGGAACTATTGAATCTTTCTGTCGAAGAAATCTTAGAAATGGTTGGAACCTTCAGTGATGAAGAATTAGATGCTGTCAAAGCAGCTTCATCTCGTAGTGGGAAACACCTCCAAGAACTTGGCAAATGGTTAGTGCCACAAACGAAGCATTATTCATGGATGAAAGCTTTAGACATTTGCGGGATTGGGTTAGATCAAATGATCGCTATCCCAGTTCAAGAAGATTATCGTATGGATGTTGCTATTTTAGAAAAAACGATCCGTGAATTAGCCGCACAAAAAATTCCAGTCCTAGGTGTGGTAGCGGTCGTTGGGACTACGGAAGAAGGCCAAGTGGATAGTGTAGATAAAATCGTCGAATTGCGAGAAAAATTATACAAAGAAGGAATTTATTTCTATCTTCACGTTGACGCAGCTTATGGCGGATATGCACGTGCATTGTTCTTAAATGAAGCAGGCGAGTTTGTACCTTATGAATCTCTGCCAGACTTTTTTGAAGAACATCATGTATTTAATTATGATGTTTCCATTGATCAAAGTGTTTACGATGGGTTCAAAGCAATCTCTGAGGCAGATTCGGTCACGATCGATCCGCATAAAATGGGCTATGTTCCTTATGCTGCTGGAGGTATCGTAATCAAACACAAAGAAATGCGTAACATTATTTCCTATTTTGCTCCTTATGTTTTTGAAAAATCAGTAAAAGCACCGGACATGTTAGGCGCCTATATTTTAGAAGGATCAAAAGCCGGGGCAACGGCTGCTGCTGTTTGGACTGCTCATCGTGTATTGCCATTGAACATTACTGGTTATGGTCAATTGATTGGTGCCTCGATTGAAGCAGCTCAACGATTCCGAGCATTTTTAGAACAATTGAGCTTTACCATCAAAGGGAAAACGATTGAAGTTTATCCTTTGAATCATCCAGATTTTAATATGGTCAATTGGGTATTTAAAGTCAAAGGATGCACGGATTTAAAAACGATCAATGAATTGAATGAAAAAATGTTCAATCGTTCTTCTTATATGGAAGGGGATGTTTATAGTGAACATTTCATTACTTCACATACGACCTTTATGAAAGAAGAATATGGAGATTCCCCACTTCCTTTCATTGAACGGATAGGTCTTTCGAAAGAAGAATGGCAAAAAGAACAAAAAGTGACATTGCTAAGAGCGGCAATTATGACACCATATCTTAATGATGACAAGATTTTCGAGTTCTATACGCAAGGCATTACCAAAGCCATGGAAAAAACACTCAATGAAATCTTATAACAATAAAAATTAACCGATAAACTGTCTAGTGAAGAACGGTGTTACAGGAAGCTATGATCAAAGAAGATAGATGATGCACGTTGAATTGTTGTATTCAGAGTAGAAAGAGTGGATGTTCAAACGCTTTTCCGATTCAAGATATCAAGATTATGTCAAACTCAGATAGTTGAAGACTAGTGAGTAATCGGGTAAACGCAAGCAGTTCTTTTTCAAAATGAAGTACTGCCATTAATTTTTTTCGTTCATAGCTTTTCCCCCCTGTAACGTTCAAATTAGATAGTTTATTCTGTGTTGATGGAAAGAAGGAAAATAACAATGACAGATTCGAAAACTTCACAAATCACTACACTGACATTCATCGGTATGACTTGTGCCTTAGTTGCTAGTGTTCGGAACATTCCTGATGTTGCAGCCACGGGTTGGACGATGCTTTTCTATATGCTTGTAGCGGTATTATTTTATGCTTTTCCTATTTCGTTGATCTCAGGTGAATTTGCTGGGATGTTTCCCCAAAAAGGTGGACCAGAACTCTGGGTCTCAAATTCTTTAGGACGAAAATGGGGCTTTGTTGTCTCATGGCTTTTATGGGTCCAAATGTTTCCAGGGATGGTGATGGTCGCTTCAGCGCTAGCACCTTTATTGGGTAATATGATTGATAACGTTCCTTTAGGGTTGAATAGTAAATTTACTTTGATCGTTATTCTAGTCGTGTATTGGATCATTACATTATTAAATTTGAAATTTGATATGGCTAAAATTGGTGGGAAGACCGGTGTTTGGTTAGGTCTATATATTCCATTAGCAATTATGCTTCTTTTAGGTATTTTTTCATGGATCAAAGTCGGTATCCAACCACATGCAACATTAGGTCATTTTTCTTGGGCTAAATTGATCCCTGATGCAGAAACAGCGAAATCATTCGTTTACTTTGCACCAATCATGTTTATCTTTACGGGGATCGAGATGTCATCTGTCTACATCACCCGTTTGAAAAATCCTGTAAAAACTTATACTAAAGGGATCTTTGCTGCATTGATTTTTCTCTTCTTTGTGAATACGTTGAATGCGTTAGTCGTAGCAAATGTGGTACCTAAAGGCCAAATGGAGTTGAATAATATTGCGCAATCCATTTCAATCTATTGTCAGATTCTAGGATTACCACATATCATCGTTAATATTTTCAGTCTATTAGTCTTTGTAGGTGTAGCTGTCCAATTATCTGCATGGGCTTCAGGACCAGCCAAAACAGTCACTGCAAGTGCGAGAAAAGGAGCATATCCACCAAAATTCAATTTTTGGAAAACGAACCAATTTGATGTGTCAAAATCAGTAATCTTAACACAATCAACGATTATTTCGATCTTTGCTTTGTTTTATTTGTTGATACCAGGTGTCAATCAGGCATTTCTGATGTTAGTGAACTCCACGACAGTGATTTATTGTATTGTATATGTCATTATGGGGATTGCTATTTTGAAATTAAGAAAAGCCAAACCTGAACTTGCCCGACCATTTAGAATCGGTAAAAAAGGTGGTAAGGGTGATTTAGGTGCATGGATCGTTGTACTTGTTCTTTTTGCAGCAATTGGCTGTTCGGTAGGTTTGACGATGCAAGCTGGAACGTTGATCAACTTTTTCGCAGTAACGGTGATTAGTTTGATCTTATTCATTGCCCCATTATGTATTGATAAAATCAGAAAACCATCATGGGAACAAGAAGTCCAACAAAAATTGAATCAAGAATAAAGAAAAGGTGAGTAAGATGGAAAGAACCACAATGAAGAAAACTTTGACGAACCGGAATATCCAGATGATTGCGCTAGGAGGTGCGATCGGGACTGGACTATTCTTAGGTTCTGCCAAAGCAATCAAGTTGGCGGGACCTGCTGTCTTGCTTACTTATTTTGTTTGCGGCCTCGCTATTTATGGGTTGATGTATGCGATGGGTGAGCTCTTTTTATCCAATAATGAGTTTCAATCGATCGGCGATTTCATCCAATACTATTTAGGCGAACGATGGGCATTTTTAGTCAACTGGACGTATTGGTTATGTTGGATGGGTGCTGGATTGACCGAATTGACAGCGATTGGTTTATATATCCGCTTTTGGTTACCAGCACTCTCTCCCTTAATCAGTGGGATCTTCGCACTTATTGCCTTAGTGATTATTAACGTAGTTGCGGTTCGTTGGTTTGGTGAGTTGGAATCCTTGTTTTCAACTATCAAGATTTTTGGGATTTTATTATTTATTCTTTTAGGGATTGGCGTTTGCTTTTTGTACTTCAAGTCACCAAGAATTGGTGTCAGAGAAAATTTTGATCAGCTCCAAACCATTTTTCCATTTGGACTAACCGGCTTAGTTGCTGCTTTTCCAATGGTTTTATTTAGTTTTGCCGGAGTTGAAATGATCGGTTTAACGGTGGGCGAAACAGCAGATCCACAGAAAAACCTTAAAAAAGCGATCCAATGTTTACCCGCACGTATCCTCTTTTTCTATATTGGAACGATCGTGGCGATTTTGTTAGTCGTTCCTTGGCAATCTTTAGATTTAAAAGAAAGTCCGTTGGTCACGATGTTACAGTTCATTCATTGTAGCAAAGGGGCAGGAGTCATCAACTTGATCATCTTGGTTGCTTCCCTTTCTTCCACGAATAGTGCCATTTATAGTACGAGTCGTATCTTATATAATACGGCAAAAGAAAAAAATCTTTCCAAATGGTTTCTAACATTATCTTCTCGAGGTGTGCCCTTGCACGGTATCTTATTTACTGGAGGCATGTTTTTATTAGGACTTTGTTTACACTTTTTTGTATCAGATAGTCGGATTTTATTTCAATTACTTGCAGGCATGACCACGATTTCGTTCTTATTTGTCTGGTCAGCTATTTTATTTGCCCATCTAAAATTAACGAAAAGTCAGTTGAAAAAATGGAAAGATCGACTCATTCTATGTTTTTTTGGTTTGGTAGGAATCAGTTTGTTTTTTGAACCAACTACTCGTGTGATTCCCGTAGTTTCCGTTGTTTGGTTTGGTGCCTTGAACTTGATCTATCAACGGATTCGTCAGACCTCTCCAAAATGATTCGATATTTTTCCCCTATTTTTTTCAGGGCCCTCTGAAATAATTGACGTTAAATCAAGTCTCTCCTACCTATAATAAAAGTATCACAACCGAAAGAGGAGGGATTGCGATGGTCTGGTATAAAGAAACAGCCCAAGAAGTGATGAAGACACTCAAAACGACTCCAGATGGGCTAAACCAAGATGAGCGTATCAGTCGTTTAAAAGAAAACGGCTATAATCATATAGAAGTAAAAAAGAAAGTTAGTCCATTACGAAAGTTTTTGAAGCATTTGACAGAATTATTGATGATTATCTTATTGGTTGCTTCTTTGTTAAAATTTTTTACAGGAGAAGTGATTGAAGGCAGTATTATTCTGGCAGTCGTTCTCGTCAATAGTTTTGTTGGTTATTGGCAAGAGCGAAAGGCTGAGGAAGCGTTAAACGGCTTAGAAAAACTTTTAGGACAGAACGCGGTGATTTTCACAGAAGGGATCAAAGAATTGGTTCCAGCTAAGGAATTAGTACCAGGTGATTTGTTAGCGTTGAAAGCAGGCGATGTTATACCTGCAGACGTTCGCTTGATTGAGGTCCATGACTTCATGGTAGAAGAAGCCGCATTGACGGGGGAGTCGGAAGCAGTTGAAAAGACTAGCGAACGATTGACGACAACTGTCTCAACCGGAGATCAGAAGAATCTGGCATTTTCTGGTACCTTAGTTCAAACAGGGACTGCGATTGGTGTGGTCATCGAAACGGGAGATACCACTGAAATCGGGAAAATCAATCAGGCACTACAATCAGTCCAACAACAAACTACACCACTCGTTAAAAAGATCAACCAACTAAACAAGCAGATCTTTCGTGGGATTCTTTTCCTTAGCTTGTTCTTACTCTTTTTCACGACATTTAGATATGGCTTGGAAATGAACTTCTTATTTTCAACGATTATTGCTTTGATCGTTTCGATGATCCCGGAAGGTTTACCAGCAGTACTCACGATGATCCTTTCTTTAGGTGTGAACGAAATGGCTAAAGAGCAAGCGATCATTAAAGGCTTGCCTTCTGTGGAAACTCTTGGCTCTATGACCGTGATTTGTTCGGATAAAACAGGAACCCTGACAAAAAACGAAATGAGTGTTGTCGAAACAGTGACGGATCAAGAAGAAACCATGTTGGCAATCATGAAAAACTGCCAAGAGATCCAAACCAAAGCAAATCAAAACGTGACCGAATTAACAGGAAACCCGACCGAACTTGCTTTACTACGTTACACGGCAAAAGCATCACTACCTTTGGAGCCAGTCAAAGGAAAAATCCCATTTAGTTCAAGCTATAAATACATGGCAACAATGCATGACAAACAGGAACATGCGATTGTTTATGTCAAAGGGGCACCAGAAGTATTACTAGCAAAAGCGAACTTGACACCGAAACAAGTCGGAAAATGGCAAGAGGAAGCGATGAAACTCGCCCAAAAAGGACAACGAGTCTTAGGCTTTGCTTATAAGACACTTGCTCCTGATCAAGAATTGGGACATGATCAATTGAATGAACTGACCTTTGTAGGGATTGCAGGAATTATCGATCCACCAAAAGAGAGTGCGATCCGAGCAGTCAAAGAATGTCAAAATGCAGGGATCTCGGTGAAAATGATCACAGGAGACCATAAAGACACTGCGCAGGCAATTGCTGAACAAATCGGTCTCAAACACACAAAAAACGTGTTAGAAGGAATTGACATTGATCGTTTATCCGATGAAGAACTAGCGAAACAAGTGAAATCAGTAGATGTATTTGCCCGAACGACACCGGAACACAAGTTACGGATCGTGGATGCTCTTCAAAAAAATGAAGAAATCGTTGGAATGACGGGTGACGGTGTGAATGATGCGCCAGCTTTGAAGCGTGCTGATGTAGGAATCGCTATGGGAATCAAAGGGAGTGAAGTGAGCAAGCAGGCAGCGGACATGGTACTGGGTGATGATAATTTCCATACGATCGCTAAAGCGGTCAAAGAAGGGCGGAGGATTCTCGACAATCTTCAAAAAACAATCAATTTTTTCTTACCAACAGCTTTAGCCCAAGGACTGGTCATTATTTGGGCACTACTCGTTAACCAGCCGTTACCACTGACACCTGTCCAAATTTTATGGGTGAACATGGTTACTACGATCACGTTATCCTATGCTTTAGGATTTGAAAAAGCTGGTAAGGACACGATGAGTCGCTCACCGAGAGATCCAAAGCAAGGGATTCTCACCCGCTACAGTGTGTTCCGAATCTTTTATGTGTCATTGCTGATCATGATTCCTGCTTATTTACTAGCAATGAGCTTTGAAGGACAAGCGCTCCAACAAACCATGCTTTTACAAAATATCGTAGCTGCTCAAGCTGTGTATATGATCAATTGCCGCGAGTTACTTGATCCTTCATTGAATCGTAGTTTATTTGAAAACAAAGCGTTGTTCTTGTCACTCGGGATGTTGGTCCTCTTGCAAGCAGGAGTGATTTACTTACCGATCGCACAACAGCTAATTGGGACAACAAGTCTTTCCCTGACAGAGCAACTACCGATCTTACTAAATATTCTAATACTTTTTGTAATCGTTGAGATCGAAAAGCGGATCAGTAAGATGATCGCCAAAAAAAGAAATGCTGAGTTACCCACGTAAAAAGTACCACCACAAACAGGAAATAAAAGCTTATAAACGTACTCTTTGGCCATTACCAAATAGACATTTATAAGCTTTTGTTAGTTACTTGATCATTGATCGATGTTAAGACAGAGCATAAAAAAACTAAGTGTGAGTTACAAATACGATCGCAACGATAAGTCACTTAAACGATCCAATTCATTTTTTGTCGGGATCGTTGAAAGATAAATGACAGGCATTGGCGGTGTATCGATCGGAATATTTGAAACTAATAAATCATTTTTCTTGATAGTGATATCTGACAATTGACTCAATTCAATGGGTTCCAAGATCACTCGTTTGCCTAAATAAGCATTTAATTCTTGTTGCAAAAAAGCTTTCCATGAAGGTTCCCCTTGAAAAATAAAATAAATCGTTGCTTGATACGGCTGCACGGCTAAAAGTGTCTGTTGGATCAATAAAGAAAGTAAATAAAAGAAATAAGTCTCATTGGTGACCTTTTTGACCATGCTCGTCGATTCTTTAACTTGTTGCAACAAAGCGAATTTATGAGGATATAACTCTGGGTATTCTTGTTCATATTCTTTTAAATAATAGTGATATTGTTTGGTTGTTTGTTCGATCAATAACGGTGATTCATAGTATTTCAGGAGTAGTAAAATCAAATTTTCCGGTAAGTTTGTTTGTTCTAACTCTTTGATAGCTAAGCTTTCTGATAGACGATTTACAAATTCACGAATGTTTGTTTCTGCAGGGTGACGGTGTAAAATATCCAAGATCATAGGCGGGTAAGAGTTGTTATAGTTCCAACTGTCAAGAAAACAGGAAAAAGCAAACGCTGCTTCTTTATCTTTAAGATAGACCCCTTCAGTTCGGTACAGTTTTTCTAATTCAGGAGCATAGAGTAAAAATAATTGATCCTGGGTAGAAAACAATGAAGTCGGGATTCGACAACCAGCTTTGATCCGAATCGTGTTGATAAAAAACCAACAAATCCCGAATACCTCTTCGGTATCAACAGCTAACTCAGCTTGTCGTAAACGTTTGAGAAATCGGAAGTAGTGTGATTCATGGATCGAGTAATCCTCGAAAAAATAGTTGTTATGGGTAAACGGCATAAGTAACCGATGATAAAATAGCCGAATGGTTTCTTCTTCACCTGAAAACGACAAACGGTGGCGGTTTTGTTCGATCTGTAATTCATAGACGACTAATTGTTGATTCAATTTTTTGACATGACGATTCAATGTTTCGTAAGACAAGCCGTTACGTGCTAAAAAGGTGGGGGTAGCGACTTCTTTAATCGTTAATAATTCTTTCAATAATTGGACACTGATCGACTGTGTCAGAAAAATTTCCCACAGTTCATTTGTCAGGAGATTCTGTTCGTTTTTTAGTTGAATCCCTGATTGGTCACTATTGATTAGCCAGCCTTTAGGTAATTGGGTTTTGATTGTTTGAAGATCAGAAAAAATCGTACGCTCTGTGGTATTGACAACTTCGGCCAATTCGTTCACAGTTATTTGCGAGTGATTCAGTAATAGTTCCACTAAAGAGACTTGGCGTTTGATATCTTTTTCAGTAATGATTTTTTTCATTAAAGAATACATCGGATCAACCTTTCTTTGTTAAGTATGACAAGTGAGGAAGACACTCGTTTCGCCGCATCTTCATAATGAAACCTGATTATTTTAGATAGCGCTTACCATTAGTATAATGAAAAAAGGCACAATATCAAATAAAGGATGAGTTTTTTGGATTTTTTTACTTCAATCAGCCTTCGTTTATTTAAAGTAGAAGTTAGCTAAAAAATTTGACTTATACTAAAATAAGTAAAAAGATAGTCATGTGAGAGGAGTGAGTAGAATGGAAAACAGACTAAACGATTATCGCCGCTTACTAGCGATTGCTCAAGCTGGATTGCTTTATGGGAAAGACGTGTTTGACAAAGAACGATATGAAGAGCTGCAAGAAATCTCGTTGAAGCTGCTGAGTGAAGTGGGATTGGAAACAAAGGAAGAATGGACAAGCCTAATAGAAGCTCATGAAGGATATCCAACACCAAAAGTTGACGTACGTGCATGGATCAAACAAGACGAGAAGATTCTATTGATCGAAGATACAAAAACACAAGAATGGTCATTACCAGGAGGATTTGCAGAAGTTGGTTTGTCTCCTAAAGAAAATATACGTAAAGAAGTCAAAGAAGAAACTGGATTAGAGGTAGAAGTAGGTCAATTATTAGCGATATTTGATACGAATCTGCGCACAGACATCCCTCAAGCCTTTCAGTATTATAAAATTGTTTTTTCTTGCGCTATCTTGTCAGGTACGTTTGTGGCAAACCATGAAACTTCTAATATGAAATTCTTCCACTTAAATGATTTACCAAAACTCTCGCTGAAACGTACGACCAAAGAGCAACTATTGATTTTAGAAAAAGCTACCTTGCCTTATTGTGATTGATCAGGGAAGGTAGTTTTTTATTTTTAGTGATTTTTTGTTGCAAATGCAATAAAAAAGAGTAAAATCATACTAAAGCTAGGTAAGGGAGGGCTAAAATGGACGAAATCATTCGAGAGATTGGAGCAATTGCCCGTGCCTTGGACTCGATTAGTAACATTGAGTTTCAAGAAGTTGATTTGACAAGAGGACAATATCTGTATTTAGTACGAATCTGTGAACATCCTGGCATTATTCAAGAAAAGTTAGCTGAGATGATCAACGTTGACCGAACAACAACGGCACGTGCGGTGAAAAAATTGATAGCAAAAGACCTGATAAAAAGCATGCCAGATAAAAAAAATAAAAAGATAAAAAAACTTTACCCAACGGATCGTGGAAAAAAAGTCTATCCGTTTATCCTTCGAGAGCATCATTATTCCAATCAAGTAGCTGTCAAAGGGTTATCCCAGCAAGAAGTTTTGCAATTACACACACTTTTGCAAAAAGTTCGGAAAAATGTGAGTGAAGATTGGCATTATATAAAAAAAGGAAACAAAAGAATTTATTGAAAGGACTGGAGCGGTGAAAACAATCGAAATCGTAGGGATCAAAGAAACGGAAGTAGAAAAATTACAGGCAATTAGTATCGAGACCTATCAAGCTACCTTTGGTGAACACAACAGTGAAGAATTGATGACGACCTATTTGGATGAAGCTTATGCGCTCGATAAATTGAGGCGAGAACTACAAGAGGAACAGTCAGAATTTTATTGGGCATTACTAGATGACCGGATTGCTGGCTATCTAAAATTAAATATAGGGCAAGCACAAACAGAAGCAATGGGAGAAGGATTTTTAGAGATCGAACGTATTTATGTCCGATCGCCATTTAAATCTAAAGGGATTGGATCTAGATTGATCGAATTTGCTGTGCAAAAAGCGCAAGAAAAACAAAAAGAGGCGATTTGGTTAGGGGTATGGGAACATAACTATCCTGCCTTAGCTTTTTATAGAAAACATGGATTCCAACATCATAGCCAACATATTTTTTATATGGGAGATGATGCTCAGACAGATTATCTATATGTCAAAAATTTACAGAAATAAAAGGAGTAGAAACATGGAAAAAATCATCGCAGAACAAAATTTTTGGGAAGTCTTTCCAGAAGCAACAATTGAAGTTTTGGTAGTCGAAGGTATCGATAATCATGTAGATAAAGCCAAAGAAGAACAATTCCATCAACTATTGAATGATGCAGCGAAAGAAGCAAGAGGATATTTGACAGAAGAAACATTCAGTCAAAATGAAGTCATTGCCCAATGGCGTCAAGCTTTTTCACATTTTAAAACCAAAAAAGGAGCCCGTTCATCGATTGAAGCGTTATTAAAAAGAGCTAGCCAAGAACGTGAATTTTTCCCTATCAACCCATTAGTCGATATCTATAACAGTATTTCTCTAACATTTGGTGTGCCATGTGGAGGAGAAGATCAAGAAAAAATCAAAGGGGATCTTCATCTAGGAAAAGCTCATGGTGGTGAAAGTTTCTTACCTCTAGGAGCAGAAGCTGATGCACCAGCTTTACCAGAAGAAATCATTTATTACGATAACGAAGGAGCAATCTGTCGCAGTTTCAACTGGCGAGAAGCGCAACGGACAATGTTGACGGAAGACACGACTAAAGCCATTTTGGTTATTGAATCAGTCACAAAAGAGCAAGCATCACGTGGCGCAAAAGCAATGACAGAATTGAAAAAACGCGTGGAACAAACATTTGGCGTAGAAGGGAAAACATTTACGCTAACGAAGGAACATCCAGAAATGAACATTTGAAGTAGGAGCGAAACGTAGGAAGAAAAAGTAGCTCAACCAATAAGATCACATAGAAAAACGAGGGATTTTTCTATGTGATCTTGTTTTCTCTAACGAGTGTAGTTTTGAATGGTTTCGTTTCACTGTTGTGCCATCAAATCTTATCAAAACAAGACAAACTGACAAAGAATCGTCACAGTCTGTCAAATCTTGTCGGATTTTTCGATTCTTAAACCGAGAATTCTTTGATTATCCGCTTTCATGATATACTTAATGAAAAGGATCAACACCATCAAAGGAGGATCAGAGATGATCGGTAAAACCAGAGTCATGCTTTATGCAGAAAATGTTGAAGTGCTTAGTCAATTTTTTGTCGAAACTCTAGGCGCAACAGTTAGTGAAACGATTGAGTTACCAGAAGAATTTCAAAGTACGATCGTGCAACTTTCACCAGAATTTGAATTAGGGATTTTTCCAAAAGTTTTTGTCCAACGATTTTCGCCAGAAGTGTTAGGTACGACTCCTTCGATCATTTTCTTTACGGATCAATTTGAGGAGATCTATCAAAAAATAGAGAATGCTGGTGAAATCATGGAGAACAATGGCGTAGAGACGTTCAACTTTTCTGATCCAGAAGGAAACTATTTTGTGATCGGTAAGTTGTAATGTTTGAAATCAGAAGAGGTCCTGGTGTTTGAAAAGGAGATGCACAGGACAAGGAATTTAAATAAATGAATAACAAATTTTTGAAGGAAAGGAGAGACTGTCATGAATCTAATCGCAAAAATGGAAGAATATTCACAGAGACGACGAGAAGAAAAAAGTGAAAAAATCCGTATGAAAAACTTGAAGACAGGGAAAAAGCCAACAAAAGGTTGGGGGAAAATGGTAGATACAGGATATGGCGGCTTGAATTCGTTGACTAATTCTAGTGAAATTAGTAAATATTTTTCGGCAGAAAGTGACATCAAGGGATTCATTGCTGAAGAACAAAAACGCATCGGAAAAGAGCAGCTAAAAAATAGCTAAAGCAAACCGATTTGGTACGCTATTTTGTTTGAAATGCTCCTTTTCTATTAAAAAAACTGTTAAATCAGTTCATAACGATCAAAAAAACTTAAAGTTCGGATTTTGCTTGAAATCCGACTTTTTTGTTTACTTATGTTCTGATTTAGTATATGATTAAACACGTTGTTTTTAAATAATTCAAAATTTTGAGGGACTTTTTTATAAATGTTCGGTTTTAGGGGGATGAAAGATGAAGGAAAAACTACTTTCCTACTTCGAGATTGAAAAATTAGGTACCACCGTCAGAAGAGAAATACTTGCAGGCTTTACAACATTTATCTCAATGGCATATATCTTATTTGTCAATCCAACAGTTTTAGGCGCATCAGGAATGGACGAAGGTGCGGTGTTTACGGCTACAGCATTAGCAAGTGCGATCGGCTGTATTTTAATGGGGGTCTTAGCACGTTACCCGATTGGTACTGCGCCAGCATTAGGGATTAATGCCTTTTTTGCTTATTCCGTTTGTTTGGGAATGGGGATTCCTTGGGAAACAGCTTTAGCAGGCGTGTTCGTTGCTTCTTTGATTTTTATTTTAATCACGATTTTCAAATTACGCGAAATGATCATTGATGCAATTCCAGCTGATTTAAAATATGCGATCTCAGGTGGGATTGGCTTATTTATTGCTTTCCTTGGCTTGAATGAAGGAGGAGTCATCGTTTCAAATGAATCCACATTAGTGGGGTTAGGATCACTAAGCGTAGGTTCAACATGGTTGACGATTTTTGGGTTAGTTGTGACAGCAATCTTATTGATAAGACGTGTTCCAGGAGGTATTTTTATTGGGATGGTAGCTAGCACAATTCTTGGATTAGTGACTGGACTTATTCCTATGCCTTCTCAATTAGTTTCAGCTGCACCAAGTTTAAAGCCAACATTCTTAGTTGCATTGAAACATATCGGAGACATCAACTCACTACAAATGTGGGTAGTCGTATTAACCTTTTTATTAGTTACATTCTTTGATACAGCAGGAACGTTAGTCGGTTTAGCTAATCAAGCTGGTTTTATGAAAGATAACAAAATGCCTCGTGTTGGGAAAGCGTTGGCTTCTGATTCAACAGCCATGCTTGCAGGTTCTTTATTAGGAACTTCACCAGTTGGGGCTTTCGTTGAATCTTCTGCCGGAATCGCTGTTGGTGGCCGTTCTGGGATTACTGCAGTAACGACCGGGATCTTATTCCTATTCGGTTTATTCTTTTCACCTTTGCTATCAGTAGTGACTTCACAAGTAACAGCACCAGCACTGATCATTGTCGGTGTATTGATGGCACAATCGTTGCGTCAAATCGAATGGGGCAAGTTAGAGATCGCCATTCCAGCTTTCTTGATCTTGATCGGTATGCCGTTAACTTACAGTATTTCTGATGGGATCGCATTAGGATTTATCTTCTATCCAATTACTATGATCGCAGCAAAACGCGGAAAAGAAGTATCACCGATCATGTATCTGTTATTCTTTGTCTTTATTGGCTTCATGTGGATACTGAACATTAGTTAACTTGATTTAGTTGATTAATTTTTATGATGTGTGACAAGTAAAAAAACCTTGGCAAATGGAGATCTCGCTATTGTTAGCGAGAAAACAAATGCCAGGGTTCTTTTTTGGAAAAAATTGTTATCGGTAACAACTGAAAGTAAAAGACGATAGCATCAAGGTTTAGGCGTGGTGAAAGAAATAAGGAGAATAATGGCTATTTACTCTCGTTTTTGAAAGCGTTACAATTTTTTCGAGGGATCAATAATCTTTAACCAATGGAGGAAAGTATGGAGAAAAAATGGTGGCATCAATCAGTTGTCTATCAAGTATATCCTCATAGTTTTCAAGATACGAATGGGGATGGAGTCGGGGATTTACAAGGAGTGATCACTCGATTGGATTATCTGCATTATTTAGGGATCGATACGATATGGTTATCTCCCGTATATGAATCTCCTAACGACGATAATGGTTACGATATCAGTGATTATCAAGCAATCATGGCCGAATTTGGCACGATGGCTGATATGGAGGAACTGATTGCAGAAGCAAAGAAACGTGAAATAAAAATCATTATGGATCTCGTCGTCAACCACACGTCAGATGAACATGCTTGGTTTATCGAAGCTCGTCAAAGTAAAGAAAATCCGTATCGGGATTATTACATTTGGCGTGACCCAATCAATGGAAATGAGCCTAATCAATTACGGTCGATATTCAGTGGCTCCGCTTGGCAGTTTGATGAAACAACTAGTCAGTATTATTTACATCTTTATAGTAAAAAGCAACCAGATTTAAACTGGGAAAATCCCCATTTACGTCAAGAGATCTATCAGATGATGAACTTTTGGATCGACAAGGGAATCGGTGGTTTCCGAATGGACGTGATCGATACGATTGGGAAGTTACCTGATCAAGAAATAACAAGTAATGGTCCCAAACTTCATGACTATTTACAAGAGATGAATCAAGCTACTTTTGGAAACAAAGATCTGATGACAGTGGGCGAAACTTGGGGAGCAACCACGGACATTGCCAAGCTTTATTCTGATCCCAAGAGAAATGAACTATCGATGATCTTTCAATTTGAACATGTCGGTTTGGATCAACAGGCAGGAAAAGACAAATGGGATTTAAAACCATTAAGTATTCCTGAGTTGAAACAGGTATTATCAAAATGGCAAACTTCTTTAGGGAATGAAGGATGGAACAGTCTATTTTGGAATAACCATGATTTGCCAAGGATCATCTCACGTTGGGGGAATGATCAAGATTATCGAGAAGAAAGTGGTAAAATGTTTGCGATTTTGCTTCATATGATGAAAGGGACACCTTATATTTATCAAGGAGAAGAAATCGGGATGACAAACTACCCGATCAAGGATATTTCTGAAGCGCAAGATATTGAAACGATCAACATGTATCATGAACGGTTAACTTTAGGATTTACTCCGGAAGAAATCTTGTGTTCGATCAATGCAAAAGGGCGTGACAATGCGCGTACACCGATGCAATGGGATAATAGTGAACATGCTGGATTTACCACAGGAACTCCTTGGCTACACGTCAATCCAAACTACCAAACGATCAATGTGAAAACAGCCTTAGTAAAGAAAGATTCTATTTTTTATACGTATAAGCAATTGATCGAGTTACGGAAAAACAATGAACTCATCGTCTGGGGAGATTATCAGTTGGTAACAGATACGCCCGATGACGTATTTGCCTATTATCGGACGTTGAATAATGAACAATGGTTAGTCGTTTGCAATATGTCTGAAAAAAATCAGCCATACACATTGGCTGATCAAGCGATGACACTAGTCATTTCAAACTATCCACAAAAACAGATACCAACAGGCAAACTGAATTTACGTCCTTATGAAGCTTTTGTTTTGAAGACGAGCAAATAAATGACTTGTCCGAACACCTCAAAAAAGAGTATGATAAAAGAAATTTAGACAAGTGTGAGGACCATGATGAAAGTATTGTTTGATTTGATTCCAAAAAAACAAGAGGAGATGGTACTTTTTCAAGTTCATGAAAAGGTACCATTTTTAACTTCGATTGCTGATATTTTAGAGAAATACAAAGTGGAAACTATTTTAGTGAGAGACTATAAAAAAGAAAGAGATGTCTATTTAGATTTATTCTCGATTTTTTATATCGAATACCTTGATCGCAAATGTTTCTTTTATACGGAAAATGAAGTGTATGAGCGAAGATTGACACTAGCTCAGTTAATGAAAGAACTCCCAGAACCATTTATCCAAATATCGAAAACGACTATTTTAAATATCTATATGGTTAAAGAAATCAATTCGTCGCTTTTAAATGGAAATCTCTATGTCACATTACAAAATACAGAAGAGTTACTCGTTAGCTGTTATTTTTCCAAAGCATTAAAAGAAAAAATCGATCAGACTTTTCGCAACAAGTGACAAGAAAAATGCAAGAAATGACAATCAAACTAGCTTCAAGAAGGAAACCTTGTAGAATAAATGTACCTGATAGCTGGTAAGATGAAAAGGAGAGCCCGATGAAATTGATACAACGTATGATGAGAAGTATTGGTATTGGAAGCTTTGCTTTCTTGCTGTTCAAATTAGTTTCACAAACCCATGAGATCACGAGAAATGAGATTCTTTTTGTCTTCTTTCTCTCGGCTTTTATTGGCGTAGTATCGCTGATCGAGCGAATTGAGAAGCTTAATTATCTTCAGATTATACTGCTGCATTTTATTAGTACGTATGCCTTTAGTTATTTCTTGTTGGTGCTGTTAAATGGAAGAGTGTCTGTTCATCTTGAGAGATACACGCTAACCTTTGTGAGTATCTATTTCATTGTGTGGCTTTGTTTGATCATCAGGAACTTTTTACGAGCCCGATTGTTAAATAAACGAATCCAAATAATCAATACACGGCATTCAGGAATTTCAGGAAAGAAAGAAGAATAAAACGTGGAACATCTACAAAATTATCTCATTGTGTTAGTATTGATTCTCTTTATTTTACAGAGATTACTTAAAGAAAGAGCAATCAAAGACACGATGAAAAGTGAAATCATCATTGTATTAGTTGGACTTTATTTAATCATAAGCAACTGGCAAGAAATCATTAAGACTAACCATACCCTTATCCTTATTGTTTTGTCTGTTTTGCTGGGGTTCATCTTTGGCGTGTTACGTGCCCAAACTGTAAAAATCTATCAAAGACAAAGTGACCAGCAATGGGTAAAAAAGGGAACTTGGCTGACCGTCCTTGTATTTATCATAGGGGTCATCATCAATCGTGTCAGCGTATTGCCTTTTGGTGAAAGCGTACCTGCAGTTGCTGAAACTTTGCATATCGGTGTCTCATTATTAGGTGCCAAAGTAGTTTATCTGAAAAAAGTATAAACCAATCAGTCGCATTTTTTTCTTATTCGGCGGTACCTAGTGACAATTTTTTTGAATCATTCTTTTATGAATGGAATAAGACCTCTCTTCAACAAGGAGAGCATGTGAAAAGATAACAGTATGAAACATCAAGAAAGTAAGAAGACTTCAAAAATGATAAAAAATACCAAGACAATTTTTTGCCGTATCTGTTCTCTACTTATCTTATTTCAAATTTTTGGTGCAGCCCATTGTTTGAAGGTGCTTGAATCTTGTTTCTGCGTTTTTATATCCCCTAAAACAGGTTATATTATTCTTTCTAGGAATTTTACATGCTCTTGTTTTCCCTTGTTACTACAGCCTTTTTTGACAAATAACAAAAATCATACTATGATATGTTACGCGGATATTAGGGGGAGAAAACATGGGAAAACCGATTGAACAAGCGTTAAATGATTGTCTGTTTTTTAGTGTGAAAAAATTAGATCGCCTGTTGAATAAAATGGCAGATGAAGCATTTAAGAAAACGGGTTTGACACCGACATATGGGTTTATTTTATTGATTTTAAAAGAAAAAGATGGGTTACCACAAAAGGATATCGCCCAATTACTTTGTTCTGCACCTTCAACGATTGCTCGTTTTGTCGAAAAATTGGAATACAAAGGCTATATCAAAACAGTCAGTGATGGACGCTTGTCATTAGTTTATCTGACGGATCAAGGACGGGAATTTGTAAAAGAAATCGATAGTAGTTGGGAAGAACTACATCATGCATATCAAGAGATTCTAGGATCTGTAGAAAGTGAATGTTTATCTAAAGCAATCAATTCAGCCACTGAAAAACTACAAAAAAAATAAATTTTTTTAATCTAGTTAGTTGTATGCGCAACTAATTATGTGTTTTAATAAACGAAGAGAACTGAATGGAGGAATCACCATGGCAAATTTTAACGAAACAATCACTTTTCCTTCTGGTGTGACATTACCTAACCGTTTGATGATGGCACCTATGACCACCCAGTTAAGTTTTTATAATGGTGTGATTACGGAAGATGAGATCACGTATTACCAAGAACGTTCGAAGGGACTAGGCGCTGTTATTACAGGGGCTGCGAATGTGCAAGATATAGGAAAAGGCTGGCCCGGTGAACTTAGCATAGCGCATGATGAAATGATACCTAGGCTCAGTGACTTGGCAAAGGCAATCAAAGAAAATGGGGCAAAAGCGATCGTACAAATCTTCCATGGCGGACGTATGACGAGTCGAGCAACGTTATCAGGCGAACAAACTGTTTCGGCTAGCGCAATCCCTGCAGAACGACCTAATGCGGAAACACCACGTGCCTTGTCAGAAGACGAAATCTTAGAAACAATCAAGGCTTTTGGTGAAGCAACTAGAAGAGCGATCGAAGCTGGATTTGATGGTGTAGAATTACACGGTGCTAATACGTATTTGATCCAACAATTCTTTTCGCCACATTCTAATCGTCGTGAAGATCAATGGGGCGGAAGCTTAGAAAATCGCTATCGCTTTATTGATGAAGTAGTGAAAAGTGTGTTTCAAGCTGTCGAAACATACGCAACAAAGCCTTTTATCGTAGGTTATCGCTTTTCACCAGAAGAATTTGAAACGCCTGGTATCCGTTTTGAAGATACCATATGGTTAATGGAAAAATTACGTGAAACAAAATTGGATTACCTTCATGTTTCATTAAGTACGTATGATCGTGTTGCTCGTTCTGAGAAATACAATGAGCAATCGATGCTTCACTATCTCCATGAAACAGTGCAAGGAAAAATACCATTAGTGGGTGTAGGGAATGTCCGTAATCGCCAAGATGTTGAAGCCGTTTTATCTGATGCAGAACTTGTTGCAGTCGGTCAGCAACTATTAGTTGACCCCGAATGGGCGGTCAAATTAATGGAAAATCGCGATACAGAACTTGTGACCAAACCATTTGCAAAAGCATATCAAGAACTCTATTTACCTAATCCATTGTATAATTTTTTACAGATCCGTTATCAATCAAATACTAATAGATAAGTGAAGATTTATTAGTAAAGAAAGAAGAGAGAACAATGAAAGTATTGATCGTCTTAACGAATGTGGAAAGATATAAAGGAACCGACCGTCCAACAGGGCTGTGGCTGAGTGAACTGACTCATTTTTATGATGCTTTAGTCAAAAATAATATCTCAGCTGATTTTGTCAGTCCTAAAGGTGGGTATGTTCCTTTGGAGCCGAAGAGTCTGGAAGCGATGGATGAAATCGATTGGAACTATTATCAGGACGAAGATTTCCGTAACCGAGCGTTAGGAAGCACCTTGAGTCCAGCTGAAGTCGACCCAAACGAGTATCGTGCGATTTATTATACCGGTGGACACGGAACCATGTGGGACTTTCCTGAAGCAACGGATCTAGGAAAAATTGCTTCATCGATCTACCAAAATGACGGAATCGTTTCAGCTGTTTGTCATGGTGTAGTCGGGTTACTTCCTGTAGTTGACGTTTCTGGTCAACCGATTTTAGCGGGGAAAACGGTCACTGGTTTTAGTAACGAAGAAGAAACAGCGAATGGAACAACGGACAAAGTACCTTTTCTAACAGAAGATGCCTTGAAAGAAAAAGGAGCAAACTATCAAGCAGGACCAGCTTTTACAGCGGTCGTACATGCAGATGGACAGTTGTTGACCGGACAGAATCCTCAATCTGCCCATCAATTAGGAATCAAAGTCGTTGAATCTTTGAAGAAGTAAGTTGTTAAGGGAAAAAGTTAAGCAAAAAACGAAAATAAACAGTTCCGACGTAGGCCTTCTTATTACAGCATTATAGTAAGTCTGCCAAAAAACAATCCAATTTAACAATAGAAGAAAACTTTATAAAGTAGAGGGTGGAATCTGAAACGTCCTCCAAAATTTAGATTTTTTAGTCTAACTGTTTGGAGTCGCTTCAGATTTTGCCCTCTATTTCTATAAAAAAATAAAAAGAATGTACAACGTAAGTCTAAAAATTGATTTTTTTATGGAGTATGAGAGGTAAAAAAACATGGTAAAATAAAAGCGGATACATAGAAAGTAACTAAGGAAGAAAGGAATGATGAAATGGAATTGCTAGAAAAAGAAACGTTCTATTATAAGTATAACGATCATTTAATTGAACCCGTCCATTGTGCTTTTTTTTAAAGAAGACAATAACCAAGGGATTACGAGTCATCAAGAAGCAGTACTGGCCTTTCTCACGTATTTTAATCGGGTATGGTGCATTTGGACACCAAAATTTGTGCCTGGATTAACTCAAAAATTTTCCGAAGTGCCAAAAGTTGAGGTCACACTAACCCCAGAAGTCGAAGCAAGAATAGAAGCTGAGGTAGATGCCCAAATAAAAGGAGATATACAAGGAGAGATCAAATATCTTCAAGCCGTCGGACGAAAAGTAGATCTCAAAAAGCTACAAATTGATCATGAAGAACGCAAACAAGAGCGTTACCAAATGATAAAAGAGCTTAGAAAAGAGCGTGAAGCATTATTGATCAGATTTCCACAACTCTACGAGCGAACTGAAGAAGTAACGCTTACTTATATGGAAGAAACCTCATTTGATACTTATGACGGCTTTCCCATACGGGTCAATCCCGAAATGATGAAAGCTGATGAAATCAGTTCTACCACTTTTTTTGCCAAGGGTGGGGAATACCAAATTGCTTTTTGTAGTTATCTCCAGACCCATCGAACAATCGAAGATTTCCGACGAGTCAATCAACTTCTGTTTCCTGATCGAAGTGAGTTAGTCATTTATCAATGGCATACTGATTTTACCAATTATTATAATGAACCCAGAAGAGATGATGGAGCGTATCTATGGTCGATCTATGACAAAAAAAGGAAACGATTTACAGTGATTGATATTGCCCTAATTATTCCATAAGTGATAAAAAGTGTTTAAGAAAGGAGTTAAGGGAAAAACTTCCTAGCTATTTGGTGTTCAATTCTTTCTCTTTTTATGAAAAAGTAGGTTTATGGTAGTTGTCTTACTTCAGTCGTCTTCATGATAAAATAAAGTGAGGCGTAGCTAAGTAGAGGAGAGTGGAAAAATGGAATTGCTAGAAAAAGAAACGTTCTATTATGAATGTAATGAATATCTAATTGAGCCGGTCAATTGTGCTTTTTTTACTGAGGAAAAGTATCGAGGATATGAAAGTCATCGTGAAGCAGTACGGGCATTTCTTACATATGCTAATCGGGCATGGTGTATCTGGACACCAAAATTTGTGCCTGGATTAACTCAAAAATTAGCCGAAGTGCCAGAAGTTGAGATCACACTAACCCCAGAAGTCGAGGGAAAAATAAAAGCTGGGGTAGATGCCCAAGTAAAAGCAGATATGCAAGGAAAGATCAGATACCTTCAAGCAGGCGGACGAAAAGTAGATCTCAAAAAGCTACAAATGGAGTATGAAGAACGCAAACAAGAGCGTTACCAAATGGTAAAAGAGCTTAGAAAAGAGCGTGAAGCCTTATTGATTATGTTTCCTCAACTGTATGAACGAACTGAAGAAGTAACGCTTACTTATATGGAAGAAACCTCGTTTGATACTTATGACGGCTTTCCTATACGGGTCAATCCCCAAATGATGAAAGCTGATGAAATCAGTTCCACCACTTTTTTTGCCAAGGGTGGGGAATACCAAATTGCTTTTTGTAGTTATCTCCAGACCCATCGAACAATCGAAGATTTCAAACGAGTCAATCAACTCCTGTTTCCTGATCGAAGTGAGTTAGTCATTTATCAATGGCATACTGATTTTACTAACTTTTATAATGAAGGTAGAAGAGATGATGGAGCGTATCTATGGTCGATCTATGATAAGAAACAAAAACGATTTACGGTCATTGATATTGAACTGTTTATCCCGTAGATGATACAAAATGATTAAAAAAGGAGAGTCAAGGGTAGAACTTCCTTGGCTCTCTTTTCTTTAAGGGGAAATCAACAAAATCAAGTACATATTGTAGTTCGATTACTCCATACTACACTATTATTCATAGAGCAAAGTATTTGTTTCTTCTTTATATCTTTTTAGATCTGGAAAAGCAGTGACAATGTAATACTTATGATTTTTTCGAAGTTCGTTCTTCCTTTTTTTGTGAAAAAGTAGTTTTAAATAATTTTATAATTAAAAAGGTTTTATGATGGAATTAAAGGAAAATAGTATGGGGAAGTATAGGAGAGTGATGAAATGGAATTATTAGAAGAAGAAACATGGAATTTCAGAAAAAAAGGTTTTGCTATGAATTATGCTTTTTTTTATGAAGAGAATTATCAAAAGATAATAAGTCATCAAGAAGTTGCATTAGCTTTTCTTAATTACAAAAATAGACTGTGGGCGCTTAGAATTTGGGCGATTAAAACAAAAGATGGAAAGTTTACTAGTAGGGAATATGAAAAGAAGTATCAGGAAACAAGAGAGGAAAAGATTATTTACACTAATTTGCGTTCATTTGATGAAATCAAAGGTTATCCTATCCAAGTAAATCCAGAGTTAATGAATAGCAAAAAAATATCTGTCGAAGAATTTTTTGAAGAAAAAGGAACATATGAACATGCGTTTATGGATAATCCTCAAAATTTATATGGGAAAAAGGAAGATTTTATTGAAATAAACCAGCAACTTTTTCCAGAAAAAAAAAGGTTGGAAATCTATCTTTGGAATAATGAATTTACCCAATATTATAATGGGGGGCGAGAAGGACTTGGAGCATATTTATGGACAATCTATGATGTGGAGTACAAAAAGTTTATTGTAATTGATGCTTCGTTAATAATAGATTAATGAGACTGGGACGATAGTTCTTTCTCAAAAAGAAGATAAGTTCGATTTTGATTTTTATTGTCAAAATCGAACTTATTTTTTTATTCTGCAAAAGTTGCCTACTTGATCTAACACCACGGCTGTTCTTATGATCGAAGATTTGCTTCGTTTTTGAGTACATTTTTTGAAACATTAACGGTTACATGATACTCTTCAAATAGGCTATTGGAAAAGAGGGAAATGGATGAGGATCGTGATCATTGGTGGTTCTTTTGCGGGGATCTATGCAGCAATTTCTTTGCGAAAAAGTTGTCCTGACAGTGAGATCATACTTTTGGAAAAACAAGACAAGATTGGGTTTATACCGAGTGGACTCAATTTACTGTTAAAAAAGCAACTCACAAGTAAAGAGCAACTTTATTGGTTGACTAAGGAAGAATTGCAAGCGCTATACGCAATTGATGTGCAAGTACGCACGGAAGTCGTTTCACTTGAAATAGCCACGAAGACTGTGTTTATCCAAAATGGGCGACAGCTTACTTTTGATACATTGGTGATTGCAACGGGTTCGAGTCAGCAATTCAAAAATGGAAACAAAAGTACGCAGATCCGCTCTGTTAAAGATATCCACTTAAAAGAATCTTTGGAACAAAGTCTTGCGAAAGCACAAAAAATTGCTGTGATTGGTGCGGGACAAGTAGGACTTGAATTAGCAGAAGGGTTATATCATCAGCAAAAAGAAATCCATCTCTATGAAAGTCGACCAACATTGTTGTTCCGTTATTTCGATCCCGAAATGGTTGAACCGTTAACACATGAGTTATTGCAACGGCATATCCAATTGTTTTTGAATGAACAAGTACAAACGCTCGAAGAAAACGAGCAAGTGGCCGTAGTGACGGATCAAAAAACAGAAAGCTATGATTTAGTTCTGCTAGCGAATCACACGCGTCCAGACAATCATCTCTGGCAAGATCAGTTGAAGCTAAATGAAGATGGTACGATTTGGGTCGATGAGTATTTGCAAACGTCAGCGAAGGATATTTATGCAATCGGTGATGCGATCCAAGTGACGTTCCAACCGACTCAAGAAAAAATGTATGTCTCTTTGGTCAATAATGCACTACGTACGGCACAAGTGGTCAGTCAAACGATTAGTGGCAAACGTACGAAAGATCCGGGAACCTACCGAGCAATTGGAAATCATTGGTTTGGCTATTTTCTAGGAAGTGTCGGGCTAACGGAAGAAGAAAGTATTTTTTATCCGCAGACTGTCCGTAAAACATATTTGCTTGCCCGCTTAGCTGCGACCAATAGTGAAACGGCGAAAATCAAAGTGATGTGCAATGAAAAGGGACAATTACTTGGTGCGCAGTTGCGAAGTCGAGAGGAGATATTCGATTTATTGGATCGATTCACTCTCGCTATTGAGGAAGGCTGGACGTTAGAGAAATTATTCGAACGGGAGTTATTCTTCCAGCCAGAATATCGGTTGCCGCTTCAATTGATAAAGGTGGTTGATACGCTCGATGAAGATTGAACAATTACTAGAGAAAAAAGAGCAGTTGCAAGTGCTGATTCTTAGGGACATGGTGTTGCATGGTGGAACTGTAGGCACGAATCAATTAAGGGAACAAGTCAATCTTTCTAAAACATCATTTGATCAATATATAGCAGAAATCCCAATGATCGGTAGGATGATGGGGAAGAAAGTAGCAATCAAAAGAAATGAATTTCAAGTCACATTAGAGTTGGCTGAAGATGTCAGCTTAGAAAAAATCATTCTATTCTTAGTTCAACAAAGCTTGAAATTCAATCTGCTTGTTTATTTATTAGAACATCACCAAGCATCGATCGTTCGTCTAGCGACAGCGTTTAATATCAGTGAATCTTCTGTCTTTCGTAAGATCAAAGAATTGAATCAGTTACTACAAGAATTTTCTCTACAAATCAAAAATGGCCAACTCTATGGTGAGGAATTGCAAGTTCGTTATTTCTACTATGTGTTATTCCAATTTATCTCTGAATCACAACGTCCCCTTTTCTTACAACAGACGCCTGATAAAGCGCCACTTATTTTAGGATTGGAGCGAGCCTTAGAAACGACATTCTCTCAAGAGTCAGCTAGTAAAATCGCCTGCTGGCTGGGGATCACTCGTAAACGGCTATTGAGTGAAAAAACGACGTTTGCTACATTGAAAGAAAAGAAAATACTTTACCAAAAGGATCGTTTGTATCAAGCACTTGATCCGGTCATTTCACTTTATTTAAGTCGGACAGCTGCTGAGATCAGTGGCTATGAGCCTTTAATGTTTTACAGTTTTTTTGTCTCGTTTGCTGTGTTATCAGAAGAACATTTTTATCAATATGATTTAACCCGAAGCAAAAAATTACCAACAGCTGTATTAGATACGTACATTAGAGAAACGATGTTGTGGCACTATCGTCCACGAAAGTTGAAGATCAAGGAAGAAAAAGCAGTCGGTTATCAATTAGCTCAAATCGATAATGAGTTTTATTTTTTTCGAGGAGTCATGATGATCTATGAGCCAGAGCATCTCCTGCAACAACAGAAAAAGATGTTAGGCCGCTCCCTTAGTCAATTACTCGAACGATTGAAAGAAACAACGCTGACACAACTACCTGCTAAACAAGGTGAAGAAGCTGCTTTAAGTTATCTCATGATTCAGTATGCCAATATTCTTATGATGATCGATTTTTATATTGCGAAATCGGTCACTATCGGAATCGATATTGAAACATTACCGATTTATCGAGTGGCATTTCAACAATTTTTGTTAAGAGAACTAAAAGGAATCAGTGGAATTGAGATTGAAAATCGACGACCAGGAAAAAAGTATGATTTAGTGATTACATTTAATCAAGAAGATCCTCATCAAAATTATTATTATTTATCAGAGTTTGCTTCAAGCTATGATATCGCAAGGTTAAAGCAAAAAATCGAAGAAGAAAAAAAAGCAAAAAATTAAAAACTGTCAAAAAAACAGAAAATAAATGTTTTTTTGGCAGTTTCTAAAAAATGAATCGGTGTAAGATAAAGATAAATTTAGAAAGCGTTTGCAGATAATGGAGGAGATCAGAATGACAGAATCAACATACATCATGGCGATTGACCAAGGAACGACAAGTTCACGAGCAATTATTTATGACAAAAAAGGTAGACATATCGGTAGTTCGCAAAAAGAATTCACGCAATATTTTCCTAAAGAGAGCTGGGTGGAACATGATGCGAATGAAATCTGGAACTCCGTACAGTCGGTCATTGCAGGAGCATTTATTGAATCTGGGATCAAACCGAATCAAATCGCAGGCATCGGGATCACTAACCAACGTGAAACGACGGTGATCTGGGAAAAAGATACTGGACGTCCGATTTATCATGCTGTGGTCTGGCAATCTCGTCAATCCGCATCAATTGCTGATAATTTAAAAAAGGAAGGCTACCAAGACTTTTTCCATAAAAAAACAGGTTTAGTGATTGATGCCTATTTTTCTGCTACAAAAATACGTTGGATTCTTGACCATGTAGAGGGAGCGCAAGAACGTGCTGAAAAAGGCGAATTGCTTTTTGGTACGATCGATTCATGGCTGGTATGGAAATTAACAGACGGTCAAGCACATGTGACGGATTATTCCAATGCAAGTCGGACGATGTTGTTTAATATTCACGATCTTGATTGGGATCAGGAAATCCTTGATCTCTTGAACATTCCTCGAGCAATGCTGCCAAAACCGACTTCTAATTCAGAAATTTATGGTTATACACAAGGGTATCATTTCTATGGAAGTGAAGTGCCGATTTCTGGGATGGCTGGTGACCAGCAAGCTGCTTTGTTTGGACAAATGGCTTTTGAACCTGGAATGGTCAAAAATACGTATGGTACAGGATCATTTATCGTCATGAATACTGGGGAAGAACCACAACTATCCAAGAACAATCTATTAACGACGATTGGTTATGGAATCAATGGCAAAGTTTACTATGCACTGGAAGGGAGCATTTTCGTAGCAGGTTCTTCCATCCAATGGTTGCGAGATGGGTTGCAAATGTTACAAAAAGCAAGTGATTCCGAAGAGGCAGCAAAACGTTCCACAAGTGAGGATGAAGTCTATGTCGTGCCAGCATTTGTTGGGTTAGGGGCACCTTATTGGGATCAAGCTGCGAGAGGTTCGATGTTTGGGTTGACACGTGGGACGACCAAAGAAGACATTATCAAAGCAACCTTACAATCGATTGCATACCAAGTAAGAGATATCATTGATACGATGCAAGAAGACACAGGGATCAAAATACCAGTCTTGAAGGTCGATGGTGGAGCAGCGAATAATGAATATTTGATGCAATTTCAGACAGATATTTTAAATATTCCGATCCAACGAGCAGAAAATCTGGAAACTACGGCATTAGGTGCGGCATTTCTAGCTGGTTTAGCGGTTGGTTTTTGGAAAGATACAGATGAAATCAGAGAATTTTATGAAGCGGGCAAGATGTTTGAAGTAGAGATGCCTGAAGAGCGTAGAGAAAAATTATATGGCGGTTGGAAAAAAGCGGTAGTAGCAACACAAGCATTTGAGTAAAGGGAGGGAATGTCATGTTTTCAAGAGGAACAAGACAAGAAAGTATTGAAAAAATGCAACACGAAAAGTTGGATCTGCTGATTATTGGTGGCGGTATCACAGGGGCTGGTGTGGCGCTTCAAGCCGCTGCATCAGGAATTAAAACGGGGCTAATCGAGATGCAAGACTTTGCAGAAGGTACTTCTTCACGCTCCACAAAATTAGTACACGGAGGGATTCGTTATCTTAAAACTTTTGACGTCGAAGTTGTAGCAGATACTGTAGGCGAACGAGCGGTGGTCCAAGGTATTGCGCCACACATTCCAAAACCTGATCCAATGTTACTACCGATCTATGAAGATGAGGGGGCAACGACGTTTAATATGTTTTCAGTCAAAGTGGCAATGGATCTCTACGATAAATTGGCAAATGTGACTGGAACAAAATATGAAAACTATACGCTGACACCAGAAGAAGTGTTAGAACGAGAACCATTTTTGAAAAAAGAAGGGTTAAAGGGCGCTGGTGTTTATCTAGATTTTCGGAACAATGATTCACGTTTAGTGATCGATAACATCAAAAAAGCAGCAGAAGATGGCGCTTACCTAGTAAGTAAAATGAAAGCGATTGGCTTTTTATATGAAGGAGATCAAATCGTGGGTGTCAAAGCACGTGATCTGCTAACGGATCAAGTCGTGGAAATCCACGCAAAAATAGTGATCAACACAAGTGGTCCATGGGTCGATAAAATCCGTAACTTGAATTTCAAACGTGCGGTATCACCTAAGATGCGACCAACCAAAGGTGTTCATCTAGTCGTAGATGCTAAAAAACTGCCTGTTCCACAACCAACATATTTTGACACGGGCAAACAAGATGGCCGAATGGTTTTTGCCATTCCACGAGAAAATAAAACGTATTTTGGAACGACAGATACGGACTATCAAGGGGACTATACGGATCCAAAAGTAACGCAAGAAGATGTGGACTATTTATTAGATGTCATCAATCATCGTTACCCAGATGCAAACATCACCCTCGCAGACATCGAATCAAGTTGGGCAGGGTTACGCCCATTATTGATCGGTAATTCTGGTTCTGACTATAACGGTGGTGACAACGGCTCTATTTCAGATAAAAGCTTTAGCAAAGTCGTTGATACGGTTACTGAATATAAAGAAAACAAGGCTTCTCGGTTAGAAGTAGAGGATGTATTGAATCATTTAGAAAACAGCCGTGATGAAAAAGCCCCTTCTTCGATTTCTCGAGGTAGCTCATTAGAACGTGAATCGGATGGTTTGGTGACACTATCAGGTGGGAAGATCACAGACTACCGTAAGATGGCGGAGGGAGCACTAAAATTAATCCGCCAGTTGTTGAAAGATGACTACCGGATGTCAGTAAAAGAAATCGATTCGAAACATTATCCCGTTTCTGGAGGAGATTTTGATCCAACAAAACTGGAAGAAACTGTGGAAGAATTGACAAAAATCGGAGTTGAATCTGGTTTAGCAGAAGCTGATGCAAAATACATTGCAGATTTTTATGGAACCAATGCGAAAAAGATTTTTGCTTTGGCAAAAGAAATGACACCGTATGAAGGACTAAGTTTAGCTGAATCTGCTCGTTTACGTTATGGGTTAGAAGAAGAAATGGTATTAGCACCAGGCGACTACTTGATTCGCCGCACGAATCACTTGTTGTTTGAACGTGATCAACTTGATGCAATCAAACAACCGATCATTGATGCCATTGCGTCTTACTTCGCTTGGTCAGCAGAAGAGAAGAAGCGTCAAGAAGCTCATTTAGAAGAATTGATCGCAGAGTCGGATCTACGTGAATTGAAGGGGGAAAAATAGATGAGTGCAGAAATGACGCAGATCATGGGAGAATTTATTGGTACGATGATTTTAGTTTTACTTGGTGATGGGGTATGTGCTGCGGTTAACTTGAACAAGAGTAAAGCCCAAGCTTCTGGTTGGATCGTGATTGCTTTCGGTTGGGGACTAGCCGTTACAATGGCTGTCTATATTTCCGGATTTATGGGACCTGCTCATTTGAATCCAGCCGTATCTTTAGCGATGGCGATGACCGGTGCAATTGGCTGGAACCTAGTGATTCCGTTTATTATTGCGCAAATGTTAGGTGCGATCGTCGGTGCTGTTTTAGTTTGGTTGACGTATTTACCACATTGGAGTGTGACAAAAGACCAAGGCGCAATTTTAGGTACATTTGCGACAGGTCCTGCCATTCGAAATTATCCAGCGAACTTTATCACCGAGTTGATCGGTACTTTCGTTTTAGTACTAGGACTATTAGCGTTTGGACAAAACTCATTTGCCGATGGTACGAATGTCTTTGCTGTCGGAGGTTTGATCTTAGCAATCGGTCTTTCCCTAGGAGGACCAACTGGCTATGCGATCAACCCAGCTCGTGACCTAGGTCCACGTCTGACCCATGCGATTCTACCAATTGCAAACAAAGGAAACTCAGACTGGGGCTATTCATGGATACCAGTAGTAGCGCCAATGGTCGGAGCTGTCGTGGCTGTGGGCATGTATATGTTGATGGTATAAAAAGGCGGTAAAGTGTGTTATTCATTAATAAATAATCTAAAAAACGGTAAAATAGTTCTTCTATTTTATCGTTTTTTAGCACTTGACAAAGAACAGCATTTTAAAAATGGGTTATTGAAGATCGCAAAATCAACGGGGTGCTTTGCTGACAACCAGAAAATTTTTTTAGATTTGTTCATGGGTCTTGATTGAACTAACCAGAGTGAAATAAAGGGCTTTCGTTTTTGATTGACAGTGACAGCTAAACTTGCTATAGTGAATTTGAAAATAAATAAAACCTAGATGAATGAGGTATTTTGATGAGTGTAGCAGGTATCTAACGTAGTAAGTTGAATAGCCAATAGAGCCGTAAGCTTATTTGGCATGCTTATAGATGATACCTGTCATTTCATAACCAACAATTCTATTAATGAGGGATGGGGCGCGTCTTATTTGAGATGTTCCTCATCTTTTTATTTTTCCTAGGTCTTATTTATTTTAGGACAGGTATCTCTTCAAAAAAGGAGAGAATATGAAACAAACAATCGATAAATTACAATTTAATCAAATCAAAGAAGAAGTGAAAAAACGAGCTATTGGACAATATAGCAAAAAGCGTATCGAAGAAATGACCCCGCAAACTAATCTACAGACAGTCAAAAATCGCCAAGAAGAAACAAAAGAAGCGCGACAAATCTTAGAAAGTCAGCAACACGTTCCCTTTATGGGATTGACACGGATTGATGCGTTGACTTCCCAAGTGAAAAAAGGCTTTTTACTGACACCAACTGAATTGATCGAGTATGCAGACTTTTTAAGAAGTAGTCGAATGATCCGTCGTTTTTTTGAAAAAAATCAATATCAAACACCCTTGTTGCATGTGTATAGTAAGAATATGCCTGATTTGTCGATGGTCGAAGAGTTGATCTATCAACAAATCAAGAACCAAAAAGTGAGTGATGAAGCCTCACGAAATTTACGGAAAGTACGAAAACAATTACAATTAACAGAAAAAGAAATCCAGGATCGTCTTTTAAAGTTTCTAAGACATCCGCATAACAAAGAAATGATCCAAGAAGCAATGATTGTTCAAAAAGGCGATCACTATACGATCCCAATCAAAGCTAGTTATAAAAATAAAGTGCCAGGCACGATTATTGAACAGTCAAATAAAGGGACGACCGTCTTTATTGAACCAACGGCTGTGGAAAAAGCGAGTATGAATTATCAATTGTTAAAAGCAGAAGAAATAGCAGAAGAATATCAAGTTTTAGCTTATTTGACTGGTGCTTTAGCAGAACAAGAACAAGCAATCGATTTGATTATCGAAACGATTACTAGATTAGATATCATTTTCGCCAGAGGGAAGTATAGTCGAGAAATACATGGTGTGACACCACGGATCAATCAATCAGAATACATCAAGATCAAACAAGGAAGGCATCCACTGATCCAAGGGAAGGCTGTTCCGTTAGACTTTGAACTTGGTAAAGACTATCGAGGATTAGTGATCACTGGAGCGAATGCAGGTGGTAAGACTGTCGTATTAAAGACAGTGGGGTTATTGACGTTGATGGCGATGTTTGGTTTACAGGTTCCGGCAGCCGAAGGAACAGAGCTAGCTGTTTTCGATGAGATTTTTGTGGATATTGGCGATCAGCAAACGATCGAGAATGCGTTAAGTACGTTTTCTGGTCATATGCAAAATATTGCTGAGATGTTACGCAAGGTGAGTAGAAATACCCTTGTATTACTTGATGAGATCGGCAGTGGCACAGAACCTAATGAAGGAGCGGCGCTAGCAGTTGCTATCATGGAAGCCATGTATGAACAAGGGGCATTGATCGTTGCAACTACTCATTATGGCGAAATCAAAAAATTTGCGAATGATCATGAAGATTTTATTCCAGCCGCAATGGCATTTGATAAAGAAGCATTGAAACCTAAATACCTTCTTCAAGTGGGGGAAACAGGAGAAAGCCAAGCGCTATGGATCGCTCAAAAAATGAACATGTCGCAAACCTTGATCGAACAAGCCCAATATTATATCCAGCATAAAGCTTATCGGACAACCAAAAAAGTGTTTCAGACAACGAAAGTAAACGTGCCTAGGACGAAGACACAAGTGCAGCAATTTTCGAAAGGGGATCGGGTATATTCTGCGGTCCACCAACAAGAAGCCTTAGTTTATGAAGATACAGCAGAAGAAACGGTTACGATTTTCTTGGATAAAGAGTTAATCAATGTCCCACGAAAACGTCTCACGTTAAAGATGTCAGCAGAAAAGTTATATCCAGTCGGTTATGAATTAGACCATTTGTTTACAGACTTTCAAACTAGAAAATGGCAAAGAGATCTAGCGCGAGGATCGAAAAAAGCGCATAAAAAATTATCCAAAGAAGCTAAAGAACGACGAGAAAAAAGAGACTAGGGGTTAAATGAAGACATTGTTTTAAAGAGGAATAGCCAATAGCTCTCGTCTTTTTTTGACAGTCGTTCCAGTAGTTTTTACGATCCAAGTATGTGAATAGCTAAATTGGAGAGTTACTCATGACTTTAGACAACGGGAAAAAATTGGCACTTTTACCGATTTAGGTTAAAATGGAACAAAGTTTATTTAGGGAGATGTCATGGATGAAACTGACTTCGAATTGGCGAAAAGAAATAGGAACGATCCCTAATCTCTTATCAATTTTTCGTGTGGTTCTTTTGCCGTTTTATTTTTACTTTGTTTTAGAGCAATCGTTTATGCTTGCCGGTATCTTGATTGCTCTATCAGGAATCACTGACTTTTTAGATGGATTTATTGCTCGTAAGTTCAACCAAATCACGGAATTGGGGAAATTATTAGATCCAGTGGCAGACAAGTTGACGCAACTGGTCTTGATCCTTTCCATGGCTTGGTATCGACCGATGATTTGGTGGATATTCGGTTTATTTCTGATCAAAGAAGGGTTCATGTTTTTTGCTGGTATCATTGGATTGAGAAAAAATGTGAAATTAGATGGGGCAAAATGGTATGGGAAATTAGCAACTGCGGTCATTTACGCAGGCATGGTGCTTTTACTGTTGTTTCCCGAACTTCCTGCGATCTGGGTCAATTGGATCTTTGGATTGATCACTTATAGCTTGCTTCAATCCTTCGTTTTGTATATCCGTGAATATCATAAACTATTGAATTAAGAGAGTAATGTCTCAAATACAAATAAAAGAACTCAAGCCAAGGAAGTGGTTTGAGTTCTTTTACTTGATGAGGGGATGGATTTCCGCTCATTGTTTTATTTTCCATAGGAGAACCTTGTTTAACTCTCGAAGCTAGTAGTCTTAAGGTTTGATATAAGCATAGCCTTTTTCTTGTAATTCAATGAGGTCTAAAATACCAGCTGGTACCACGATGACCTTTTCAGGCAAGGATTCTGTACTGATGTGATTGCCACGTAGCGCATTAGCACAAGCGTGGAAGGTAACCCCTAAAGCAAGAAATTCTTCATTTGCTGGATCAAGGTAGCCGGTGATGCCTTCACCGTTGACACTAACCACAATCGTCGTTTCAGGAGCGATTTTCAATAGGTTCTTGACGTTATTCATCGTTTCATGCCACTTTCTCGTTTCATCGATATGAAAAACAACTCTCATTTGAGTCTCTCCTTATTTTTTGATGATCAAGTTGATTGCTTGTTCCATTTTTTTGGCTTGCTCTTCTGCGCTGTTTTCTGGATGCTCCAAACAGTCTTTTAAGTTTTCTGCCACGATCATTCCCATGACACGATCAATGCTAGAACGAACGGCACTTAATTGTGTGATAATTGCCATACAGTCTTTCTCTTCTTCAATCATCTTTTGGATGCCGCGAATTTGTCCTTCTGTTCGTTTTAGTCGATTGATGATGTTCTTGTCATTGATTTCCATTTGAAAACCTCCTTTATGCTTCTAGTGAGATGATACCCTATGTAGGTATATTTTGTAAATAATTATGTCGATTTGAAAAAGCTAGAATTTGAATAGTTGACAATTCTCTCTTTTTTGTGTTGAATATACCCCATAAGGTATTTACAAAAAATAAAAAGGTGGAAATCAAGATGTCACTATTTCAAACAGTCAAATCAATCTCAACAGCGGAATTAAAAGAAAAATTGAATGGTTCTATTCAGTTGCTCGATGTAAGAACACCAGCAGAATACCGAGGGGGGCATATCAGACAAGCGAAAAATATTCCACTTCAACGTATTCTAAGTTTTAAAGGAAAACAAGAAGCGCCTGTCTATGTCATCTGTCAATCGGGAATGCGGAGCAAACAAGCTACGAAAGAGTTGAAGAAAATGGGGTATGATGTTATCAATGTACGTGGTGGGATGAATCAATGGTTTGAACCAACAGTAGGAGGGAAATAAATGAAAATTGTTATTGTCGGCGGGGTAGCAGGGGGGATGTCTGCTGCCACTAGATTACGTCGTTTAAAAGAAGATGCTGAAATCGTCGTGTTTGAAAAAGGACCGTATGTCTCATTTGCCAATTGCGGGTTACCTTATTATCTCTCTGGTGAGATCAGTGAGAGAGAGAATCTTTTGGTACAAACACCAGAATCATTGGCTGCTCGTTTTCAATTAGATGTGCGTCCCAATCATGAAGTCACAGCCGTTTATCCAGATGAAAAGAAAGTTGAAGTTTTATCTGACGGGAAAAAATGGCAGGAGAGTTATGATGTATTGCTTCTTTCCCCAGGGGCAAAACCAGTCAGACCAGCTATTTCAGGATTAGCAGAAGCCAAAAATGTTTATACTGTTAGAAATGTACCGGATATTGATATGGTAATGAATGCTCTTGAAGAACAACCCAAAAAAGCTGTCGTAGTAGGGGCAGGATTTATCGGATTGGAAATGGCAGAGAATTTAAAAAAACGTGGACTGGCAGTTTCAATTGTAGAACTGGCACCACATGTCCTGCCTTCTTTAGATGAAGAAATGGCGGTGCATATCCAAAATGAACTCATTAAACAAGGCGTCCATGTCCAAACAAAACGTTCTGTCACTGCTTTTGAACATGGTGGCAAGCAGTTACGATTAGATGATGGCACAACGATCGATTCTGATTTAACGATCCTCTCAGTAGGCGTTCAGCCAGACAGTACATTGGCAAAAATGGCTGGACTTGAAACAGGGCTGCGTGGTGGGATCGTAGTCAATGAACACTACCAAACAAGTGATCCTTCCATCTATGCGGTGGGAGATGCCATCGTTGTCAAACAACAAATTACAGGTGCCGATGCGTTGATTTCTCTTGCTTCTCCTGCTAACCGTCAAGGGCGACAAGCAGCAGATAATATAGCGGGAATCGTTCGTAACAATCGAGGAAGTCTTGGTACGTCAATTGTGCGGGTCTTTGACCTTGCTGCCGCTTCTACTGGATTAACAGAAAGAATGGCCCAACAAGCCAACTTACCTTTCTCAGTAGTCCATGTTTCTGGGAAAGACCATGCTAGTTACTATCCTGAAGCTACAGATATTTTGTTAAAACTGATCTTTCATCCTAAGACAGGTGAAATCTATGGTGCACAAGGAGTCGGTGCCAAAGGTGTTGATAAACGAATCGATAGTTTAGCCACAGCCATCAAAGGACAACTAACGATTTTTGATTTACCGGAATTAGAATTTACCTATGCGCCACCTTTTGGTTCTGCGAAAGATCCAGTGAACATGTTGGGATATGTGGCCATGAATGTCGCAGAAGGGCTAAGCGAGACGATCCAATGGCATGAATTGCCAGAAGCACTTGCACAAGGAAAAATCTTACTCGATGTTCGTAATGAAGGCGAGTTGCAAAACGGTGCTTTTAAAGATGCGCTGAATATTCCTTTAAATGATTTACGCTGTCGATTGGCGGAATTAGACCGTGAGAAAGAATACATTGTCAGCTGTCATAGTGGACTTCGTAGTTACTTAGCAGAACGTATCTTGAAACAAGCAGGCTTTCATGTCCAAAATCTCGATGGCGCCTTTGCCTTGTATCACGCTGTTCGTCCAGAAGACTTGATTTATCCAGAAAAATAGAGCTTTGCCTTGCATTCTTAGTAAAATGGCGCTAGACTGGTTAGTTCTACTACTTCGAATCAAAGGAGAATGTGTATGGTCAACACACGAAATTTAGAAGAAGCCTATCTAGCGTCAGTTTATCGGCAATTACTAGAAAAGCAGGAAGAGTATCAGCAACTATTACAAGAAACCAGTGCGTACGGTCGGGACTCTCTACAAACGATGTCTGAAGATATTCGGATCAATTTTGAAAGTTATTTAGACAATCTTGATACGTATTCACTGATCGAGATGAAAAATCGCGAAATCGATCAATTGAATCTCAAGATTCAATCAGCTAATGAGACTTGAAAAAAATCGAACGGCTATTGATGAGTCCCTATTTTGGGAAGATCGAAATTGATTTTTTAGAGGAAGAAGCACAAGGAAAAAACAGTCACGAAGCTTTTTATATTGGGACGGCTAACTTTACCAATGATGAAGATGAAACCTTGGTTTATGATTGGCGTTCGCCGATTGCTTCTCTTTTTTATAACAACGATTTAGGTCATTCTTCTTATTTAGTGAATCAAAACCAAATTGAGGTAATGATCCATGAGCGACGTCAATTTATCATCAAAAAAGATCAATTGCTCCACTTTTTTGACACCTCGGTAGCAATCCAAGATGATGTCTTACTTGATGCTTTAGAACAAAGTGAGACGTCAGAGATGAAGGCAATCACGGCTACGATCCAATCCGAACAAAATACGATCATCCGAGACACTACAAGCCAAAATATCTTAGTCAATGGCGTTGCAGGCAGTGGGAAAACCTCAACGATCATGCAACGAATTGCTTATTTGCTTTATCAATACCGAAACCAACTTTCTGCGGATGATTTGCTGATTTTGTCACCGAACCATCAATTTATTGATTATATCGGTAAGGTATTACCTTCGTTAGGTGAAAAAAATCCGTTGAATGTCACGATGATTCAGTTGGTGGATCAACTTTTTTTAGGGAATGTTGAGTCAGAAAAAGCTTATTTTCAACGGATTACGCAGACGGATGTGGATGACCAGACAGCAGTTCTCAGAAGTCAGGCATTTATGAAGCAGATCGAGCAAGCGACTTCCTTGTTTACTAAACAGGCTGATTTCTTTTTAGCCATCAAAAAGAAGGAAAAAATCGTGATCTCAAAAGAAGTGATCAAAAAAATCTATGATAGCACGCCCGATTACCCGAATCTAAGAGAAAAACTTCAAGCGACTAAAGACCGATTGTTGCGCTACTGGGAAAAGCAATTGCTGAAACAAGCAGGTAGTGACGCCATTAAAGATCAATTATTATCCTTACCAGAAAAGATGCAACAACAGTATTTCCAACAGTTGATCACCGATGAATCGCCAGAAAAATTAGTCAGTTATGGCAAACAATTGCTTCAAAGAAAATATCGAACAGTAACGAAACAAATCAAACAGATGGCATGGGTCGATGAACAATTTTTATTTGAGGAGATTTATCAAAGTTACACTGGGAATAAGTATCAGCGAACAACTCCTTGTACATTAGATGAAGCCGTCGCACGTTTGCATGTGCGCCATCTGCTGATCGAAAAAATCACCCAAGTCAAAAAGTTCGTGTTGATCGATGAGGTGCAAGACTATACAAGTGCGCAACTTTTGCTCTTGTTAAACATCTTCCCCAACGCTCGCTTTACACTCGTAGGAGATGAAAATCAGGGGATTTTTAATTCCACGACTTCTTTTGAAGCAATTGAAAGCTATTTTTCAACGGCTGGACGATCTGTGACGAGATATGATTTATTGAATAGTTATCGTTCAAGCGGGGCAATCACGACTCTCTTTACCCAATATTCAGGGGAAAAAGAAAAGATCGCTATTGTTCCCGTTCGTCCTTATGGGGAAGAGCCGGAATTTGTGACTGCAGCGACTTTTGATCAGTGGCTCAGTCAGGTCAATGAACGACAACAGCACACAGGTGAACAATTAACAGTTATTACGTTGGAAGAACAGCAAGCCGCAATGATACAACAAAAAGTAGAGCGGAATAATCAGCTGAACATCCAAGTACGCCCATTGAGTCTTTCTAAAGGACTCGAATTTGATCACGTACTGATTTATCTAACAGCTGAACCGAATACCCCACGTGAAAGAAGGCAAATGTACACGGCTATATCTCGAGCAATGAAAACTGTCGTTATTTCTTTGGTAACAGATCAATAGAGAAAAAACAAGTTATCTTTAGTGAGACTCGCTAAGATAACTTGTTTTATGTTTTTATTATTTTAGTTATTTTAATTTATTAAGAAAACCTTAACGTCAAGATCAAATCTCATACATATTTCAAGAAACAAGCTACTATTAAATAAACAAAATTAAATAAACACAATAAAAGTAAAGTATAAGTAAAGGGTAGTTGGTCATTTGATGAATTGTTCGTCTAGCTGTCATCATCAAAAAATGTAAAGGTTTTTATAAAAGGGGACTAAATTTATTTTTTAAAGGTGGGAGAAAAATGAATACTCGAATAAAACGTGAAGAAGTAGCAACTCTTTTGATTAAGGATAAGTTTTTTGCCAAAGGAAATCGACGGTTAAAAATCAAGCAATGGATTGTTGCGATTCTAGGATGGTGTGGCGTGATTTTTCCATTTATTTGGGTAACTATTTCGTTTCGGGCTTCAATGAAAGGGAGAGGATTACAATGGCATTCGTTTCCGGAAGAACGAAAAACGTTTTCTTTTTTGTTGCTATTTTTAGCGGTTGCTTTTTTAGGCTTTGTTCTTTTATTCTTATTCATGACTCGTTGGAATAATCGTCGTTACCAAACGATGCTAAGAAGTGAAAAAATGTATGATGAAGAAAAATTAGAAAAGCGTCGAGATATTTTAGAAACGGAATTCAGCATGCGCTTTGGACCTAAGGAAGAGCGTGAAGCGGTTTGCTATTACGTAGTATCAGAAGAGCAAAATCTTGAAAAAGATTTGATCGAAAACCTCTAAAAAAACGAGGGGGTCGAACTCTAATGGTCAGAGTCATTCATACAGGTAATGAACTACTGGATTTTGTAGCTACGATCATTTATTTTATCCTTGTTTCTTACCCAATCCTTGGTAGTTTTGCATGGTTTATTGGGGTATTATGCTATTCGTTTTTATTTAAATATAAGCACATTGATTGGGCGGAGATTCCGACAGAGGTCGAACCGTTTATCACGATCATGGTACCGGCCCACAATGAAGAAGTGGTGATTGAAGACACAATCGATTATTTAATGACAAAAATCAATTATGGGAATTATGAAGTGTTAGTGACAGATGATGGTTCAACGGACGAAACCCCGGCAATATTAGCTCGTTTACAAAAAAAATACCCCAAATTACGAGTGATCCGCATTGATAAAAATAAGGGGAAAGCTCACGCATTTGATATTGGGATGGCTTTTGCCAAAGGTCGGTTGATCTTAAGCAATGATGCGGATACGGTACCTGAACCAGATGCTTTGTCAAATTATGTGAATTACTTTATTCGCCCTGGTGGTAGAAATATCTCTGCTGTTACTGCCAATATGGACGTGAAAAATCGTACGTCTTTACTTGGAAAATCCCAGACTGTTGAATTTTCGAGCATCGTAGGGATCATCAAACGAACACAAGCAGGTGTACTTGGCGGTCTTTATGCGTACAGTGGGGCAAATACCATGTATCGAAGAGACGCATTGATCGATGTTGGCGGCTTTCGTCAAGATCGGGCGACAGAAGATATCAGTATTGCGTGGGATCATCAGCTGAATGGCTGGATCTCGGTGTTTGCGCCAACCATCATATTTTTTATGGAAGTTCCAGTAAGTTTGCCGATGCTTTATCGTCAGAGAAAACGTTGGGCAAAAGGGGGGACGGAAGTCTGGTTGACGAATTTTAAAAAAGTCCTCTTCCATCCTTTTGAAAATATCGGCAGGACGTTCATGTTTATTGATCAAACTTTTAGTATTATTTGGTCGTTGTTCTTTTGTATTTCATTTTTCGTTTTTATTATTTTAATGGGTATTTATCTTTATCAAGGAAATTTTGAACAAATCTATCGGACATTGACGATTAGCTTTCTGTTTGTTTGCTTCGAAATGATCTCAGGCATCATTCAACTGATTGCATCTTTGGTGGTAGACGATCAAGGAAGAAAATTGAAATATATGTTATTTGCCCCATTGTATATGTTGTTATTCTGGATGGTCAATGCGATCACCATCATGACGACCTTTATCCCAGCAATCAAAACGATTTTAGGATACGGAAGCGGCACATGGAAAAGTCCAGAACGAAAAAGTGAATGATGCAACTGAAAAGGACTAGCAAACAAGTGACTGTAGCAGAAGACGAAAGCCGTCTTTTACTACAGTCTTTTTGGTTACATAACTAACTAAATGATTCAGAGAAACCGTTTACTAACTGTTTTTTATAATAACTATTATAATGTTTAATATAAACATAAAGGAGGAGATAATGTGGAATTGTACTATCTGACGGGGTTGTTTTTAATAATTATATTGTTGTATTTGTTGGCAAAAAAATATGATTTTGTCAAACAACTTTTTTCAAAGATCACGATTACTTTTTTAGTTGTTTATTTGATATGGCGCTTGTTTTATACCATACTAATAGATAGTTCTGTTTCTTTAATATTTGGGATCATTCTTTATATTGCAGAATTTATCGGGTTATTTGTCTACGGTTTTTTTATTTACCTATTTTCGAATAAATTGTCAAATGAACATCTCTATGAGGCCTATGACGAGAGTTTTCAACCAAGTGTTGCGGCGTCTATTTGTACGTATAACGAAAATAGTAAATTAGTGATCGCCACGGCTTTGGCTGTCAAAGCGTTACGATATCCCAATAAAAAAATATATATTTGCGATGATGGTCATCGTGAGGAATTAAAAGAGATGGCAGAACGTTTTTCCATCGGTTATTTATCACGAGAGGGCAATGAGCATGCGAAAGCTGGCAACATCAACTATGCACTCTCACAAACGACTAGTGACCTCGTACTACTATTGGATGCAGATTTTATTGTCAAAAAAAATATCATTTTTGAAGCCGTTAATTATTTCAAAAATCCTAAAATGGCACTCGTTCAATATCCTCAAACCTTCTATAATAAAGATCCATTTCAGCTTTTAAGAAATTCCTTTTATAATGAGCAAGAATTATTTATGCGTTTTTTGGAGCCAGCTCTTTCTCGAGAAAACGCCCTGATCCATATCGGGACAAATGCAATTATTAGAAGAAGTGCTTTAGAAGAAATCGGTGGGGTTCCAACGAATAGTATTACAGAAGACATGGCGACAGGGATGTTGTTACAAAATGCCGGCTACGAGACCCTCTTTATCAACAAGGCTTATGCATTGGGAATTACCCCTTATACAGCGAAAGAACTAGCTTCCCAACGCTCGCGTTGGGCACAAGGTACGAAGCAGATTTTTGACCACTTCAAGCCACGAAAGTTAAAAGGGTTGTCATTGATGCAAAAATTATGTTATTACAACTCTTATTTGTATTGGTTTACTTCTTTCCAGAAAATTATTTTTTTATTAGCGCCTACGCTGTTTATGGTTTTTGATATTTTTCTTGTTAGAAGTAACAACCATCAATTGTTACTATTCTTTTTACCGCCGTTTGTTATGATCACCTTATCCTTTAGGTTATACGTGCCTAAAATAAGAAATCTAACGAGTTCTCACATTTATGACTGCTTTGTGGCACCGATCCACACAGGAGCATTATTAAAAGAATTTTTCAAACCACAAAAGAAATTCAACGTAACGAAAAAAGAAATTGTCGGGAGTAACGCATTTGATTGGCGTACGGTGTTCCCGCATATCGTTCTTTTTTGCTGGATTCTTTTTGCTTGTATCATTGCTCTTTATCGATTGATTCGTGGGGAAGGCTATGAATTTGGTTATATTGTTACGTTAGTATGGTCAGTCTATAATCTTTATGGCTTGTTTTATGCCATCACGATCGGTAAAAACCGAGATATCGAAAGTGACAGTGAAGCATTAAGTATTACAGTCAATCGTCAGTTATCCTATGATTCGAAAATTTTTGAGATGTATCAAATGAGTTTTAATGGCTTTCGGATCAGAACTGGTGGGGAATCATTCATTCCGGGAGAAAACTATATGTTTGTTGATCAACAACAAGGGTTGCAGATTACTTCAGTGTGTCGAGAAACACAGGAAGCTTACACCACTTTCTCATTTGAAGATTTGACCCCACAATCAGCGGAAGAACTAGCGAGTTATTATAGTGACCAGCTGAATGCTGCCAAACAACTAGAATTTGATATGGAAGATGATTTAGTAGAAAGCTAAAAAAGAAGAATCACTCGCTTTTAAAAAAAGCGAATGATTCTTTTTTCATTTTTTATCAGCTATTCAAGACTTCTCCACAGGCTCGACATGTACATCTGTTTCGTGGACTTGGAATTGTTCAAATAAAGTGTGTTCGATCAAATCAGAAATATCATGACTTTCTTTGACAGTCAAATTAGGGTCCATGGTAACAGTGATATCTACATAGGTATTTGAACCATAAGTACGCCCTTTGATACTCTTCACGCTTTGGACTTCCGGGATGTTATTGACTGCTTGTTTGTAGCGCTCTAATTTTTGTTGGTCAAAGCCATCAGATAAAGAAAAGGAGCTTTCTCTAAAGATATCAACCGCTGTTTTTAAAATCAATAAACCCACGACGATTGCAGCGGCACTATCCAACCAACCCAAATTGAAGGAGGCCGCAAACACTGCCACGGCCGTACCGATACTTGTCCACGCGTCACTAAGATTGTCTTTCGCAGCAGCTAGTAAACCAGGACTGTTGACTTTTGTGGCTAGTTTTTTATTAAAGAGATAAACCCCGTACATGATCAGCGCTGAGACAATCCCAACAATGGCTGCGGTCATATCGGGTGATTCCATTTTTTTGTCAGTAATCGAGAGAATCGAAGAGTACAAGACTTCCAGACCAACCAATAACATAATAAACGAAGTGATTAAACTTGCAATATTTTCGGCTTTCCAGTGACCATAGCGATGTTCAGTGTCTGCAGGTTTGCGTGAGATTCTCAAACCGATCAATACAGCAACTGAAGCTAGGATATCCGTAAAATTGTTTAAGCCATCTGCTCTTAACGCTTCAGAATTTGCGAGATTCCCGATAGTCAACTTCAGTATCGAGACTACGATATAAGCGACAATACTGATGATTGCACCTAATTCTGCTTGTTTCAATTGTTTATATCTGTCTTTGTTCACACATTTTCACTCCAACATAAAGTATTTTATTATCTTATAATATTTTCGAATAAAATCACTAAAAGTGTGGAAAATATAATGGTTTTGGATAGGCGAAATTTGGAACTATCCCGAGCTTAACTGAATCGATAGGAGCAGCGAATCAAAGGGGATCAGCTATGATGACACCTGCAGTAGATTCAGAAATCAGCTAAAAACAAAAAGCAGGAAAGTCATCTGATGCGTATGCTTTGAGCTTTAAATTTAACCGTGTTAGGGTAGATTTGTACCGAATAAGAAGGAGGAAAGAGACACATGGCAAAAAGAGATTTACCAAAAGTCGAAACTCGTCTTTATATCAATGGCAAATGGCAGACAGGAACAGAAGGTACCTTCGAGGTGATCAACCCTGCAACAGGTGAAACCTTAGCGAATGTTCAAAAAGGTGGAGAAAGTGAAACACATGAAGCAATCAAAGCCGCTAAGAAAGCATTTGAAGAGTGGTCAAAAACTTCTCCTGCTCAACGGGCAAAATTAATGAACAAGATGGCAGATCTAGTGGAAGAAGACAGTGAACGTTTAGCTACGATCATGACGATGGAACAAGGAAAGCCACTCAAACAAGCTGCTTCAGAAATCAACACGAATGTTGAAAATTTGCGGTGGAATGCTGCCGAAGGGCAAAGAATCTTAGGCGAGATCATTCCTTCTCCGGCAACCAATGAATGGCAAGTACGTAAAGAACCAGTTGGAGTAGTAGGTGCAATCACTCCTTGGAACTTTCCATCCAATATGATTATCCGTAAGATATCTCCAGCAATCGCGGCTGGCTGCACGGTTATCTTAAAACCAGCAAAAGCGACACCGCTTTCTGCATTGGCGTTAATGGAGCTTTTTGATCAAGCTGGCTTTCCTCCAGGGGTCGTTAATATCGTGACTGGAGACTCCTCAACGATCGGTAAAATTATAACCGAATCAGAAGACGTGCAAAAAATCACTTTCACTGGTTCGACAGAAGTAGGTCAAATCTTAAATAAACAAGCAGCATCAACGTTGAAAAAAGTTTCCATGGAACTAGGCGGACATGCGCCGTTGATTATTTTTCCAGATGCAGATTTAGAATTAGCAACGGATCAATTGATCAAAACAAAATTCATCAATAACGGACAAGTATGTACGTCGCCTAATCGAATTTTTCTTCATGAAGCAATCAAAGAAGAAGCTACGAAATTGATCGTCGAAAAAATCAAACAAGTATCCGTTGGTAATGGCTTAGATGATCCAACGACAGGTCCTTTGATTAATCAAGAAGGTTTAGAAAAGGTAGAAGAACAAATCAAAGATGCCGTAGATAAAGGAGCCAAGATTTTAGCAGGTGGGCAACGACTGACAGAAGGCGAGTATGCGCATGGTTATTTCTTTGAACCCACTGTTTTGGATGGTGTCACGAAGGAAATGGACATCTTTTATCAAGAAACCTTTGGACCAGTGATTCCGTTGATTGCTTTTAAGGAAGAAGAGGAAGTGATCAAAGACGCCAATGATACCATCTTTGGGTTAGCTTCTTACTTCTTCGCAACGAATATCCACACGATCGCGAATGTTAGCCAAAAACTCCAATATGGGATGGTCGGTGTCAATGATACAGCTATTTCAAATTCAGCTACGCCATTTGGAGGGGTCAAGCATTCAGGCTTTGGTCGGGAAAATGGAACTTACGGTGTGGAAGAATATGTAGTAGCGAAGTTTGTGACGATTCGGACAGCTAAATAACTAGCGTATCAAAAAGCAAAAAAATAACCAAAGAAGCTAGATTCTTCCCAGCTAGTTTCTTTGGTTATTTCTACGTTATTTCTGTTGTTCTTGCTTTCGACATTCATGATAGACATGATAGAGATTTAGTTCATATTCTTTTTTGGCATTCGTTACAACAGTATCTAAAATCAACCCAGTAACTAATGAAAGTAAGGCAAGGATCATCAATCCGGTACTTAAAATAGCAGAAGGTACCCGTGTGATAAAGTGAGTCAGCATATACTCTCGGATCACTGGAACACCGGCAAATAAGCCGAATACAAAAAAGAAAAAGGTCCAGATGCCAAAAAACATCAATGGTTTGTAGTCTTTCCACATTTTAACGATCATCATGATCACTTTAAATCCATCAGAAAATGTATTCAGTTTCGATTCACTGCCTTCTGGACGGTCTCGGTAATCGATCGGCAATTCGACCAATTTGAATTTTTTGTCTAAGGCATGGATCGTCAGTTCAGTTTCGATTTGGAATCCGGAACTCATGATCGGGAAACTTTTGACAAAAATACGATTAAATCCTCGATAGCCTGTCATGACGTCTCGTATTTTTGTTTTATATAATCGTGTGATTGTGTTTTTCACTAAATTATTCCCAAAATCATGAAACGGACGTTTGTTTTCGTCAAAGTAAGTCCCATTTGAAAGTCGGTCACCAATTACCATATCCGCTTCACCTGAGCGAAGTTTATCCAGTAATCCATGCACCGCTTCGGCAGGATAGGTATCATCACCATCCACCATGAGATAGTAATCTGCATCAATATCAAAAAACATTTGCCGAATGACATTTCCTTTCCCTTGTCTTGGTTCTTTTTTGACGATTGCCCCACACGCCACGGCAAGTTCATAGGTGGTGTCAGTCGAATTGTTGTCATATACGTAAATCTCTGCTTCCGGTAATTCTCGTCTAAAGTCTGCAATGACTGTTGAAATCGTCGCTTCTTCATTATAACAAGGAATCAGAACAGCAATTTTCTCTTGTTGTTCCATTTTTCACTCTCCTTAAATCATAGAAAACAAAATCTCTATTAAGAATACTGTATCAAATTCTTAAATGCTAGTACCTAGAGAGAATTTTCACTTCTTTTTGTTTCCATTGTAAAAAGCCCCGTATAAAACCACTATTTTTATATTAATGGTGATGGCTGAGGCTTCGCTTTATTAAATCAATTCATTCTTTTTTCTTGAAATCTCTAACACGGTGCCGGTATACGCATCCGCTAAAAATTCGTAGCAAATGATTTCGCCATCTTCCAGGCGGGAAATCCCTCCACGATAAGCTTTGGAATGGATCGCAAATTTTCTAGTCGGTTCTTTTTCAAATGAGATCCAAGACCCCTCGATGGAGCCTTCTTTTAAGAATGATTCTTTGACTTGTTCTAAGACTTGATCAGCTGATAACGTTTTCTTACGTTGATACAAAACCATTGAAGTGATGCCACTGATTAAACCAAGTCCGATACCTATAGCAAGACCGTTTTTAAAATTATTTGACTCACATTCTTCAGAATACATACGTCTTACCTCCTTCTTTGTCCAAAAAGATTATCTTCATTTATTCTACCATACTCTGTGTTTTTCTTAGAAATAAATAACCGCTATCAATTAAAATAAGCTATAATAAATGTGAGTGATTGACTAAGAGCAATACAAATTAGTCAGTCAACTATAAATTTGAGAGGAGCATAGTCTGAATCTTAGGCGAACTTTATTATGGATGAAAAAACATTTCAACGAATCAAAGAGTTAACAGAACTTCAAGGAACAAGTGGTTTTGAACAAGACATTCGTACGTATATGGAAGCGCACATGGAACCCTTAGTGGACGAATTACAACTAGATGGTTTAGGTGGAATCTTTGGCTTACGCCAACATGAAGAGGCAGATGCCCCACGTGTGATGGTTGCGGCTCATATGGATGAAGTAGGATTTATGCTAACCCAAATCCAGGACAACGGTTTATTCAAAGTTGTACCTTTAGGTGGCTGGAATCCGTATGTGGTTTCTGCTCAACGCTACACATTGAAGACTTCTTCTGGCAAAAATTACCCATGTATTTCTTCTTCTGTTCCACCACATTTATTACGTGGAACAAGCGGCCAAAAATCAGTGGAAGTGACAGATATCTTATTTGATGCTGGTTTTGAATCACGTGAAGAAGCAATGAGCTTTGGCGTATTGCCAGGCGATACGATCGTACCATTCGCTGAAACCATCAAAACGGCTAATGGCAAAAATATCATCAGTAAATCATGGGATAACCGCTATGGTTGTACAATGGTGTTAGAAGCGTTAGAAGCGCTGCAAAATGAAAAACTAGGTCATACATTGATCGCAGGAGCAAACGTGCAAGAAGAAGTTGGCTTACGTGGATCAAAAGCTTCTGTCAACAAATTCAAACCTGATTTATTCTTTGCAGTCGATTGCTCAGCAGCAGACGATACGGTAACGAAAAAAGGGACATTCGGACATCTAGGTGAAGGAACGTTGATGCGTATCCAAGACCCAGGATTGATCATGTTACCACGCTTGCGTGAATACTTATTAGACGTGGCTGAAACAAACAACATTCCTTACCAATACTTTGTCTCAAAAGGCGGCACAGATGCAGGTGCGGCACATACACAAAACGAAGGAATCCCAAGTACGGTGATCGGAGTCGTAGGACGCTACATTCATACACATCAAACAATGTTTAGCATTCGTGACTTTGAAGCAGCAAGAGAGATGTTAATCCAAACATTAAAAGGATTAGACAAATCGACTGTCAATACGATCGTTTACGGAAAATAAGAATACATCCTTTAAACGAAGTGAAACGAGAACCATGGATCGTGGAACAGAGATAAGCGAAGGATAGTATAAATAGTTAAGAAGAGGCTGTGAAAGAAGCGTTTAGCTCCGAGCGAATAAGAGAGGATTTTTTAAAATAGCTCCTCATATTTTAGAAAATCATCGCTTATTGTTGAGGAGTTGCTTCTTGAACGCCGTGAATCAGAGGTCGTGAAAACATCGGGTAGCTCTGATGACAATAAGCCTGAATTTTTTGAAACAGCTTCTCATGTTTTGGAAAATTCAGGCTTATTTCAAGGAGCTGATGTTTGAACACCGTTTATTCGCTTTTAGAGATACTAGAAGAGACTGAGACAAGTTTTGTCTCGGCCTCTTCTTGTTTTGACGTCAGTCAGTAAATACGGGGGAAATCGGTGAATCGTTTTTTTGGTTGAAGCACCTGAATTTTTTGAATACAAAAGTGAGGACTGGTTAGGAGTTGGTGACTTTTAAAGAAAGGTGTATAATTTAAATATAAGAAGAAAAGAGGGACAGCAATGATTATTCCAAAAAACTTAGAAGAATTAGCAGGTTACGTTGAAAAAGGGAACAGTGTCTTTTTCTTTACCGCAGATTGGTGTGGCGATTGTCGCTTTATCAAGCCTCAAATGCCAGAAATAGAAAATGATTTTGCCGCATGGCGTTTTATTGAAGTCGATCGTGACAAATACATAGATGTAGCCGCTGAGTGGAACATTTTTGGAATCCCAAGTTTTGTAGTGATCAAAGACGGTAAAGAATTAGGTCGTCTAGTGAATAAAGATCGGAAAACAAAACAAGAAATCGAGGATTTTTTAAATCGTGTGACGAACGGCTAACATCTGGATATTTGTTAGGAGGGATCAGGATGGAACAAGAATATAAAAATATTTTGGTCGGGATCGATGGAAGTGAGCAAGCACTTTCTGCCTTTAAAAAAGCAGTTGAGGTTGCTCGAAGAAACGACGGAACCGTCTATGTAGCAAATGTGATCGACCAACAATTTTATAATTTCATGGGCTATGTCCCAATAGATCAAACGCTAGTTGACCAACAAACAGAAGCAGCGAAACAAATGATCGAAGACTGCAAAGCTTATGGAAAAACAGTTGACTATCAAAAAATCGAAGGAATCGTCGCTTATGGTTCTGTTAGAGAATCAATGGCAGTCAACTTACCAAAAAAATATGCGATCGATTTGATCATGGTCGGTCAATCAGGATTAAATGCGGTTGAACGATTTATGACAGGTAGTGTTTCCAGCTATGTCATCCGCCGAGCACCATGTGATGTCTTGATTGTCTCTGATGAAGTGGAGAACAACACCGACAATTAAATACGTTAACTAAGAGATAGTGAAATGCCTAGCTCTAAGAAATAAGCCGGAGAATCCGAAAATAGTTCCTCCTATTTTTGGGATTCTCCGGCAAATTTTCTGATAGAGTGACTTTTTGCATGCTGTTTACTCGTTTTTAGAGTGAAGGGCAAGATATCTTTCACAGGCTCGTTGCTATTGAAAATTCTTGCGATTCCATAACTAAGAAAATAGTTGTTCGCACTTTTTTTGAAGAATGAAAAAAAGCATGCACAAAAACTTTTTTTTTGTTAAGATAAATGTCAGCAAAGGATAATGGAGGAAAAAACATGATTTTTGCTTATAATAAAGCGCACGTGGGAGATACCTTGATGGTCATCGTCTCAAATGACAATGGAACCGAAAATACGGTCATCCGTAAATGGAATGTTGCTCAAATCAAAGATGAAACAGGACAAATCGTTGGCTGGAATTTTTTCCATATCTCCGACCATCTTACGATCGAAGGTAACGGACAAGTCAAACTAACAGAAGAACAAATTGCACAGTTGAACCGCTTGATCAAAGAAGCTGGTTTTGAAGAAACGTTAACAGAAGAAAATGAACCAAAAATCGTTGTTGGCTACGTCAAAACTTGCGTACCACATCCTGATTCTGATCACTTATCGATCACTGAAACACAAGTAGGAAAAGAGGAAGTCTTACAAATCGTTTGTGGCGCTCCGAACATTGAAGCAGGACAAAAAGTCGTTGTTGCCAAACCAGGAGCTATGATGCCTGATGGAATGATGATTTGGCCAGGAACATTACGTGGGGTTGAAAGTCACGGAATGATTTGTTCGGCAAAAGAATTACAATTACCAGATGCACCGAAAGAAAAAGGGATCCTTGTTTTACCAGAAGATGCAGTGATTGGCGAAGCATTTCCAAAATAAGCAAAAAACAGCACAGTTGCCGAGCAACCGTGCTGTTTTTGTATAGGAAATTAGTTATTAGTTACCAGAGTTCTCTGATTGGCTTTGTTTTAATGCGGATTGATCAATTGTTAATTGAATTGTTGTTGTTTTCTTTTCTTTTCCGCGATAGTAAGTGACCTTCACTGAATCGCCGACTTTTTTCTGATACAAGACAGATTGTAATTCTACACCAGAAGAAACATCAGTATCATCGATTTTTGTAATGACATCATATTGTTTCAAGCCAGCTTTTTCTGCAGGTGTCGCCGGTTGAACGCTGGTAACAATCACACCATTTGTCACAGATTCAGGAATTTTCAAGATTTGTTCTTGTTGTTGGGTTGAAACGGCTGAAAGGTCAACCATTGTGATCCCTAGAGCAGGACGGGTTACTTTTCCATCTTTTTCAAGTTGGTTGATAATATTTACTACATCGTTACTTGGGATCGCAAAGCCCATTCCTTCCACGCTTACACCTGATGAAGAAGCAGAAGTACTTGCAATTTTACTTGAATTGATCCCGATCACTTGACCTTCGATATTAACTAATGGACCACCAGAATTACCAGGGTTGATCGCAGCATCTGTTTGGATCGCATTGATATTGACCGTTTGATTTGACTCGTTCGTGCTGGTTACTTGGCGATTCAATGAAGAGATAATCCCCGAAGTCACAGAGTTGGCATATTCAGAACCTAAAGGAGAACCAATTGCGATCGCCGGTTCACCTACTTTCAATGAATTAGAGTCACCAAATGAAGCAACTTTGTTCACTTTATCTGCACTGATTTTCAAAACGGCTAAGTCAGAATAAGCATCCGTCCCGACTAATTCAGCTTTGACTTTTGTTCCATCTTTTAATAAAACTTCTAATCCTTGTTGGCCTTCCACTACGTGATTATTCGTTACGATATAAGCGGAATTACCACTTTTTTTGTAGATGACACCACTACCTTCACTAGAAGCCTCTAGGTTGCTATCATCAGAACTTTCTTGTTGTTGTTGGCCAAACAGTTGCCCAAAGCCGTTGGTCCCTTGATTTTGGCTTTGAAGATTGATAACAGATACCACCGCATCTTGGACTTTATCGACCGCATTCGTAATATCTGAATCGACATTGACTTTGACATTCTCAACGACAGTTTCGCCCGCTGAATTTTGATGACCACCCGAATTTGACGCTGCGTTTCCAGAACCCATGACAGCATAAAAAATACCAGCCGTTACCAAGCCCCCAATAATTCCACCGACTAAGCCTAGACCCAGCTTACGCCAGATTCCATTATTCTTTTTCATTTTTGGTGTCACATCTTTTCTCTCCATGTGATCTGCCTCCATTTATCATTTTCTTCTATCTCTAAGTATAGACTTATTTGTTAAGATTAGTCTACTTGGAGACTATGAACTTTTTATGAAAAACTTTAGGAAAAATCATTGCGTTCAGATGAAAAAATAAGAAAAAAGTTTTCCACAAATCCTGTGTAGAAATCAGCGGAAAACTCGCAGAAAAACAATACCCTTTTTTATCCACAAGATGTGGACAACGTGGATAAATCAGTGCAAAACATACGTTTGCTTAAGAAATACTTATAAAATAAGCCAAAATCATCGTCTTTTCTGTGGATAAACCTGTGGATGATGTGTATAACTATGTGGGAATCTTTAAATAAATAAAAAATAACTCGCTTTTTCTTTTAGCAAACATTTCGTTATAATAGAAAAGAAGGAAATACGAACAACGAACAATGAAAAAGACAAATGAAGGAGTAAAGCAATTGAATATCAAAATCATTTCAGTCGGTAAACTAAAAGAGAAATACTTGATTCAAGGAATCAATGAATACGTCAAAAGGCTGCAAGCATACGCTAAAATCGAACGAATCGAAGTCCCCGATGAAAAAGCACCTGAGAACTTGAGTGAAGCTCAAATGCGCCAAGTCAAAGAAAAAGAAGGCGAGCGGATCTTGAGCAAAATCAAAGAACAAGAATACGTCTACGCACTAGCGATCGAAGGGAAAAATCCAACCAGTGAAGCTTTCGCCAAAGAAATCGACCAACTAGGAATCCAAGGGAAAAGCCAGATCACTTTTGTCATCGGTGGTTCACTCGGCTTAAGCGAAGCCGTCATGAAACGCAGCAACGCCCAAATCTCATTTGGTAAAATGACCTATCCCCACCAACTCATGCGCTTGATCCTCGTCGAACAAATCTACCGCGCTTTTCGGATCAATGCGGGTGCTCCATACCACAAATAATGATATTTTTTAAGAGAAAAAATTATCCCTATTTTAAATAATAGCAATAGGTAGTGGTAGGGAGAAATTTATAAATAACTTTTTTATTTGCTTTGGTAGCCAAGTAAGTTGCAAAAGAAAAATAGATACTGTTAAAAAGATAATGTAGACATAGAAACAAATACGTAAAATTTTAGTTAGAATAATGGCAAGGAGAAAAAATATGATAGATGAAAAAAAGTGTTTAAAAAATCTATTGGAGGATATGGATGATATTGAAGAAAGGCTATCTAAATGGACTGGGAAAGCAAATATATTTCAGATACTTAAGCTATCTAAAAATGAAATAAGACATAGTAATTTTTTAGCTTTTTTGTTTGCTCCAAATGAAATCCACAATTTATCTGATGAGTTTTTTAAAATGTTTTTGAAAAGGTATATAGATTCTAATGATGATACCAAAGCTGCTATCAATTATTTTGATGCTTTACTTAATAGCTATGAAGATTTAATTGTTTACAGAGAAAATAAGAATATTGATATTTTATTGGTATCGGAAAAAAATAAAATAGTGGTGTGCATCGAAAATAAAATTCTGTCTTCGGAGTCTGGAGGGCAACTTAATAAATACCAAATATATATAGAACGCAATTATTCTAACTATAAAAAAATTTTTGTTTTTTTAACTCCAGATGGAAATGAACCCACAAATCCTAGTTGGGGCATAATTACTTACAAGAATATCGTTGAAGAGAGTGTAAAATATTTTGTGTAAATAGAAAAAAGGAAGTCCCTTCTGTAGAATAGAGTTACCACAACACATTCACAGAAAAGAGGACTTCCATATGAACGATTTTACTACAGAAATTATGGAAATACTAATCAATAAAGGTGATTTGGATGATTTGTTTCGTCGTCACCTAGAATTGGCTATTAACGCTTTATTACAAGCTGAATTAACGGTATTTCTTGACTATGAAAAGTATGATAGAGCTGGATTTAATTCAGGTAATTCCCGTAATGGGAATTATTCGCGCTCTTTTAAAACAGAGTACGGTGAATTGAATTTAGTAATACCTAGAGATAGGAATGGAGACTTTTCTCAACAAACTTTACCTGCTTATAAAAGAACCAATGACTCTTTAGAAACCACTATTATTCAGCTAGTTCAAAAAGGAATTACTATGTCCGAAATCTCTGATCTAATCGAAAAAATGTATGGTCATTATTACAAACCACAAACTATTTCAAATATGAGTAAAATTGTGTCTGAAGATGTTTCGGCATTTAAAGAAAGAACTTTAGAAGCTAAATACTCAGTCATTTTTATGGATGCTACTCATATTCCCTTAAAAAGACAAACCGTATCAAAAGAAGCTGTCTATATAGTAATTGGTATCAGGTTGGATGGAACTAAAGAGGTTCTAGGATTTACTATAGCTCCAACTGAATCTGCTTATGTTTGGAAAGAGATTCTTCAAGATCTAAAAGACCGTGGTTTAGAAGAGGTTTTGTTAGTCGTAACAGATGGTTTAAGTGGTATTGACGATAGTATTCATAGTGTTTATCCAAATGCTCAATTTCAACAATGTTGTGTCCATATATCTAGAAATATCGCTCATAAGGTTCGTGTTAGTGATCGACAAGAAATCTGTAGCGATTTCAAATTAGTTTACCAAGCAAGTTCAAAAGAAGAAGCAAATAATCAAATAAGGTTTATGATAGATAAATGGAAAAAGCAGTATCCACGAGTGGTTAAATTGCTCATGAATCCTGCTATATTAACCTTTTATAATTTCCCTCCGTCAATCAGAAGAACTATTTATTCAACTAATTTGATTGAAGGTTTTAACAAACAATTAAAGAAATATACCAAAAGAAAAGAGCAATTTCCTAATGAAGAATCTCTGGAGAGATTTCTAGTATCTCAATTCAACAACTATAATCAAAAGTTTCTATGCCGAGTTCATAAAGGTTTTAAAGAAATACATGATACATTAGAATCAATGTTTTAACTTGATCAACAGAATGGGCTTTTCCATTTACACATAATTATTGACACAACCTATTCTGGAAACTTACAAATAAAAGCTTATTCTTCAGCCACCTTCGGGTGGTTATTTTTTATAAAAAAATGTAAAAAAATATTGATACATAAATAAATTAGTTGTAGTAAATAGTTTTAGAATTGAATTTCTCTATCCTTTTTAAATAATTTTTTAGACAAAAAACAGAAAGTGTCTAAAGAAAGCTTGACGAAGAAAATAATTTTTAATAACTTATTTAAGGAAATTTTTTGAAGGAGAAGATAAAAGTGAGAAAAAAGATTATTATTAATGCTGGAGTAATTATAGGATTGATGTTAGTAATTTTCTCCGGAAAGCAATATGCTGATAATATTTTATTATGGGGAGGGGAAGATAATATTGAAAAGATCAACAACAATTTAACTATATTAGACACAGCTCTAGAAAATAAAGAGCAAAAAATTAGTATTTTAAATTCACAATTGTCTTCAAACAACCAAACTCTTGAACAACTAAGAACTAATATTGAAGTTTCCAAACAAAAAGTGGCATCTTTAGAAAACGACAAGAATCAATTAGTATCAGAGAAAACTAATTTAGAAAATCAATTGTCAGCAAAAGACTCTGAATTGCAAGGAAAACAAAATGAAATTAATGCGAAAATAGACGAAATTAACCAAAAAGTAGCTGAAATAAATCGATTAAATAGCGATTGGAATAATCGTTTACAAAATGAAAAGAACAAATTTAATGAAGAACAATCAACTATTAATAGTTTAAACCAGCAAATTAATCAAATGTTGAGTGAAAAAAATAACATTCAAAATCAACTGCAAGCTACTCAGCAAAAGCTAGAAGAAGAAAAGTCAAAAAATAGTAGTTTGAATAATTACATTGAAAAGCTTCAAAAAGCTAAAAATGATGTAGAGGATACCGCAAATAAAGCACAACAAATTGTAAATGAACATACAATCCAATAGATATAGTTTTAATTTAACAAATGGTATGTTTGGAGATAATGAGATAGAATATAAATGTCATAATATTATACAATCTAAACACCGTTTCCTTTTCTATTTTTGATGACATCAGTATATAGCTACTCGAAAGAGTAGTCTTTTTATTATTCTCGCTTATTATTGATATGAAAATTTCGATTTGACAAAAGGTACCGAATAATTTTGTAATATGAATTATTATCAAGAAGTAATTATGATGATAACATATGGAAACTAGTTAGTAATAATAACAGGTGATTAAACTTTTGAACGACTTGTAATTCTATATTTTTTCTTTTAAGTAAAAAATATAGGTGATTTTTTTTGACTTCATATTTATAATAAAGACACGTAAATCAATTATTTTTCATTTTACTTTAACTAATAATGTTTATTTGGAGGGATTATTATGTTAGATGATAGATTGACGTGTTCTAATTGTGGTACATTATTTTACTATGAGGAAGTTAGAAATATTGTAAAACATAGAAAAAAAGAAATGCCTATACGTTGTCCAAATTGCAATGAAGTTATTAAGCGAAAGTTGTCTCATGGTTATTTTGTCAGCTACGAACTATATGAAGAAAGTAAAATAAATCTGAAAAAAAAACCAAAATACTATAAAAATTTGAAAACTGGAGCTATTATAACTGAAAAAGAATTTAAAAATTTAGTGACTGAAGAAGAAAGCAGGTTTTATAATTTGTCTGGTAATATTTGCCCTGGATTTATGGATCAGATTATTGAAAATGAGTCAATTGAATCAATTGAAAACTATGTTCCTGTTGACTTACCAAAATAGAAAAAATAATCCTGTTTTTACAGTGAATTATTTTAATTTTGATTTTCAATAAAAATATATTACAATAATAATCGTAATAGCTAATGAAACAATTTCTCAATCTTTTTACCACTCCAAACAGGGAGCGTCAATAATTTTGTGTAAATAACTCGTCCTTCTGCAAAATAATGGGTTACTCAGTAAACATTGAAGCTAATGTATCCGTCACTTGTTGGAAGCCTTTATGGCTTCTATTTAAGAATTTTTGATTGTATGTATCAAAGATGGATACTAGGAAACGCTCTAGTGATTCTTCATTTTGAAACTGCTCTTTTCTGCGGCTGTATTTCTTGATTTGTTTATTGAAAGATTCGATTGTAGAACCAGAAGGAATGGAGAACACTTTTGAACTTTACAACAAAACTACTGTTGATAAATTAATTCCAATTTTAGTTCCAACTGATTTAAATGGTCATGATGTTTTACTTCGTTTTAACGGATTTTTAGGTGAGGATTATAGATACCTAAAAATTTCTGATCCTCAACCTTTAACAGAATAATAAAAAACGTGTAATCAATTATTTGATTACACGTTTTTTATTTCAATCTTCGTTGTAGTAGTGGTTGCGACATACCGAAAGGTAATCTTCATTACCTCCTACTACAATCTGTTCACCTGAATAAACTGGAATACCATCAACAATACGAGCATTCATTACAGCCTTTTTATTGCAAAAATGGCAAATAGTTTTAATTTCCTCAATTTTATCAGCAAATGTCAATAATGCTTCGGATCCCTTGAAGAGATTATTTTGAAAATCATTCTTCAATCCATAGCAAATTACTGGTACTTCCTCATTCATTACGATAAGTGATAGATCAATAATATTCTCTCTACTTAAAAATTGAGACTCATCGACCAAAATACAATCAACTTTTCCGTACTGATCAATAATCTCCACTAATTCTCCGTACACATCCATTTCAGAAGTAATTGCAATAGCTGGTTTCGAAACACCTATACGACTCTCAACTTTTCCAAATCCTGATCGAGTATCTATTGCGCTTGTCATTATGATAACTCTCTTCCCTTGTTCTTCATAATTATGAGCCACTTTCAGTAGCTCAATACTCTTTCCACTATTCATTGTTCCATATCTGTAAAATAATTGTGCCATTAAATTTATTCCCTTCTTTTACAATTCAATTATTCCTTAATTCCATCTGCTTTTATGCAGCTGCTCGTTTATTCCTTGATATGTCTATAACATCTACTATCCCTAAAACCAATTTATAAGCCATTAGAGATGGTATTCCTGAACATCTCTCATATTGTTTTTTGAGTGGTATATCATCTGAAAAACTGAAGGAATCATGAAAATAGCGACATACTTATCATTTAGAGTTCTAACTTTAAATGCATTTACTTCTTCAGTCAGCACTTTAGTCATGTTGGACATGGTTTGGGGCGTGTAGTGATGCCCATACATTTTCTCAATCAAGTCTGCGATTTCCGACATGGTAATACCTTTTCGGAAGAGGTGAATGACGGTCTCCTCTAATGTGTCATTCGTCCGTCTATAAGCAGGAACAGTCTGTTGCTTGAACTCGCCATTGCGGTCGCGCGGAATCTGGAGATGAAGTTCCCCATACTCGGTCTTGACCGTACGGTCATAGGAGCCGTTACGAGAATTACCCGTGTTAAAACCAATGCGATCGTACTTTTCGTAATCGAGGAAAGCCGTTAACTCCGTTTTGAGAAGCGTATTGACAGCTTTTTCCAAATGGACACGGAATAATCCATTCAAATCGCCTTTGTTCGCTAGAGTCTTTAGGATTTCTGTAGTAAAATCGTTCATATGGAAGTCCTCTTTTCTGTGAATGTGTTGTGGTAACTCTATTCTACAGAAGGGACTTCCTTTTTTCTATTTACACAAAATATTTTACACTCTCAACAAAAGTATCTTCGATTAATACTTGCTCAAGTTATGTGCAGCTACGAAAAAGTAGGTACCGAGGTACTTTCTTTTTCGCAGCTTTTTTTGGACTTATGAGAAGTACATTCGCTGGAAGAATACGATATAAAACGAGCTTTTTCACTAAAGATATTAATAGAGTGAAAGAAACAAGCTTTTGTTGTCAGTTTTTTCACTTTTCTAAAAATGAAAATAAAAAATTCTGGAAGTGGAGAAGAATTTTGCTTGCTATACTTTGTCTTGTAGAAAAGAGGTGGACAAAATAATGCAAGCTCAAATAAGCGATTTTCCATAACCTTGGTAGGAATGACAAATTAAATAGGAAAGGGAAGTAATAATATGAATAAAAAAAAGTTATCTCTATTCGGTTTTTTTGCCCTGACAGCTTCCATGGTTTTGACTGTTTATGAGTATCCGACCTTTGCAACATCACAATTACATTTGGTTTTCTTTCTTCTTTTGGGAGGTATTTTATGGTTTCTACCAGTTGCTTTATGTGCTGCAGAAATGGCAACAGTTGAAGGATGGAAAGATGGTGGGATTTTCAGTTGGGTTAGTCAAACTTTAGGAGAACGTTTTGGTTTTGCAGCTATTTTTTTCCAATGGTTTCAAATTACAGTAGGTTTTATTACAATGATCTACTTCATACTAGGAGCGCTGTCGTATGTAATTAATTTTCCAGAGCTTAATACAGATCCATTTATCAAGTTTATTGGTGTATTAGTCATTTTCTGGGTACTGACTTTTTCACAGTTGGGCGGGACCAATCGTACCGCTAAAATTGCTAAAGCAGGATTTGTCATTGGAATTGTTATTCCTTCGATCATTCTCTTTGGTTTAGCAGCAGCCTACTTTATCGGCGGTAATCCGATTCAAATGGCTATTAATGCGAAAGCTTTTATTCCTGACTTTTCTCAGCTTTCAACTTTAGTAGTATTTGTATCTTTTATATTGGCTTATATGGGCGTAGAAGCTTCAGCATCACATATTAATGAGCTGGAAAATCCCCAAAGAAACTACCCATTGGCAATGTTTTTACTAGTGATTTTGGCCATCGCCTTAGATGCAATCGGCGGTTTCTCAGTAGCAGCGGTTATTCCACAACATGACTTGTCTCTCAGTGCTGGTGTAATCCAAACATTTGAAACGCTTATTTTACATTTTAACAGTCATTTACATTGGTTGGTAAAAGTGATTGCTCTCATGATTGCCTGTGGCGTTATGGGTGAAGTTAGTTCTTGGGTAGTTGGTCCATCACGAGGGATGTTTGCAGCTGCTCAGCGAGGTCTGTTACCAGTTTTCTTCCGGAAAACTAATAAACAAGACGTTCCAGTTCCGTTGATTATGATACAAGGAATTATCGTTACTATTTGGGCAGCAGTCTTAACTTTTGGTGGAGGAGGCAACAATTTATCATTCTTAGTAGCAATCTCCTTAACTGTTGTCATTTATCTCGTAGGATATTTACTATTTTTCCTAGGTTACTTTGTATTAGTTTTTAAGAAAAAAGACTTAAAACGAACTTACAATGTACCAGGAAAAACTGTTGGCAAAACGATTATCGGTGGAATTGGTTTTATTTTATCAGTGTTCGCATTGCTTATCTCTTTTGTACCACCAGCTTCAATTGCAGCTAGTGAGCACCGAACATACCAAATCATACTACTTATTAGCTTTGTAGTGACTGTTCTTTTACCTTTTATCATTTATGAAGTACATGATAAAAGTGCTCACACAACTATTGAGGAACCTACTCACGTGAAAGCTGAAGACGTTAATCCCGCTGTTTATCCAGCTGCTAGAGGAGAGCACCACGTTACAAAAAATGATGAACATATTTTAAAACATTAGGAGGAATTCATTATGTTATACGGAAAAGATAATCAAGAAGAAAAAAACTATTTGGAACCAATTTTTGGCTCTGCAAGTGAGGATGTTGACTTGCCTAAATATAAGTTAAACAAAGAATCCATTGAACCACGAATTGCTTATCAATTAGTACAAGACGAGATGTTGGATGAAGGAAATGCGCGATTAAACTTAGCTACTTTTTGTCAAACGTATATGGAACCTGAAGCAGTGAAATTGATGACCCAAACGTTAGAAAAAAATGCAATTGATAAATCAGAATACCCACGAACAACGGAAATTGAAAACCGCTGTGTAAATATGATTGCTGATTTATGGCATGCTCCAAATAATGAAAAATTCATGGGAACTTCAACGATCGGCTCTTCAGAAGCCTGCATGCTGGGTGGTATGGCCATGAAATTTGCTTGGCGTAAACGTGCTGAAAAATTAGGTCTTGATATTCAAGCAAAAAAACCTAACCTGGTGATCTCTTCTGGTTACCAAGTTTGTTGGGAAAAATTCTGTGTATATTGGGATGTGGAACTGAGAGAAGTCCCAATGGATGAAAAACATATGTCAATTAATCTAGATACTGTCATGGATTATGTGGATGAGTACACAATTGGTATTGTAGGTATTATGGGTATTACTTACACTGGTCGTTATGATGATATCAAGGGTCTGAATGATTTAGTTGAAGCTCACAATAAACAAACTGACTATAAAGTATACATTCATGTTGACGCTGCATCGGGTGGCTTTTATGCACCATTTACTGAACCTGATCTAGTTTGGGATTTTCAATTGAAAAATGTTATCTCAATTAATTCTTCAGGTCACAAATATGGTTTGGTATATCCAGGTGTGGGTTGGGTCTTATGGCGTGACCAACAATACTTACCAGAAGAATTAGTATTTAAAGTTAGTTACTTAGGTGGAGAAATGCCAACTATGGCTATCAACTTCTCTCATAGTGCAGCACAACTAATTGGGCAATACTACAACTTTGTACGCTATGGCTTTGATGGTTATCGTGATATTCACCAAAGAACTCATGATGTTGCTGTTTATTTAGCCAAAGAGATCGAAAAAACTGGTATTTTTGAAATCATTAATGATGGATCAGAATTGCCAGTTGTGTGCTATAAGCTGAAAGAAGATCCCAATCGCGAATGGACACTATATGATTTATCTGATCGTCTGTTAATGAAGGGATGGCAAGTCCCAGCCTACCCATTACCTAAAGACTTGGATCAATTAATTATTCAACGCTTAGTTGTTCGAGCAGACTTTGGAATGAACATGGCTGGTGATTATGTACAAGATATGAACCAAGCAATTGAAGAGTTGAATAAAGCTCATATTGTTTATCATAAAAAACAGGATGTGAAAACGTACGGCTTTACTCACTAAAATTCTTCAGAGAAATATAAAAGAAGTTAATTAACTAATAAAAGGAGTTGTGATTACCACACAGCTCCTTAAATCTATTTGAATAAATATATGATATTCATTTGTTACACTCTCAATCTTAGCTGTTGTTCTATTCATCATTACTCTTATTGTAAGTAGTTCAGTCAAATTTGCTTGTTCAATTGATCGATAACAGTATGAATTGTTTGAAAAGTAATCGGATATATAATTGTTTTCTCACTACCTAAGCCTTCTTGGTATAAAGAACTATCGCAAAGTATAATCCGCTGAGTACAAAAGAAAGTGTCGTCTACTATTTCTCTAAGTTGTTTACAAATGATATTACTAATAGAAAAGTGTTCTCCCAAAATGTCTTCTAACTGTTGTCGATAGTATAAATACCTAAAGTCTGACGGAGCTACTATGAACACTTCAATTGGAGATTTCCGTTTATGCTCATTTAAAAGACTTAAACTAATGGTTAGTTTACGAATAGAATTCTCATTCCAACGCAGAAATAAATTGTTTTGTTTTCGCCATTGTTCAAGAATTTCATGAACTTCTAAGTACAAAGCGCGTTGCTCTTCATTTAACAAGTAAGTCTTATCAGGTTGAAATATCTGAATATCAGCCCAAAGTGAGCGGATAAACGGGAGAAGTGCTTTATCAAAAAGTATCTGATTTTCTTCAGATATATTCAGAGATAAGATAAGTTTTTGACTGAGCTCAATCACCAAAGGGTTATCTGCTACATGGTTTTGATAAACAACGTTCAAGTCTTTTTGTAACAATTCAAAGTTATCGCATAGATAATTTCTAGAGTTGAATAGAAAGTAGATATAAAGGCATTCATCTTCGTCATGACATAAAGAGAAAGAAAGTTGCTCTAATCCTTTCTGTATTAGCTGAAACAAGGGAGTATGTCGGGCAACTCTTTTTTCTTCCTGACTAAAATATATTGGGTTAGTCTTAGATCTCTGCAAACCGATAGCGATACCTAATAAAATAAATTGTTTTTCAACTGTAGGGTAACTTCTTGAAAAAAAATGTTTTTCTACATAATCAATCAATTGTTGACCGCTTTGAATAATTGATTTATTTAGCTGGATCAACTCTGTCCGATTTGTCTCATAGATTATCGTTAGTAACAAACTTCGATAATCCTTTTCAGGAATTTCAAAATGGCCATCAGCATTTAAGTACTGCATTTGTTTAAAAAAATTAATCAACTCATTTCGTAAGTTGTAAACTTTGCTTAACGAAATGAAGGTAGTATCAGCTATATTACTCCAATTGTGTTCCCCTGATAAATAATGTCCTAGTACATTGAAAAAGTCAGAGCGCTGATAGATGAGTTGAGTGAGTGCCAACCTCGAAAACGAAGAGTCGAATGCGACTGTAAAGCTACTTCTAGATTTCTCCACTGAAATAATTTGCTGATGGAGTATGTCGGTAATGCATTCCAAGTCGTTAGTGACAGTGAGTGGGCAAACGTTCAATTGATCTGCTATTTCGCGAATCTGAATGGTCCCTTTTTCGTGTAATTGCTCACAAATGTAAACTTGACGAAAAATACTTTTCTCCAGATAGGTTTCCAACATAGTACTCCTCCTAGTCATTTTATACATAACTATTATAACTCTACCAATCGGAATAGTCCTGTAATATATTGAATCAAAAATATAAATTATAAAATAATTAGATGGGGTATTTGGTTTAAGTATCCCTTATATAGTAATAAATTTATAGGTGTGATTCTCGAATTAATACCCGGAAATATGAGAGAATTTTTATGGATTTTTTAGGATACAAATTAATTATTTTTGCTTTTATCCTGATTACCAGTCCAGTACTGTCGGTATCCCATTTTGCAGCAAAATCATGTTGATAAAGTGACAAGAAGACTGATGAGATATATTATCCAAATTGAGAAGATAATTAATCGGATTCTTGAGTATACCCTACTTTTTAAGAAAGTAGGGTATACAAGCGTATGAATAAAGACATAACTTTCCCTGTGATGGACGTTCGGCTTGTTCCAATTACCAAAATACAGGCGAACGATTATAATCCCAATCGAGTAGCGTCTCCGGAAATGAACTTATTGGAGCTTTCTATCATTGAAGATGGCTTTACTCAACCATTAGTTTGTTATTACAAGGAAAAAGAAGAGAAGTATATCTTGGTTGATGTGCTTCATAGGTATCGTGTTGCTAAGGAAAGACTCAACTTAAAAGTTGTACCGGTAACAGTTATTGATAAACCCATAGAAGAACGTATGGCTTCAACAATTCGACACAATCGTGCAAGAGGGACCCATGAAATAAGAGGAATGGAAATTGTCATCCAAAGATTAGTAAAAAATGGATGGTCAGACAAGAGAATATCCAAAGAATTAGGCATGGACATTGAAGAAATTTTTCGCTTTAAGCAAGTGTCTGG
>NZ_JBFOFT010000010.1:0-119531 GCF_040887425.1 Enterococcus sp. C53
TGGGGCAATAATCAGATTTTTTTCTGACTATTGTCCCACTCTCTTTTTTGTTTTGTCTATCTGTTAATCGTGTTTATTGTCTACTGAAAACAGCACTTTGAGCCAGAACCAAATAGACCGTTTTTTCTTTCCATCCTTCAACTGGCTGTAATTTTCAATCATTCGCGAATACTGCCGGAAAATCGAGTCCGCCGCAAAAAATAGAATCAAAAGCAACAGAATCGAAACGGGTGAAATAGCGGAGATAGAAAATAATTTATGCAGAAAGACGACTGAAAATAAGATACCTGCTGCGCAAAATAAAATGATCCGCCCTCTGAATTGGTTCAATGGGTGACAAATTTTATAGAGTACGAGAAAACCAACCGCTGTCAGTAGCATCGTTGAAGCAGTGGAAACATCTGTCTTGTTCAAATGCAAGATGACACCGCCTACCACTAAAGTCCCCACGACAGTCATATCTGTTAGCCCACCAGGAATGGCTTTTTCTAAGACATTCACAATAAACTTTCCTTCAATTCGATTTTTGTTTTCTTCAAGAGCAAGTAAAAACGATGGCAAACCAATCGTAAACAGACTAATCAAGGTAATTTGAGAAGGCTCCAACGGATAAGTCAGTGCGAACAAGACAGAAAAGACGGAAAGTAAGAAAGAAAAAATATTTTTTACTAAAAACAAACTAGCAGATCGTTCAATATTATTAACAACTCGCCGACCTTCTGCTACGATCTCAGGCATTCTAGAAAAATCAGAATCTAATAAGGCAACTTGCGCAGCTTGGATCGTTGCTTCGTTGCCAGAAGCCATAGCGATACTACAATCAGCTTCTTTCATTGCTAAAATATCATTGACACCATCACCAGTCATCGCGACTGTATTTTTTTGTTTAAGAAGCTGAACGAACTGCATTTTTTGTTCAGGTTTTACCCGTCCAAATACGGTGTATTTTTCCACTGCTGAGAGATAATCTTCCTCAGCAAGTTGAGAAACATCAATATATTGGTCTGCATTAGCAATGCCCGCCTGTAATGCGACAGTTGAAACGGTCTGCGGATTATCCCCTGAAATCACTTTGATTGCTACCCCTTGTTCCTTAAAATAAGCAAATGTGTCAGGGGCTTCTTTTCGAATTGGGTTGGCAATCAAAAGATAAGCAAGCGGAATCACTTCTGCTTCTAAAAGTGCTTCGCTCAATATTCCTTGGTAACTACCGAAAACCAACACACGATAGCCCTGATCAGCATATTGATTAAATTCATTTTTAACTGTTTCGAAACGTTCACGTAAAACCACTTCTGGCGCTCCTAATACATAGACCCCATCCGCAAATGTTACGCTACTGAATTTTTGTACCGACGAAAAAGGCAAGATAGATAAAGGTTCTTGATCTGTAGGCTTATTAAAGTACGTTTTGATTGCTTGCATCGTCGCATTGTCATTTGCCATAGCTTTAGCATAATCTGAAATGAGTTCTTGAATCCTAGTTGCCTGTTGCTCCGCTTGCTCATTTTTAGCAATCACTAGTTTTTGTACAGACATCTGATTTTCAGTAATAGTTCCCGTTTTATCTACACATAGTACATTAACCCTTGCTAAAGTCTCTATGCTTTTCATATCATGTAATAATACTCGTTGCTTAGCTAAACGAGCGGCACTCATTGCTAGAGCGATCGTTGTCAATAAATACAAGCCTTCTGGTATCATCCCGATTAAAGCTGCTTCCATGGCTACCACACTTTCTTTGATCGTGTTGCCATTAAAAAAGTAACTTTGTGAAAACAAGGTTATGCCGATGGGAATAATAATGATCCCGATCCATTTGATTAATTTATTCAGCGAAGCAATCATTTCTGATTGTTCGCCTCCTCCCATTTTTTTTGCTTTTGCTGTTAATTGGGAGATGTAAGAGTCATAGCCAACCTTGTCTAATCGTACATAAGCCTTACCAGAAACGACAAAGCTCCCTGACATCAAATAATCATCTACTTCTTTCACGATCTCATCTGCTTCACCTGTCAAAAGTGCTTCGTTGACTTGTAATTTACCGTCTAAGACATAACCGTCTGCAGGAATCTGTTGACCCGTTTCGAGCAAGATGACATCATCTAAAACTAATTCCTCCATATCGATCTTATTGGCTGCGCCGTTTCTTACGACTGTGACTTTTGCTGCATTCAGTACACTCAAATTATCTAATATCTTTTTTGAGCGAATCTCTTGATAGATAGCAATTCCCGTGTTTGCAAGAATCACTGGCAAAAAAGTCAAATTTTTATAGGAACTAACTAGACATAATAAAACTGCTAAGACGATAAAAATCAAATTAAAATAAGTAAATATATTTTGCAAAACGATTTGTTTGTTCGTTTTAAATGATGGGTCGATCGTTTCATTTGTTGCTTGAGCATGCACTCGTTCTGCAACTTGCTCATCTGTTAGCCCCTCTCGATAATCGGGAGCATATCTTGTAATATTTTTAACTGAAGTTTGATCTTTTTCAACTTCCGTTTGATGACTAAATATTCTCATTTACCGTTTACCTCGATTATTAGTATTATATTTACCTTAATACATTTGTGAAAAAAAAGCCTATGAAATGACTAATAAATATCTTTCATTACTGTCATATTCATTTGCAGGAAATAGCTAAAAAAAAAGCATGCCCGTTAAAGGCACACTTTTAGGGGTAGCAGATTTGAGTACATGATTGCTTATTTTAAGTTTCCTTCAGCATCACGTTCTACTTTCATCGCAGTAATTGGTAAGTAACCGAGTTCTTTCACCGGTCCTTGTTGGATTTCGTCTGTCATCATATAATCTAAAAATTTTTGAACTTCTGGGGAAGGCTCACCTTTTGTATACATATGTTCATAAGACCAAATTTTCCAACTGTTGTCAGCAACATTTTCTTCTTTTGGTTCTACACCATCAATACTTAAAGCCTGTGTTTTATCATCCAAATAAGAAAAAGCAAGGTAGCTGATCGCGCCAGGAGTTTGGCTAACAATTTGTCGAACAGTTCCTGATGAATCCTGTTCTTGTGATTGTACTGGAGTAGCACCATCTAATCCCCACTTTTCAAAAGTAGCTCGTGTACCACTACCATTTGCCCGATTGATGACATTGATTTTTTCATCTTTCCCACCTAGTTCTTGCCAATTGGTAATTTTCCCAGTGAATATATCAATTAATTCCTGTTTTGTAATATTTTTGACGTTCGTGTCTTTATTGACAATTGGCGCCATACCTACCACCGCAACTTTATGATCCTTTATTTTACTTGCATCTACGCCTTCTTTTTCCTCAGCAAAGACATCTGAGTTTCCGATCGTCACTGCCCCAGACTCGACCTGACTTAACCCAGTACCACTTCCGCCACCTTGGACAGAGATTTGATAGTTGGGATTTTTTTGGACAAAACTTTCTTGTGCCGCATCGACTAGAGGTTGGAGCGCAGTAGATCCGACAGCCACGATTTTGACTTGATCGCCAGAAGTTGCAGAATTATTTTGTGCTGCGGAGCCATCCGTGCTACCAGAACCGGAACCACAGCCAGCTAACATAAGACCTAAAACACCTAAAGAAAATAATACTTTTTTCATTGATATACCCCTTTCTTATTTACAAGTAAATTGTAGCAATCTACTGTAAATCCTGCATATTGAAGGTGTAAATATCAAGTTAATTTATGTAAAGTTATCGTAAATCGAAGCCAAATAAAAAGGCTTCGTACTTTTTGATGTTGGTGAAATTCACCGACAAATTTTTTATGATGTAAAAACAGAGAGAAGAGCCCCCCTGAAATCCTTTAAACCATTATCCGTCACGTAAAACTATTTTAACCAAAAAAAACACAGAAAGAAGTTTTCTTCTTTCTGGCCAAATGATTCTAGACTTTCTCTTTACCAACGTCATTTGACAAAAAGCCCAAAAATAAAGGTTAATTTATATCAAAACTAACCTTTAATCCTTTTCTTTCTTCTCTATCTACGATATACTATAATTAAATAAAGGAGCTATGCGCTAACATAGCCCTTAATGTGTAGTCCGTTCAAAGCGGATGGCATTTTTTAACAAGTTTAGAGCCTGTCTACTCTGCCAAAAGTTGAGACGGCTCTATTTTTTTTGTTCTTTTTTGAACTTTAACCAAGCTAAAATCGAATCGCTAGCTTTCGCTACGGCAGTAATTACTACTGCTGCTGCTCCGATAATAGCAATGATTTGATCCAATGAGAACAAATCAGGCATTTCCTTTCTAAAGAGTACGTCCGATAAGCTAATAAGCCCATAGGCACCACGCTCCTTCAATTGGATTTGCCAAACCGCCACAAACTTTCTACAATAATATTATATCATAGAATGAAGATCTTTAGCTTGCTTAAAAAAGGTTGATTATTACATGAAAAGAAATATTTCATTTGCAGAATATTAGTGCATTCAGTTATTTATTCTTTTATATTTGATTTTCTTCAGGCAACCTTGCTTCTTCCATCCTTTCAGGTATTTTTGTACAGTGTTTTCAAAATGTCGAATCCTGCCAACGCCTGTTTTGGGATCAAAAATCTTTGACAAAGAGCAAAAAAAACACTGTTCGCTACTATCATTTGCTCACAATGTTTCCTCTTTATTGAACCAATTTATTAACTTCGCCGGACAGTTTTTCTTTTATTCTTAATTTTGCTATAGAATAAAAAATGACTGCTAATAAAAACGAAAGAATCGCTAGATAAAAACTTGGTTTAATGGTCAAAAAGTACATCGAAGTTTCCCCTGTATCTTTCAATCCACTTTAACTTAAGCCATTCGGTCCAACAATGATTCGTGGCAGAATAGAAAAAAAGGAAGTAAAAACCAACATACAAGAAAAATGAATCAAATGCCAATTATAACTATTCATAAATTTATTTGTCAAAATCAAGCTCATACTCACTAAAAAATAGAATAGTGTTAAAATTGGAAAATTTTTCGATACTACAATCCCAGTACCATGAATTAGCCCCAAAATTTCTGCTCCCTGAACAACGGCATTCACCCAAGTAAACGGCAACAGCAGAATTGGAAAAAACCAAAAAAATAAATACAATTGTTCAAGTTTTATTTTCTTTTTCATCACTTTACTCCTACGCGATTTTTTCTTTCACCTACTATAAGCGTTTTCTCTAAAAAAATTAGGAGGAAAATCTTTTTTTTTAGAGATAAGGCTATGAGAGTTTATTCATTTAATCTACAAATTTCAAAAAAGTGTTTGATTATTAGCTGGTTGATTTTAGAATGAAAGTAGGAGAAATCGGATTCACCTGATTGGGGGAACACACCATGAAAAATCATGAAAAAAAATTAATTTTGCTCTTACTTTTCATTCCGTATGTGTACTTCTCTTTACTACTAGATTATCGGTATCATTCTGTTTTTGGCTTGATTTTTTTGATTTTTCTGTCTTTTTACGCTGGCTTTAGCTTCCAGAAAAAGCAACAGTTACTCTTTCTCTTCTTTATTAATATTAGTTCAACATTCATTTCTTATTTGATTTGTCACTATTACTCTGATTGGCATTTCTTTTACCAGCCATTCAAACCAACCCAACTGATTTTACTGCTTTCGGTTTTGTATTTGATCCCTCAAATTCTTGGGGCTTTTTGGGCAAGAATTTTCACTCGTTAAATCAGTGAATCGAAAAAATATGACTAGCAAAGGATCGGTAACCACCCAATTTTTATAGAAAATCAGCTATGATTTCTCATTGATCCTTGTAAAAAAGTCTGAAAAATCATAGCACCGAAAGAAGCAAAAAATAAAAATTTACGCTATTCATTAAAGTTCATGCAGATAGATTTTTTTTATAATAATTTTATCAAATAATTGTGATTGACTGTCTTGTTCACCAATAATCTCGGCAATTACTGTACGACTGTTTGGTTTTCTACGTAACTGATAATTGATCTTTCCAGTTGCGTTCAATTCGTTTAACATATCGACCACTCCTCCAAAGCCCGTCTTTTTCGTAATGAAACCTAGTGTAACCATTCGTTCATCTAAGTTTTTAGCAGAAATCGTTACACCAGTAATCAAATAACGTTTCAGTGTTTGTACCAGCTCATCTAGACCATCAGAAGTCGAAACGACAGCAGCTGTTTGGTCAGCGTAGTTTCCAAGTAGTTCATTACTTTCTATAGGTGCCTGTACTTCTTCATTTGCCTTCTGACGTAAATCTGCTAATTCTTGTAACAGTGTTTCATATTGCTCTTGTGTCAACATCACTCCTGCAACTTTTTCACGATTAAATATATATACACCGGTTTCAGCTTTTCTTGCCTGATCAAATACATCCATCGGTGATCGTTTTACTTCAGTGATTGAAGATGTAGGAACTTCTAATTTCTTTAAATCCAAAAGACATCCTCCTTTACTCATCTTCTTTATTATAACACACCCTTTTCATATGATAAAAATCAATTTTTCGTATCAATCCAATAATCAATATCTGATAGTAGACGATCTACCCCAAAAGAAGGTTGGTAGAAATAAGTCTTTTGATGTTTACTATTATTTAATGGAAAAAAATGGTCCGTAATAATCAATTGTGCATAACTTGGAGGGATTGATCGAGTACAAACATGTATGGAGGTCCGTTTTCGATGTCGCAAGGTCTTATCCAGAACAGAAGCTAGGCGGCGCGCTTCCTCGTGATCGTAACGAAAAAAAAAGACGATTTTTACTTCTGGTGGATAGATTTCCAGGTATCCTCTTTCTTGCAAAACTTTAAGTAAAAGTAGGCCCCATTCATACGATGGATATGTAAGTGCTTGTTGTAAAGCCATCCGGTATTGATAAAGTTTTTCATTAACATTCGGCACCAAACGCAAGCTTTCCTGATACTCATGAAATTCCTCTTTGACTACTCTTTCGTGTAGTCCAATTGAGTAACGGAGCCACTCTTGATAGATAACTCGCGTAATCGTTGTTTTATTCGTACTTTCAAATTCACTAGCCAACCAAAACAACGAATCCAATTTCTCTGTTAAGGTCATTAATTTTCGGTAGATTTTCGTTTCTTCAATTTTTTTCCAGTATTTTTCGATAATGATGTTGCAACTTAAACGAACGATACAGCGGTAATTTTTTTCGCGGACAGATAACCGTTGTTCGTGTCGGAATAACAACTCTGGAAAAAGTTCAAAAAAAAGCGTGCGATGTTCGTCTAATATTTTGATTTCGGCATTTTGGGCACGTGTCTCCAACAAATGGATAAATAATTCGGAAAAAGACTGTTCTGTATCCCCAATAAAAAAGAGGGGAAAATCTTTAAGAAAACAGAAAAAAAGATAGCGTATCTTTCTTTCAGAACCATAAAGTTGTTGTTTTCGATAAGAAAAAGACAAATGATATTCCCCCAGCCATTTTCTTAGACGCTCTTGTGAGGAGCGATCATACTCTTGTTGATACTCCGTGTTCAAAATCAAATCCTTCAATAAGCAAAAGGATGAGGAGTGGATCAGAAAATCAAACAATAAATAGGGCTCACTGTAGCCTTTATTATAAATCAGCTTTACGCTTTTTTTATGTTGAATCAGTTGGATCGGAAAATCTCCTTCTTCTAATCTTTTTAAATATCGATCGATCGTTTTCACATCAACTAATAGTTTTTCTGCTAGATCCGTTTTTTTCCACGATAAATCTTTCATTTGATGGATCAATATAAATAGATTTTGTACATTTTTTGACAATAATCTTTGCCACTTCATTGGCGTTCCCTCACTTATTTTTTACTGTGTGTTTCAGGAGCACGATCAACTATAGATTAATACATCTCCCTATATATAAATTACGAAAAAAAATATTTTTTCTTCTTTAATTCAAACGAAATTCATTAAATTCTAATTTAACAGATCGAAAAAGTTAACTACTGCTATTTTTTTCTTACCGTCACACATTGAACTGTGCAAAATTTCGTACAATGGGAACAACTATGGTTACTGATTATTTCTTGAATCCCTCTCTCAACTTTTCTCCTGCCATTTTTTCTTTTCATTTTGTCTACATAAATAAAAAAGACAATCTTTAACGACCTTTGCTAAAATTGATTCGCTGAAAAATAGCTGCTTGCCAGTTTTCATTTGAATAAATTTGCTTGTGTTTGTCCTTAAAGATTGTCTTTTTTCTATTTTTACACTCACTCGTTAATCAAGTAACGTTAACAACTTATTTTAAAGTTAAGGCGTTGAGCGCAACGACCACTGTACTTAGTGACATCAAGACTGCTCCCACTGCTGGGCTTAAAATAAGTCCGATTGGTGCTAAGATTCCTGCTGCTAAAGGAATAGCAATAATATTATAACCAGCGCCCCACCAAAGATTTTGGATCATTTTTCTTCTTGTTTCTTTTGCTAATTCTAAGAAATGCAAGATATCTTTGGGGTCACTGTTCGTTAAGACAACATCTGCAGAATCAATCGCAATATCAGTTCCTGCTCCGATTGCCATACCTATCGTTGCCCGTGCTAAGCTTGGCGCATCATTGATGCCGTCACCAACCATGATCACTTTTTTTCCTTGATCAAGATATCTTTGTACGATCGCCTCTTTGTCATCTGGCAGTAGACCGCCGTAATATTCATTGATTCCAAGATATTCGGCTACTGCTTGGGCTGCTTTGGGGTTATCCCCAGTCAACATGACTGGGATAATATTTTTTTCTTTGATCGCTTGGATAAACTCTTTTGCTTCTGGTTTAATGACATCTCCTAGAGCAATCACAGCCACTAATTTATCTGAAACTACTAAAAAGCTGACAGTGTTTCCTTGAGCTTCATAGTTTTTTAATCGTTCAGGGTCGATTTTTAGTCCTAAACGTTTTGCTTCTTTTTCATTAATAATTTTAACATCTTTGTCTTCCACAGTTGCTTCTAAACCAACACCTGCTAAATTTTTTTGTTCCTGTGCTTGATAAGGAGTAATCTTTTTTTCTTTTAAATAATTCATTATCCCAATCGCTAAAGGATGATTTGCATGTGCTTCTAAAGCACCAATATATTTCAAGATTTCTTCTTCTTGATAAGCTTCATCTAAAATCTCAATACCAGTTACAGTAAATTTCCCTTGGGTCAACGTGCCTGTTTTATCTAACATGATCACATCTAGATCATTGGCTTGTTCCATCGCATTCCGATTTTTCAAAAGCAACCCATTTTTAGCTGCGATCGAAGTCGAACGAGCAACGACTAATGGAATCGCAAGTCCCAGTGCATGCGGACAAGCAATGATGAACACGGTGACCATTCGTTCTAGTGCATCTGGTAAATTTGCTAGGAAGAGCCAAGCAATAAAGGCGATGATCCCAACTACTAAAGCCACATAAAATAACCATTTTGCTACTTTATCTGATAGAAACTCTAATTTAGATTTTTCTCCTTGGGCTTTTCGTACCATCTCCATTACTTTTGCAAGGTAACCATTTTCGCCAGTACCTGTTACAGTAATTTCAATTGTTCCGTCGCCATTAATTGATCCACCAATGACCGAATCGCCCACTTGCTTTTTAACCCCTTTGGATTCACCCGTAACAGCAGATTCATCAACAATGGTATGTCCTTTGTCGATCGTCCCATCCGTTGGCATCTTGTCTCCAGCACGAACAATTAGACGATCACCTTCATGGACTTCTTTTAAAGAGACGGTTTCTTCAGTTCCGTCTTTTTTCAATCGTTTTACCGATTCAGGTAATAATTCTGCTAATTTTTGTAAAGCATCGCTGGCATTAGAGACTGCATTCATTTCGATCCAATGTCCCAATAACATGATTACGATTAACGTTGCTAATTCCCAGAAAAAATCCATGACATGTGTATGGGGGTTGATGAGGTTGGCTATAAAAGAATACACACTATAAACATATGCGACGGTAATCCCCATAGCAATCAGTGTCATCATTGCTGGACTTTTTTGTTTCAATTCCATTTTGGCTCCGCTTAAGAATGGTTGTCCGCCATAAATAAATAAAATCGTTGCCAGAACCAACACCACCCAATTAGAGCCAGGAAACGTCACTTGAAAAGGAAAGGACATCCCCATCATCGGTGAAAAAAGAATAATCGGAATCGCTAAAATCAGAGAAAGCCAAAATTTTTGCTTAAAGTTCCCCATGTGCATAGAATGATCCATTCCACTCATATTTTCATGACCCATGTGGCTATGATTCATTCCACTCATATCTTCATGATCCATATGGCTATGATCCATTCCGCTCATGTGTCCATGGTCCATCTGTTGGTGCCGTTCCATGTGTCCATGCGTATGGTGTTGATCCATATTTTCCATTTTTCCATGTTCCTGTAAATTATTCTTGGTATTCGTTTGTTCTACAGTTATTTTTTCCTCAGGATTCTTTCCAATAGCGCCCTTTTTATTTGTTTCATTCTCAGGATCTATTCCATTATTCATCTTTTTCCTTCCTTTCCTCTGAAACGATTTATTTGATCGTTTTTCGATTTAAGCTTAAAGAATTCAATAATACACTGATTGAACTAAAGGCCATTGCGCCACCAGCAATGATTGGGTTTAAAAAACCAAAGGCAGCAAAAGGAATCCCGATCGTATTATAAATGAATGCCCAAAACAAATTTTGTTTGATTTTTTTTAATGTGGCAGCTGATAAAGAAATCATTTGATTGATAGAAGTTAAATGACTATTCATTAATGTCACATCGGCTGTTTCCATCGCAATATCGGTTCCACTTCCCATTGCAATCCCAACATCTGCTAAAGCTAGCGCTGGGGCATCATTGATTCCATCACCGACCATGCCAACTTTCTTTCCAGCTTTCTGTAGTTTTTCTACATAGTTGGCTTTTTCTTCGGGTAAAACTTCTGCAAAGATATGGTCGGAATCAATTCCTACTTGTTTGCCGATTGCTTGAGCGGCTCGTTGATTATCTCCCGTAACCATAAACACATCGACACCTTTTTGTTGTAGTTGCTCGATTGCTTGTTTTGCATCTTCTTTGATTTGATCAGCAACGGCAATCATTCCAAGAACCTGTTCTTCGTTGGCTAAAAACATCACTGTTTTCCCTGCCTGTTCTAATTCTAACGCCTGTTCTTGAAATTCATCAAATGAAAGGTTCATTTCAGCTAGTCTCTTTCTTGTCCCAGCAAAATAATGAACACCGTTGATCGTTCCACTGATTCCTGCACCAGGATGAGCAACAAAATCAGTGATTGGCTGAGTTTTTGCACCGACTTTTGCACCATAAGCAACAATAGCTTTTCCTAAAGGATGTTCAGAAGCATGTTCAAGGGAATAGAAAAGGGAAATGATCTCTTTGGGACCGATGACATCTGTTACTTCTGGTCGGCCTTGTGTAATCGTTCCAGTTTTATCCAAAATAATACTATTTAGATGAGCGGCTCCTTCTAACGCTTCGCCACCTTTGATCAATATCCCATTATGAGCACCGACTCCTGTTCCTACCATGATGGCAGTTGGTGTTGCTAAACCAAGCGCACATGGGCAAGCAATGACTAAAACGGACACACTATGAAGCAATGCTAACTGCCAATCCTTCGTGAGCCATCCTGTAACTAATAGTGTCACCAATGCTAAAAACAAAACGATCGGTACGAAAATCCCTGAAATCTTGTCAGCAATTTGTTGGATCGGTGCTTTACTTCCTTGAGCATCTTCCACCATTTGGATGATTTGTGCCAACACCGTATCTTTTCCTATCTGAGAAACTTGTATTTGGATCAATCCATTGGTATTGATCGTTCCACCAAAAACCATATCTTTTTCTTTTTTCTCAACAGGTACACTTTCTCCTGTCAACATGCTTTCATCCAATGCACTAGTGCCAGCAATGATCCGTCCATCTGTAGGTACTTGTTCACCAGGACGAATCACTAAGATGTCATCGATCATGACCTCATCAATTGCAATCGTCTCTTCTTTGCCATCTCTTAAAACTTGTGCTGTTTTTGTCTGAAGGGACATCAACTGTTTGATGGCATCGCCTGTTTTACTTTTTGCTGTATGTTCTAAATACTTTCCAAGTAAAATCAAGGTAATGATCATACTGCTACTTTCAAAATAAAGATCATGGGAATGGCTAGGGAAAAAACCATTATAAATGCTTAATGCGAAGGCTGCAGATGTTCCAATCGCAACTAAGACATCCATATTCGGCGCTTTAGTTTTTAATGCATGATAGGCTCCTTTATAAAAGCGCCAACCTACATAAAATTGCACAGGCAAAGCAAAGAGCAACTGCACAAGAGGCAGATGGAAGAACGACACAATTGGTCCATGACTTCCAAGCATCATGGCAATCATTGCTAACATCAAGGGTAGAGTCAAGATCGCACTAAAGATAAGATCAAACTTCATTTTTCTTAAATAGGTTTGTTTCTCCTCAGCAATTTTTTGTTTATGCGCTTCGTCATATAAAATTGCCCCATAGCCGATATTTTCGACACTTTTGATCAATCTTTCTGTAGTAGTGTCGGTATATTTCACACTTGCCTTTTCAGTGGCTAAATTGACAGTAGCAGACATGACACCAGGTTGTTCATTTAGTTCTTTTTCGATTCGAGCAGAACAATTCGCACATGTCATTCCAGTAATGACAAATGTTTCCATTTTGGTATTCGTTGCCATCAAATCACCTCTGCTTGATAGCCTAATTCATTGATTGCTTGACAAATCTCTGTCGCTTGAACATTTGCTTCATCAAATTTCACAACGGCTTTTTCTTTTTTCAGCTGAACTTTTACTTTTTTGACACCACTGATTCTTCCGACCGCTTCTTCAATCCGAGCCACACAATGGTTGCAACTCATCCCTTTAACTGAAAATTCTTGTTTCATTCTTGTTTCCTCCTTATTACTGTTTCTTACATTCACATTGGCCAGGTATACAATTACATTCAATCGTTTCGACTGGCTCTTTTTTATTGAGTTGTTTCATGATCTGCTGAATATCTTCTTGGGTCAATGTCGCTTCTTCAACCAAATCAGCAATTGTCGCACCGACTCTTTTTGCACAAATATGTGAAAAGAGATTTTCAGTAGCACTTCGAACGGTTTCCATCTCGGAAACAGCTGGATGATAAATAAATTTCTTTCCCTCTTGTTCAGTCCAAAGCGCTTCTTTTTTCACCAAACGCCCTAGAAGGGTTTTAACAGTTGCTACTTTCCAATCCATCGAATCAGCTAATATCTGAGTGATTTGTTGGGCATTTGCTTGACCTAAAGTCCAGATAACTCGCATGACTTCCCATTCAGAATCACTGATTTTAATTAATACTCTCTTTTCTTCCATTGGTTTTTCACCTCCATCGATTACATTTGTAAACTTAACTTCGATAATAGATTACAACTGTAATCGAAAATTGTCAAACAATGGGCTTATTTTTTTTCAACTGGTCAATATACTTTTGTCGATCACGTTTATTATCTAAAATGAGTAATTTATTTTTCACTTGCAATGTATCGATCAGTTGGAAGATTCGAGATTCATTCTTTCGCTTAAAACGCCAAACAAAACACAAAAAATCCAAGTATTCTTTATCCAACTTTTCAGTAAACTCATTAGGCATGTCAGGTCTGGTCGCACGATCTCGCTTTCTTTTTAAAGTTCGTTTGATGACACGAGTCATTGCAAGATACGTTGGCACTCGTAATAAGATGATTTGATCTGCTTCTTGCAACCTCTTTGCAGCAGTAGCAAGATAGTTTCCTTCGATGATCCAGTTCTCATGTTTAGCCATAAAGTTTTCTTGCTCTAGTTGAAACCAAACTTGTGCCTTTTCACTATAATCTGTACCATGCCATAAAAAATCTAAGGGTAAAAGAGGAATCTTTGCCGTTTCTTGAATAGTTCTTGCCAGTGTCGATTTTCCAGAGCCACTTTGTCCTAAAATTACTATCTTCATCTTATTCCTCCTCCACTCAAAACTTTTTCTTTTTTTATTTATGATAACATGAGGCACAAAAAAAGAGAGAAACGATCGTTTCTCTCTCAGCTCATTATGTTTTAATCAATGTTTCTTTTACATTTTTATTTTTATCACGACGGGCAATCGCTGGTAAGATCATTCCCAACATGATCAAAATAATTGGTGTAACGACATTTGAGATCAACTGGAACCACCAAGCTTTAGGATCAGCCGCATACTCGACTTTGGGAACCATTCCCAGAATACAAGCAAAAGCGGTAAAGGCAAAACACCAAGCACCGAAAATAAAACCAACCTTTGGATTCTTCACGAATTTATACTCAGAAGTAAATTTCTTGTAAGCTTTATTCAACATCATATACGCTAAGAATACCCATAAATAACGCATAGGCATTACTACTGAATTTAGATTAGTCAACCATTTCACTAATTCGTTCATGTCTTTGATTCCAAAAATGGGTAGTAAAATGATGATGCTAACTAAAATCCCAGTCAATAAATAGCCATTGACGAGTGTTCCTTTATTGCTTCGTTTACGTAACCATGAAGGAACAAATTCTGGATCTGCATCTGCTAATAAAATTTTCAGTGGTGCATCGATTGAGAAGGCTAATGCGGAAATTTGACCAACCATATTTGTCAAAGCATAGATGATCATCAACGAATTACCAATGCCATAATAGTTGCCTAGGATTTGGAAAGCACTGTAAGCACCATTTGCCATTAAGTCTTTCGGAATATTGTCACTCGCAAATAACATTCCCATCGCTACAGAACCTAAAACCGCACAAACACCAACCATTGCAGCCAAGAAAATCATTCCTTTTGGAAATTCTTTGGCTGGATTTCTTGTGGAATTAACATAAGGAGAGATTTTTTCTGCCCCACCTACTGCAAATACAAGCATCGAAACGGTCGTAAAATAGCTAAAGTCAAATGTCGGGATGTATGTTTTGACCTGATTCATTCCTGTAGTAGCAAATTCCATATCAGTAGTAATAAATGGAGCTGTTACTGCCATCAAAATAAATAAAAGTGACATGACAAACATCGCAGTTCCTGCTAATCCACCAATGACCTTCAATGTGGATAATCCTTTTGTAGAAAGATACAAGAAGGCTAAGAAAATTACTAAGGAAATCACTGCTACCATTTGAACAGTCATTGTGTTAACAATATTTCCATTTCCTTGAACTGCCCATCCAGCAGCAATCAAAATTGCCTGAGGTTTTTGTGCAAGATAAGGAATGTGGACGACCCAATAAGTCCATGCAGCATAGTATGCCAACCGTTTATTTGATGTCGTATTTTCGACCCAAGAGCTGACGCCACCTTTACTGTCTTTAAATGCGGAACCAAGTTGCCCTACGATCAAGGCATAAGGGATAAAATAAATAGCAAGAATCAATAGCCAAGAAGTAACAACTGAAATTCCTTGTTGCGCATAGTTGTTTACTACATTCCCCATGCCCCAAACCATGTTGAAAGCAATGAGTGCTACGGTAAACCAACGTAGTTGTTTATCGTTCATCTGTTTTCTCCTTTTAAATTTTTTTAAATAAAATATTTATCTATTTACAATCATAAACAAATTCTTATCTATTTACAATAGTTCGTTATTTTATGTGTGTATATTTTTAATTTTACCACACTATTCTTCCATCTTTTTATCATTTTACACAAGATAACACCTTGTATAAATTAGTTAATCCCTTTCAAACTGAACGATGTAAAAGAATTTTCTAAAAATTAGATCAAATAGTTATTTTAATATGCTTACTTTCTAATCAAAAAACAACAATGGGTAGTACAATTCAAAAATCGTTGCTTTTAAATAAAAAAAGAAATTCCCCTTTCATCCGAACAGTCATCAAGCTGACGAATAAAGGAAAATTTCTTTTCTATTGATCAATAACAAACAAAATACACCTATAGAACTTCATTTTAAACACGCATATAAATAGTTTGGTTAAAGATTTTCACTTATTTTCTGATAATCCTACTCCGTAGGCAAGAAAAGTTCACTTTAACGATGCTTGTGTTTAGATCAACAGTCGATCGTTAGAGTTTTAAACATCTCATAGCGTTTAAGACTGCTAGTACAGTGACACCTACATCAGCAAATACGGCATCTCCCATTGTGGCGATCCCGAATGCGCCTAAAATTAAGACAACACTTTTGATCCCGATTGCAAAGATAATATTTTGTTTAACGATTTTCAACGTTTTTCTTGATAAGCGAATAGCATCTGCGATTTTTCCAGGTTCATCATTCATGATCACTACATCAGCCGCTTCGATTGCTGCATCACTTCCAAGACCTCCCATCGCTATTCCGACATCAGCTCTAGCTAGCACAGGTGCATCATTGATTCCGTCACCAACAAACGCAGTCTTTTGCGATGCGTTCGTGAGGATTTGCTCTAATTTAGCCACTTTGTCTTGCGGTAAGAGCTCGCTATAGACCGTGTCGATTCCTAATTCATTTCCAATATGTGTCGCAATTGCTTGTGCGTCCCCGGTAAGCATCACAGTTTGTTTAACTCCAAGTTTTTTTAGTTTTTGTAAAGCTGCTTTTGCATCTTCTTTGATGGAATCTGCAATCACTATGCTTCCAACATACTGTTGATCAATTGCCACATATACTAAGGTACCAACTGCTTGATTGACTGGAAAGGCTATATTGTATCGAGTGAAAAGTTTATGATTTCCTACTAAGACTACTTTCCCATCCACAACTGCCTTGATTCCTTCGCCTAAAACTTCTTCCATTTGATCCGTGGGTAATAATGCTCCTTCATAATCAGCTAAAATCGCTTGTGCAATCGGATGTGTCGAATATTGTTCTACACTTGCAACATATTGCATGAATAAAGGTTCAACCATAGTAGTTTCAATTGATTGAACAGAAAAATCACCTTTTGTCAGAGTTCCTGTTTTGTCAAAAACCATGGTGTCTGTATGAGCTAATAATTCAAGGTAATTACTACCCTTCACTAATACACCCATTTTACTAGCTCCACCAATCCCTCCAAAAAAGCTTAAAGGTACCGAAATTACTAAAGCACAAGGACACGAAATCACTAAGAACGTCAAAGCTCGGTAAATCCATTCATCAAATCCTGTATTTGGTAACACAAGTGGTGGTAAAATGGCTAATAAAACAGCTAATACTACTACCACTGGCGTGTAGTAACGAGCAAATTTAGTGATGAAATTTTCTGCTGGTGCCTTTTTACTACTTGCATTTTCTACTAATTCGAGCAATTTACTAATGGTTGAGTTTTGATAATTTTTTTCTACTTCAACAACTAATGGTTGATTGATATTGATAAAACCACTTAATACTGACTCTCCTTCAAAAACTTCTTTTGGAACCGATTCTCCCGTTAATGCAGAAGTGTCAACTAATGACTGCCCACTGATGACTTTCCCATCTAATGGTACTCGTTCTCCTGGTTTGACAAAAACATGCTCCCCAATCATTACTCTTTCTGGCTGGGTTGTCACCAATCCAGCTTCTGTTTCAACATGAGCCACTTCTGGTCGAATCTCCATCAATGCACGTATCGATTTTCTTGATTGGTTGACTGCAAAGCCTTGGAAATATTCTCCTACTTGATAAAACAACATGACCGCTACTGCCTCTGGATATTCACCAATCAACATCGCACCGATCGTTGCGATTGCCATCAAAAAATTTTCATCAAACAATTGACCTCTCGTAATGTTTAATGCAGCTTGTTTAATAACATCAAAACCAATAAATAAATAGACAAGTAAAAATCCAATAAAACGAATCGGTTCAGCTGGATCCCAAATAAACAAGCCTAATAAGCCAATAGCTGATAGGACAATACGAATCAGATCCTTTTTTTCTTCATTTAATGTCGAAGTCACTTCTTCCATCTCTTTTACCTCAACTTCTGGTTCTAATTCCTTGATCACTTTTCTAGTTTCAGTTTCGATTTCACCTATCTTATCCTGATCTGCGTCAATCGTTAATTTACCTACAGCAAAGTTAACATTTGCTTGCTTTACCCCATTGATTTCGTTGATTCTTTTTTCGATTTTCATTGCACAGTTTGCGCAATCCAATCCTTCTAATCGATAGCTTTTCATGCTCTGACCTCCTCACTTTAAACATGAGCATTTATTCATATATAATTATATATGAGCGGTCACTCATTTGTCAAACTAATACTTCTTCTATTTTTTATCAATCAAAAAAGCATTACCTTTACAATAAAAAAAGCGACTCATAAAGTGAAAACCATATCATTCATTGTAAGAGTACAGGAGTGTCACAAATAAAAAAGAACTGAACAATGGAATCTACACTTGTCATTCCCTGAACTAATCCATACCTAATAGCTATCTTATCAGCAATAAAAAAAATAAGCATTTCTCCTATTTGATTAAAACTCCCCCACTAGCCAAACGAGTGAGGGAGTTTTTTTATTGTTGTCGTATCTCTTCATCCTAAGCGATATCTATTTTACTGGGATTATTCCACTTCTATAGTCGCTAGTAGTTGTTGGAAACTATTCGTAGTACTTGTTCCTGGTCGATTACCTACTAATTTAACTGAAATGATATCGCCAGCAACCACGCCTTTACTGTAAGTCACCCGAACAGTCTCATTCATTTTTTTGACTGATGAATAGTAAGCTTTTCCTTTATAAGTTTCCGCGATATATGCATCATTTTTATAAAGTACGATTCGATTGTCTTGCTCAAATATTTCTCGATCAATATCCATCACCACTTTATTTCCAACTACTTGAATATCTTTCACGATCTGATCATATTCAGTCGCTGCTGATTCCAATTTTTTCTCTACTACATAGGTTTCTAACAATACTTTACCTGCAGAGCTTTGACCAGGTGATCCAGGCGCTAAATAAACTTCAATTTTTTCACCTTTGTTGCCTTCAAACCCACGACGTATCTTTACTAGTTCGTCTGTTATCTCTTTGTAAGAGTAGTAAGCTTTACCATTATACGTTTCAAAATAATAGTTACCATCCAAATAAACCATCAGGCGTTGTTTGCTATTAAATTGTTCTGGCGTTAAGTTTAAGTAGATATATGGTTGGTGACTTTCTACTCCAACAGATAACAAAGTATTTTGGGATGTGTCATCTTCAGATTGGATATCGATATTTTTAAAAGTTGCCCAACCATTTCCCGTAGAAGAAAAACGGATAATATATGTATTGTCTTTTTCTGGTGTCGTAAAAGTAAACGAATGTCTTTCCCATTGTTCATTATTATGTGCCGATTCTTGTAAAGAAACAAATTTTCTCCGTGATTCAATGTACCAAACTCGACTTTACTCGGAAAATTTTTGCTTCCCGCAGCGTCATAAGAAAATGTGTAGGTCGTATTGGGTTGTAATTTCACATATTGATGGATATTTTCGCCCAACATTGCTTTCACATAAGAAACCCCATTTTCAGTTACCAGTGTTGGATTCTTCGATTCTGGGTTTGACACGATCCAATGATCTAAACCAGCGCTAAAATCCCCGTTACTGATAATCGAGTCCTCAACCACTTCTTTCAAGTTATCACTGATAGTAATAGCTTCCTTGCCTATGGTTGTTGCATGTACGCCTATAGAAGTTCCTAAAGACAGACAGGCAATACTTGCGACAAATACCTTCTTCATGTTATTTTTCATTCTATTTTCCCCCACTAATTGATTTCTGCTGTTACGATTAGGTAACGAGACTCATTCTATATTATCTCTGGAGATACTCTTTTATTTGCCTTGAATTTTCATGAACATTTTATTTTAAAGATCCTTTTTTACACAAAAAAAGAAATAAATCGCCAAATTCCCATTTTTCATCTCTCTATTTAGCAATCCTGCTAATGTTTACTAATTTTTTGGAATTGTCCATAATTTTTTTTTCCAAAAAAAGAAATTATCATTGCCGATAGCAGCTATTTCATTAGTACAATCCTTATAACGAGTAAGGAGGTTCCAACCAAGATGAAAGCGATATTATCCAAAAAACATTATATCCAATTAATTATTTTAGAAACATATTTAGCAAATGGACAAGTGACCGTTCAACAACTAGAAGAAACAACCCAAGCAACCAAGCAAACGATTCTTAAACAATTGAATGAGCTGGAAAATCGTGGCTTTTTTCAAGTGGAAAAGAAAAAGATCATTTATTGCTGAGAAAAAATAAACCAATCAGCTATAGTGAAGTATACAGTTATATTTATCAAGATTCTGTACAGCTTCAATTTATTTCTCTGGTTTTTTCTCGTCCGTTTATAACAACTTCGGAAATTTTAAAAAAACTAAAAATCAGTAAATCTCAATTTCACCGTATCAAAAAACAAGTAGCTGATTTTTTGAACTGCCATGATATTTGTCTGACTGACTCTCCTTTCTACTTTACAGGAGATTCATCTAAACTATATCAGTTTTTTTATGTCTTTTTTTCAGAAAAATATCACGCTAATACTCAATATATTCTTCCGAAAGAACAATTAATTCTTGATCAACTGTTGCAAGCATTTACCGAATTGCCCAACTTCTCTACTTCTCGAGAACAACAACGATTAAGTAGCTGGATCTGGGTGATTATTAAGCTTAGTGTCCATATCCAAAAATCAACGACTTATTATAAATCAGCGGATAAAAATGCAATATCCTCAGCAACTTTACCATTTGATGATTCACGAATCGTCATTGATTATGCACACTTCAAAGAAGTATTCAAGCTTTCATATACGGGTGTCGTCCAATCAAATCTCTTAACATTTCAGTCAATGATGAAAGAACCAAAGCTTTCACTAGAAATACAAGGGAAAAAGCAATCCTTGATTCAGTTGACAACTGAACTCTACCAGCTATTTGGAGAAAATAAAGAAATCGAGCTCCATTATTCGATCGATCAATCACTAACTTTGTCTGGAAAAATCAAATATTTGTTAAATGATCAAAAAAAACGATTTGTGATTGAATTTTTTAAGCAAAATGGGCGCTTTTCTGCCCATACTGCTAACCGACTGTTACAAAAATTGATCACTTTCAGAAATGAAATAAATGATGATCCTTTATTTTATGAATGGCTCTATCTTACAATTATCTATGATAAACACTTAAAGGAACTTATTAGAAAAAATCAACAGAAGAAAAAAATTGGTCTTGCTTTTACCTACGACCAAGTACATAGTGAATTACTGATTACGCTTCTTAAAACGAAATTGAATGAGTACGCAGTTTTTGAAATCATTGATGTCCAAGATTCTGTAATGAACGATCAAAATGCAGATTCCATCGATTACTGGATTTCTAATCTTCCAATAGCTCCTCAGAAAAACTGGCTACTTTTAGACAATTATCCTTCGCTAAAAGAGATTCGTACCTTAGAATTGCTTCTTCAGCAATCAACGATCCAACCATTAATTAAAGCTTTAAAAGAGCCATTACAAACTGACTAAGTTATAAAAAAACTGCAGAAAGTTAACCTCCTAAGAGGCCACTTTCTGCAGTTTTTTGTGGTTGAACCAGCTATTTCATTTTTATGGATAGATACGGTTTAACAAACGTGGGAATGGAATTGCTTCACGCACATGGTCGATACCTGCGATCCAAGTAACTGTTCGCTCTAAGCCCAATCCAAATCCAGAATGTGGCACTGAACCATATTTACGCAAATCAAGATACCAAGAATATTCATTTTCGTCTAAACCATGATTTTTGATCTGTTCTAATAAGAATTCATAATCCGTTGCCCGTTCACTACCACCAATGATCTCACCGTATCCTTCTGGTGCGATCATATCGGCACAGATCACTACATCTTCACGAGTTGGATGTGGTTTCATATAGAAAGGTTTGATTGCTTTTGGATAATTCAAGATAAATACGGGTTGTTCAAATGAATTGGCAATGAATGTCTCATGCGGAGAACCAAAATCATCGCCCCACTCAATATCATCAAACCCATTTTTCTTCAATAATTCAATCGCATCATCATAAGAGATACGTGGGAATGGTAACTTCGTATAAGTTTTCAATACTTCTTTGTCTCGTTCCAAGACATCTAATGCGTAATCACAGTGATCCAATACATTTTGTACTAAGAAAGCAACATATTGTTCTTGGACCTCTAGACTTTCTTCTTGATGTGTAAATGCCATCTCAGGTTCAATCATCCAAAATTCGATCAAATGACGACGTGTTTTTGATTTTTCTGCACGGAATGTTGGACCAAAGGAGAATACTTTACCAAAAGCCATCGCTGCAGCTTCCATATATAATTGACCACTTTGTGATAAGTACGCTTTTTGGTCAAAATAGTTCGTTTCAAATAAGTCAGTCGTTCCTTCTGGTGCAGAACCAGTTAAAATTGGAGGATCGATTTTGACAAAGTTATGGTTATTAAAGAACTCATATGTTGCACGAATAATTTCATTTCTGATTTGCATGATTGCATGTTGTCTGGAAGAACGTAACCATAAATGACGGTGATCCATCAAAAAATCAGTTCCATGTTCTTTAGGTGTGATGGGATAATCATGACTTTCACTGACAACTTCGATTGTCTTAATCCCGATTTCGTAGCCAAATTTTGAACGGCTATCTTCACGGATTTCTCCGGTCAAGATGATTGATGTTTCTTGGTGAAGATTTTTTGCTAATTGAAATACTTCTTCTGGAACTTCACTTTTCACAACTACTCCTTGAAAATAAGCCGTTCCATCTCTTAGTTGTAGAAAAGCAATTTTTCCGCTTGAACGTTTATTTGCTACCCAAGCGCCAATCTTTACTGTTTCTCCTACATGATTTTTCGAATCAATGATTTGAATTGTTTCCACTTATGACTCTCCTTCGCTCTACCTTAATTATTAGGATTATATTTGACTTTTACTCTCAATAAATTGCGCAATACGTCGGACTGCTTCTTCCAAAGTTCCAAGATCCGTTGCATAACTTAATCGCACATTTTCTGGCGCACCAAATCCTTCACCAGTTACTAAAGCAACACCCGTTTCCTCTAATAGATCTTCTACCCACTTCGTAACATTCTCATAACCGCACATAGCCAACGTTTCTTTTACATTCGGAAACAAATAAAAAGCACCTTGTGGTTTATTAAGTGTCACTCCAGGTAAGTTTGAAACAAGTGGATATAAGATATTTAGGCGTTCTTCAAATGCCACGCGCATTTCTTCCACTGGATCTTGCTCACCAGTCAACGCTTCAATCGCAGCATATTGACTGACTGCTGTTGAATTACTTGTTGATTGAGAAGCAATTGTAATCATCCCATCGATGATTTCTTGGTTCCCCAAAGCATAGCCGATTCTCCATCCCGTCATTGCATAAGTTTTTGAGACCCCATTGATGATGATCGTTTGCTTACGAATAGATTCAGAGATTGTTGCAATTGGAGTAAACTCATTGCCATTATAAACTAAACGTCCATAAATATCATCTGCAACTATCAAAATATCATGTTTGACAGCCCATTCTCCGATTGCTTGCAGCTCTTTTTGATCATAGATCATTCCTGTCGGATTCGAAGGAGAATTGATGATCAATGCTTTCGTTTTAGGGGTTCGTGATGCTTCTAGCTGGGAAACAGTTATTTTAAATCCATTGTTTTCCTCGCCTTTAACAAATACCGGTCGACCTTCTGCTAATTTTACTTGCTCTCCATAACTTACCCAATAAGGTACTGGGATGATCACTTCATCTTCAGGATCTAAAATCGTCTGAAAAAGGGCATATAACGCAAATTTTGCACCATCTGTTACAATCGTTTGAGAAGGTTCATAGGTGATCCCATAGTACTCCTTGATATAATCGACAATTGCTTGGCGTAGTTCAGGAATCCCTGCGCTCGGCGTATAGTAACTTGCTTTGCCGTTTCTAATTGCCTGAACCGCCACTTCTTGGATATTTTCGGGCGTTGCAAAGTCAGGTTCTCCGACCGTTAGACTTAAGATATCTTTTCCTTGTGCTTTTAAAGCTTTTGCTTTTGCTGCTGCAGCAAGCGTCACAGAAGGTTCTAATTGTTGTACTCTTTTTGACAGCTTCATCCTACTCATCCTTTACAAATTATATTCCAGTGATAGTTTTTATTTCTTTCCCTGACTCGAAAGAAAGCAAATAATAATTGAATTGATCCTTTGAATTTTTTCCAACAACTTCCCAGACAGCTTGATTATCGTACATTCCTAGTGAAGCTTTTTCGATTTGGACTTCTGGATGAGCTTGAGCAATTTTTTCTTTTGCTTCTTGTTCAGTTATCCCATCTTTTTGAGCTAATACTTTGACCTTTTCGCCCGATTTAGGAATAATGACCGCAATTTCTTGCCCTTTATCGTTTTTACCAGTCAAAGAAAAGTAAGTATGATTCCGAGTAAACCAATAAAAGTGATCTGCTTCTTCAAGTCCTGCGTATTTTTTAGCAATCTCAATTGCTTCTTGTTTGGCTTGCATCCTTGGGCGGCTCGCACGTAAATAAAAAATCGAACTAAATACGATGATCGCTAATAAAGCGATAATCAACCCTAGTAATACATGATTAATTGTTTTTTCTTTCGGAGATTCTTGCTTTTGTTTTGATTGTTTCTTCAAGGATCGTCGCTCCTTTTATATTCGCTAAGTTTTATTATAGCAGATTTTTCATGCGAAAATAGATTGTCTGAAGAAGTTTATTCTTCGTTTTTCTTTAAGAATTTTGGGATATCTTTGCAAATATCGTCCAATGTTTCTTCTTTGATCGTAATATTCTTCGGTAAGGCCTGCAAGATCCGATTACTGTATTTCGCAGACAGTAATCGACGATCCAGAATCAATAAAACGCCTCGATCTTCTTCACCACGAATCAATCTTCCTAAGGCTTGTCTCAATTTTAAAGCAGCTTTAGGGATCGATTCTTGATAGAATGGGTTGATTCCTTCTGATTCAAGATAGGTATTCCTTGCCTTCACCATCGGTCGTAACGGATTGTCAAAAGGTAAGCGGGTAACCACGACAATCTGTAAAGCATCCCCCGGTAAATCCACACCTTCCCAAAAACTATCAGCTCCAAATAAAACACTCATTTCAGACAGCATGAATCGTTTCAACAATTTCTGTCGGCTACCGCCGATCCCTTGGGCTAAGATTTCCCGTCCTTGCTCTAACATGGATAAATGAATCGCCTGATAAACTTTTTGTAAAATATCATGTGACGTAAACAAAACCAAGATTGGCCGCTTTTCTTGTAAGATCAATTGAGACAACGTATGAGACAAATAGTCCACGTATTGTTGCTGATCAACTTGACTAATTGACGGTGCTTCTTTGGGTACATAGATACGGACTTGTTTTTCGTAATCATAAGGAGATGCGATCACTTTCAATGGTGTACCTTCAATTCCTAAACGTTTCGCAAGATACTGACGATTCGGTCCCACTTTAAGCGTGCCGCCAATATATAAAATATGCGTGTAGCGCGGATACCAAACTGTTCTTTTCAGTGAGGCTGCCTTGAAATCGTGAAGATGAAAAATCGTTTGTTGCGCCGTTTTGTTGGGAACAAACCAATGGATCAAATTTTCATGCCAATCTTCCAGCCACTGTTCCATCAAAGTTGCTTGCTTTTCCATTTGATCGAATAATTGATAAAGAGTGGCTAAATCAATGCGCATTTGTTTCGTCCAGCTTTCTTGAATGATTGTCAAACTTAAGCGCATTTGGTCTTGTAGTTGTTTGATTTCACGATAAAACACATGGAGATGGTCAATTGCAAGGCTCGACTCAAATGGTAACTGCGAAAGCATTTCTTGAGTAACCATCATTTCTTCTGGATACTGACCGTTTGTTTGCTTTGCCGCAAATTGATTCAGTCCTTCTGCCAGAAAAATTTGCGCTTCGTTAAGTGCGTTTAACTCCTCTTGGTAAATCTCTAACCAACGTTGAACTTCGTGGTTTTCTGGTAAATACGCTTTGATCCGGTCAAACAAATGATCCGATTCGTTAAACTGTTGGATTTGTTTGAAAAAATACGCAATACATAAGCGGCGATCATTGACTTTCTCTGCAATATCAGGCAAATGATGCGCCTCATCGATCAATAAATATGGACTCTCTGGTAACAATGGTCGCTTTCTTTGGGTTTCTTGGACTAAAAAGGCATGATTCACAATCAAAAAATTGCTTTGCTGGATCTTTCTCTCTAAAAAACGAACAAAATCTTGTGCATAAAACGGTTGATTTTTAGCTAAAAATGAAGTCCCCCGATGGGCAATCTCACTAAAAAGAAGATGATTCAAGTTGGTCAAATGCAATTCGTCTAAATCACCGGTTTTTGTTTGAGTCAACCAAACAAGGATTGCCATTTGGTAAAGTAAATACTGTTTTTGTTCTTTTGGCGCTTCAAGGGTCGCTTTAAACCTTTGTAAATCGATATAATGGCGATAACTTTTAATCACTGTTGCTTGAATCGGCTGATCCAACAATTGATTTAACAATGGGATATCTTTCTCCAAGATCTGCTGCTGGAGTACCAGTGAGACAGTACTGATGATCGCCGGCTTTTCAGGAGTGGCTAAATAGCTGAGTGGGAGTAGATACCCGATCGTTTTTCCCATTCCAGTAGCGGCTTCAATCATCAAATCTTTGGACTCATCTTTGGTAAAATGGTCGTATACTGCATTCATCAAGCGATTTTGTTCCTTACGATACATCAATGTTTTCCCAAATATCTTTTCTTTAGCTTGTTTCTTTCTAGGATAAACTTGCTCGTTGTAATGAATGCTGGTATAAAGATCTACTTCTTTTTTTTGCAAAGCTAACCCATCGATTATCTCTAATTCTTCGTTTAACGGCTGAGGTTGTTCTCTCATCTCTTCCATCACACTTTGAATAAATCGACTTGTATCCATTCCAGTTTGCCCACTTAATGCATAAATGGCTTCTAATGTGACTAATGGTAAACGGCGCATCCGTTCTTCAATCAATAGAAGAAGTTGGGCAGTCACTTCGGCATCACTATCAGCTTGGTGTGGGTTTTCATGAATAAAGCCTAGACTCTCTGACAGATCAGCCAATCGAAAGCTTGGCTCACTTGGCAAGAAGATTTGAGCTAATTCAACAGTATCGATGCCAGGAATCTTTAATCCCGGTGTTTGGCACCTTAATAGCTCCTGATTAAGAAAGTTATAATCAAAATAAATATTATGAGCAACAAAAATCGTATCCGCCAACAGATTATAGATGGTTGCGGCCACATCTTCAAAATAAGGTGCTTGTTGGACACGACGATTGGTAATTCCTGTCAGATGTTGGATTTGTTTGGAAATCTTGCGTCCGGGATTAATATCAATCGAAAAACGAGAAGTGATTCGACCACCTTCAATCATGACACATCCAAATTGGATAATGCGATCTTCTTTTGGATTTGTCCCAGTCGTTTCAATATCGACAACTGCATAAGTTTTTGATTTCAAATTTACTTCCTCTTCTCTTGCCTTTAAATGTTCTCTTGCGATTATACTACAATCACCAGAAAATTTCTTAATCTCTCTTTCCATTTATGAAAAAAACCTTTATATTATTGGTTCACTTTCTAAATCATCTGATCACCTTAACTACCGGCTGATTACTCAACTACCTATTGATGCAGAATCAATTCCACTTATCTGAAGAACTTATTTAACTTTGTGATTGATCCAAAACAAAAAAGCTCGACAACTACAATGTAGTTATCGAGCTTTTATTCAAATCAATTAATTAAGCTTTAACAACGTTAGTTGCTTGAGGGCCACGTTGACCTTCTTCAACGTCAAAGTTTACTGTTTGACCTTCTTCAAGAGTTTTGAATCCGTCGCCTTGGATAGCTGAGAAATGAACGAATACATCGTTACCGTTTTCTGCTGTAATGAATCCAAAACCTTTTTCTGAGTTAAACCATTTTACTGTACCTGTTTCCATAATAAAAATCCTCCTTGTGTTTCAACACATATTTTGCAATTACTTGAATGGTGTATATCTGGAAGATGTTTATTTGAAACATGCCACAGATTACCGAACAAAAACTACACTCTTAATATATCATATCGGTTACAAAATAGCCACTATTTTCCCTTCTTTTTTTCCTTTTCATCTGGTGTTTTCTGACAAAAACGAGAAAAAGAGTGATATCTCTGTATTCCGTCCTAACAATTATGGAATCGTTTCCTTATAATTCAGACTTTCTCTAACGATTTTTTTTGATAAGATTCCCCATAAGAACGATAGTTGATAGTAAAATAACACCAGTTGAATCGACTTCTTCTACTTTTTATTTTTTAACTATAAACAAGACTGAGGAAAAAATTTCCCCAGTCGTGCTCTTTCATTTCTTTATTCAAAATGCAAAATCTCATGGCACTCTATTAGTAACGAAGGATTGCTACTAAACTTTTCTCATCTGGTGCCTCTTTTTGTTCAAGAATGACTACTTGTCCTCCGTTCGTGATGACATTATCTGCCAATTCATTTAAAACTTGACGGCGGTCATACTCTGTTTCTGGATCTTCTCCAAATCCATCCACTAAGTTAGACGTAGCAATAAACAAGTGAGAAATTTTCCCTTCTTTAGCAGCTGGAACGATATCTACTAGTTGATCGATAAATTTCTTATCTAACAAACGATTATACCCTTCTGCTTCTTTCGCAGCTAATTCCTCAGAAAGTTTTTTAGCTCCTGCTTCGATTTCTTTTAACGATAATTGTGCAGGTGAGGCAGAGATCGCCACATCAGAACAATAGTACGGATTTTTAGCGATTTTTTTGAACATCGTTTGGTTTTCCGGTAACGCAAAGAGATAAATTGGGCGTTTTTCAGGATTGTCAAAGGTATCCTTAAGATAATCATCAACTGCTTGATAATAATTGACCCAGTCGATCTCTACTTCCTCATCTTTTGGATTGACACCATGAAACGTAGCTCCCTCACTACCATTTGAAGTATAGTTTAATCCGCCACCTGTTAACTCCGAACCTAAAGCTGTTACTACATCTTTCGGTGCATCTTCCGGTAATTTTACTTCAGTTACCTGCTTATTGTTTACTTCGTACAACTTCATTGAATCACGATTCAATCCTAGTAGATAATAAGCGTAGTTAAAGTGACTATTTTTGATAATCGCTAGAAGATATGGCAGATCACTCACATAATATTGGTCATCTACAGGAATACCTAAGCGATGGATATACGTATGTTCTGGAGATAAGATGACAGCAACGCTTGTTGTAGCGCTTCGCCAAAATGAAGCATCTTCTAACAAACTAGTGATTTTTTCTTGGAACAAGGACCAGTCATGTTCAGCATATTTTTTTTCAAACCGTTTTTTTGCTTCTTTCGCAAAATTTTTGAACTTGATTTGATCTTTTTCTACATCTTGATGTGCGACATGGGTGTTCAACATAATCGTGACGAATGGGCCTGTAGCACCTTCTGAAGTCAGCTGTGACAATAATTCTTTCGCCATTTTTGTCATAATCGTATCCCTCCTAAAAAAAGTCATTCCTTTACTATAAGTAAAGTCTACCACAACAAATTTTTTCGAGATAATAAAACGAATTTTAATAAAACGACTTATTTCTATTTTTGTTTTATTTAATTAATTTCATAATTATTTCATACTTTACTCAATCATTCCTTTCATTTCTTAAAAAGAAATTCAATTCTTTTTGCTACACTAATAGAAAATAAATGAATGAGGTGATCACATGCACATATTCATGATCTTCAGTTTATTAACCCTAACTGCTGTTACTATTTTTGTTGCTTCTCGATTGAATGAACCAGAAGCGCAACCGGTAAAAATTCGTAGCAAAGATCAAGAGAAGTAACCACTTTTCTCCTTTTTCTATAAATATCTTTTATTATGTTTTTATCAGAAATATTGAAACTACTCTATCTCTTTGATAAAATTTTAATTTATAGGAAAACTATTAGAAAACAAGGAGAAAAAAATGCCTCAAAAAAAATTACGATTGTTCATGTTATTAACAAGTTTGATCTTGTGCCTCGCTGCGATTTTACCAATCACAGCAGTTCACGCTGACGAATCATTCAAAGTCAATGCAAAAGCCGCTTTTGCTGTTGATGCAGAGAGTGGTAAGATCCTTTATGATCAATATGGAGAAAAACCAATGGGAATTGCTTCAATCACCAAAATAATTGGTCTTTATATCGTTCTTGATCAAGTAAAAGAAGGAAAACTGACTTGGGATGAAAAAGTGCCAATTTCAGATTATGCTGAAAAATTGAGCGTTGTTCCTGACTTGTCAAACGTACCTTTACACAAAGAGAACAGCTATACGGTCAAAGAACTTTTTGATTCAGCCTTTATTCAATCTGCTAACGCCTCAATGGTAGCTTTAGCCGAAAAAATAGCTGGCAGTGAAACAAAGTTTCTTGAATTGATGAAAAAACAATTAAAAGATTGGGGTATTAACGACGCAACGATTGTGAACGCCTCTGGATTAAATAATTCCTATCTCGGTGAGAATCGTCCTGAAGGTACCTCGGAAACAGAAGAAAACCAAATGTCAGCCAAAGATGTTGCGATCGTTGCCAGACACTTGATCTTAGATTTCCCTGAGGTATTAAAAGTGACAAATACTACTAATGAAACGTTCGGCGAAGGGACTCAGTCTCCTGTCGAAATGGTGAATTGGAATTGGATGCTTTCTGGGTTTGTTAACTACAAAGAAGGCGTAGATGGCTTAAAAACTGGTACAACTGAATTTGCTGGTGCTTGTTTTGTTGGAACGATCAATAAAGATGGTAGACGAGTCATTACGGTTGTTTTAAATGCCGATGACCATGCTACAAATCCAAGTGCCCGCTTCAACGAAACCGGACGTTTAATGGATTACTGCTATGATAATTGGTCAATTAAAGAACTTGGAAAGTCCAATGCAAGTATTCCAGATTTAAAAAACTTAGCAGTGAAAGATGGCAAAGAAACTTCAGTAGCTGTTGCCTTAAAAAATCCTGTAAAAGTTTGGGTAAGAAATGGTATGGATACTGGTAAATTAAAAATTACTCCTACCCTTGATAAAAAAGTCGTAACGAATGATCAAGTAGCAGCCCCCGTCAATAAAGGTATGAAGGTAGGGACAGCAACGATTACCTTAGCCGATGATTCACTGGGCTATTTGGAAGACAATAAAGAACCAACCACAGATATTATTACTGCTAAATCAGTTGAAAAAGCAAATATCTTTGTGATTGGTTGGCGACATGTTACTGATTTTTTTAGTAATTTGTTCTAATCCAGCTAAAATACCAACAAGTAGAACGTAGAATTTTAAGTACACCTCTTAAGTCAGAATGTCATTGTCTAACTTAGGAGGTGTACTTTTATCTAACAATCCTTGCTACATGCCCCAAGTTTTCCTTTTTTTAGTTTTTAATTTTTCAGAACAGCTTTTTTTTCTAATTTTAGCTATAATAGTAAAGGTTGTGTCAATTTTATTGATTTTATCTTTCAATCAATCGTTTTTGCGTAAATTGGTATCAACCTAAACAAAACACGTTTTATTTCGTGTTCATTAAACGAAAGGAGTTAATTCTATGAATTTGACAAGAGACCTGACTTTCTTGGTTCTCTATGTTTTAGGGTTTACCGGTATTCTTTATTGGCGCCGTCGTCAAAGTGATCCTGCTCTGTTCTTTTATTGTGGATCTTGGACATTTATGATGATGGTCACTTACTTCATTGTTTTGGAAATTTTTTATTCCACCTTTTACTTTTTGATCCCACTTGTTTTTTTTAGTATTTTTGCATTCTCCTATTTTACTGAAAAACGCAAACTATTGAACGGGGTATTGTTTAATTTCTTTTTAATTAGTTTTGGTGGCTACTTAGTCACCTTGCTGCTTGAAACACAAAATATTTTTATTGGTGGTTTATTTGCAATAATTGCTATCCCCGTTTTGTTGATCTTGTTATTTGGCGTTTACATTTTGATCGTCTTTTTATTTTGGAACGGGTTATTAGTTTTAAAAAGAGAATCTCGCTCATTAGCCAATCTCTTAACTTTATTATTAGCAATCTTTTTGACGTTATATACTATATTTCAAATCTTCTTTATCCAATATTTCCCACAATGGTTCAATGTATTATTCACGGCTGTCCCATTGATTCTGTTTTATCTTTTTGTGGTTTTCTATAACTTTATAACCGTTTCTTTTTTGTATCAGTTCAACCGTCCACGATACAACCAAAATTACATTATTGTTTTAGGGGCTGGTCTACTCAATGGCGAAACGGTATCCCCTCTTTTAGCAAAAAGAATCGACAAAGCGATCGCCTTTTATTGGGCACAAAGTAAAGCAACCTTGAACCCGCCTATTCTATTGATGTCTGGTGGTCAAGGATCAGATGAAAAAGTGCCGGAAGCAATTGCGATGAAGCAATATGCTTTAGCTAAAGGCATTCCTGAGAGAGATATCTTGGTGGAAGCCAATTCAAAGACAACTTTAGAAAATATGCGTTTTTCTAAAGAACTCATGGATCAACAAACTGGTGGGCCATATCGAGCGATTTTCACTTCTAATAATTACCACATCTTCCGTGCAGGTCTTTATGCAAAGCAAGCTGGTTTAAAAGCGGATGGAATCGGAGCGAAAACTGCCTTTTACTACTTGCCGAATGCATTTTTGCGAGAATATATCGCCATCTTGGTTCTGCACAAAAAAAGACACTTGATCGTTGGTGGCTTAATCGTGCTATTTACCGTATTATTCGCAGCTTTGAGCATCTTTATTTAAATAAGGCATTTGGGTGCCCCCCAAATGCCTTTTACTTTTTGTAATCTTTCCTTTTGCAACAACTATTTTCGTGTTTTCGTTCTCCCTTTAGATCGCTCAGACTGTTTCTGACTTCCCATCATTGGCAGGAAAAGAATTCCCTTTTTCACTACTACTTTTTGTGCTGAATAAATTCCACTATTACCAGAACACATGAAGCTCACCAGACAGATCATAAAGAAATAACTGGCTGCTTGTCCACCGAACAATTCGATTCCCATAACAAAACAAGCAATGGGTGTATTTGTTGCTCCTGAAAAGACGCCAATGAATCCCAAGGCTGCTAAAAAAGGAATGGACACATGTAAGATTGGTGCTAGAGCAGCACCTAATGTCGCTCCAATTTCAAATAAAGGAGTTACCTCTCCACCTTGATAACCAGCACCTAAAGACAAGACAGTAAATCCAAGCTTTCCAAGAAAATCATAGAAATGGGCGGTACCATTAAAGGCATCAGTTAACAAAGGCAAACTGAGCCCCAAATATCTTTGGGTTTGCAATAAGAGCGCTGCGATGACGACCACAGCTCCGCCAATAAAATTACGTAGAACTGGACTAGCCATTCTTTTGGCATACCAAGTTTTCAAAAAAACGATCGAACGACTAAATACCCAACCAATAAGACCAAAAGCAATGCCTGCAACGAATAATTTAAAGAAAAGAGATACATCCCAATTTGGAATCGTCCCCATAGGGTAATGGATATGTTTCACCCCAAAGCTTTCAGTCACAAAGTTAGCAAACAGTGCTGCAAAAAAACTTGGAAATAAGGCTTCTGTTCTAACTTTTCCAATTGCTAAAACTTCTAACCCAAATAGTGTTCCAGCCAGAGGCGTACCAAAAACGGAACTAAAACCAGCACTGATCCCGCTGATCACCAATAACTCCCGTTCCACTTTATTTAACTGAAAGAGACGGGCTAAATTTTCTGCTAAAGCGCCTCCCATTTGCACAGCTGTTCCTTCTCGTCCGACAGAACCACCAAATAAATGGGTGGTAATCGTTCCAAATAACGTTAAAGGAATCAGGCGTAAAGGAATTTTTTCTTCCCCACCATTTCCTTGATCAATCACTAAGTTATTTCCTCTACCAGAATTTCCTCCGTACTTACTATATAAAAAAGCAAAAATTCCACCACTTACTGGTAAAAGAAACAACAACCAGGGTGAAGCAAGGCGTATATTAGTAACCCATGTTAAACTATTGAGAAAAAAGGCTGATAAACTTCCCATAAAAATTCCCAATAGCAATGTGATCAATAACCATTTGATCATGTATACGACGACCCTAATTGGATCAGGTAATCGATTTTCCATCTCTTTTCCTCCTCAAAAAAAACGCCTACTAAAAAAAGGGGTATCCCGATTCTTAGTAGGCGTCATTAGTTATCTTAAGATTAACGTTTAAAGGCGAACACCATCACCTATTCACTTCATCAATTAAAATAGCATATATTTATGAAAAATACAATGAAATTATCCTTCTTTTTTTACAATCTCAGTAAATTCATAAAAAGGAGTCAATTGGACTAAATTGTGGTTACAATGCTCACTATCATGGCAAATATAGTTTCCTTTTTTCGTATAGGTGCCATCTGAATTCGATTTTGTTGTTGCTAAAAAGAGTGACACACTCGAAGTTTTTTTACAAATCGTACAAATCCCTTTCGTGATGGTCGGGGATAAAGTCCCGCGAATACCGTTTAACTTCCCTGATTCATCATAATAAACAAGAAATTTTTTCTGGGTACCAGGATCATTCCATCCAATATAGGTGTGTTCTCTTAAATCCAAATGATTCCAATCAGGTTGTTTTAGCTTTTTCACTTTTCGGAATAATTTTTCGATTTGAGCTTTCGAAGGTTGCTCAAAAGGTTGAACTGATTCTTTTAATTCTTCTAATAAGCGTTCAGCAGTTTCTTTAGTCAAAGAAGTATCTAAGATGTTTTCTAAGAAAAGGTTCATCCTTTGTGAGGGTTCTACTAGTTCCTCTATTCTCTCCACAGCTAATGCTTGGACCGTTTCGATCGTTTTAGAATCGTTTACTGAATGATAGACTGATATTAATTGTTCGACTTCTCTTTTAATAAAATAATATTGATAAGGTTTAATTGTTTTTTCCATGACTTTGAGTCCTTTCTTCTTTCAAGTGAATGTACTTTGAAGAAAAGAACTTCAACAAAGTACGTTAGTTAAAGCTTTTCCACTCTTTTAAATAAGATCCATATGGCATCTTATCATCACCCCCTTTAATTTTGTATCAACAACTTGTTCTTGATACAAAGTAAACCGTAAAAATCATGGTTCGTCAATAAAAAAAAACCTGAGAAATTTTATGAAATTTCTCAGGAAGAATTCTTAATCACATCGTATTAAATCGATTGTTCTTTGCCGAAATATCTTTGCCATTTTTGTTTCATCGAAGCAGTCATCGGCTGTGCTGCTTCTTTCACAGCACAATATTTGTCGACAAACGTCACAATATAGCTTTCTTTATACTTAGGCGGTGCGATCGTAGCGCCCCACATATGTTTTAAAATGATATCACGCTCTAAATCGGATAGGTCAGTAATTTTTTCTGCATTTTTCACTGCGATCCTTGGATGGATATAAGCATGCGTTCCTTCATCAAATTTTGTTGTACGCCAATCATAGTAGAAAAGATCATGCAAAAGACCTGCACGTGCGGTTGCTTTTGCATTACCGCCCCATTTTTTGGCTAATTTATAACTATAGTAAGAAACACTAAGAGAATGCTCTAATCGAGTGGAGTGGACATGTTGTGTATAATTGGCTAATTTCTTCACTGCATCTGTTGCTAATAGATCTTCTACATAAGACATATATTCTTCGTCTTCACGCCATTTTTCTGTCATAATTATTGATCTGCCACCTTTTTTGAATTTCATTTTCCTTTGAAATTGATCCTAGTATATCATTAGTGTTCGGAATATCCTAGTGAGTTTCCATCAAAATGTAGAAAGCTTAATAGTTCCTTAATCATAAAGAGAAATGGTAAAGTACGATGCCTGCTGCCACTCCTACATTTAATGATTCAGCATTTCCGCGAATCGGAATATAGATATTTTTATCCGTCAAGGAAAGAATTTCGGGCCGCACGCCTTGCCCTTCATTCCCCATGACAATTGCATACTTCTCAGGAACAGTTACCTGTTCTAATGAACGAGCATCCTCGTTCAATTCCGTTCCATAGATATTAAAATTTTGTTCCTTTAAAAGCGGGATCATTTGCTCAAGGTCTGTTTGAAGTATTGGTAGATGGTAATTGCTCCCCTGCATACTTCTTAACACTTTTGTACTATAAATGTCAGCTGATCCTTTTCCTAAAACGACACCAGATAATCCAAAAGCATCTGCCGTACGAATCATTGTTCCAACATTCCCAGGATCTTGGACATTATCTAACAATAACCATCCTCCAGTTAATTCGGGCATGTTTACTTTTTCGTAGAGCATAACGGCTAAGATACCTTGGGGTGTTGGCAAATCTGATACCACAGCCATGACTTCATTCGTTACCAAGGTACAAGGGATGTCTAAATGGTTTTTAAGCCACTCCTCCCACTCTTCTAACCCTTTCTCTGTGATTAAGATTTCTTTTACTTTGGCATGAGAAGCAACTGCCTCTTCAACCAAATGGAATCCTTCGAGTAGATACTCGCCTGTTTCTTCCCGGTATTTTTTCTTATGTAGTTTTTTCAATTCTTTGATTCTTGGATTTTTTGCTGATTGGATTTCTTTCACATTTTTCACCTCACTTAATTATAGCATGAATTCGAACCTTGAACTTGTTACAACATCAAAAAATCGGTATCATTAATTTAAAAAGCAAGGAAAGAAAGGTGGATATGATGAAAAAAATCAAGATGAACGTTCAAGGACGTGTCCAAGGTGTTGGCTTTCGTTATATGACAAAAATCGTTGCCGATCAATTAGGGATCACAGGCACAGTTAAAAACGAAGAAGATGGTTCGGTGACAATCGAAGCATGTGGCGATGAGGAAACGATCAAAAGATTCATTGAAGAAGTAAAGGATTCTCCAAGTCCTAGTGGTCGCGTACAATACGTTGACTTGCAAGATAATCCGATGATGGAAGAACGAAAAAAATTTGATGTGATCGGCTAATTTACTGATTCTGAATGGACGAAACACGCAAAAGGTAGCTCTATTTACACTATGAGAAGGCTCACATGACTTTAAGAAAGTTTGACGATAAAGGACTTTTTTTAAAGAAACAACGTGCCTTCTCTCTTCTAATCGTCCCTCATTCGTTTGATCGTTTTTGCTTCTGTTTAACCGATGGCTTTTCTCCCTTTCCTTTTTGTGGTTTGACAAATAACTTTTTTATTTTTTTAAGACCATATAGGTAGGAATCTATGAATTTTCTATAAAGTAGATTGAATTGTGTGGGCTTTTTTAGTATAGTTAATTTTGTGTAAAAATTATAAAAGAGGAAGTATTTTATGAATAAATGGAAAAATTGGGTATTGGGTTCTGGCCTTGTCACAGTCATGCTTTTCTTATCTGGTTGTGTTCGTCTGGATTCAAATGGTAACCCTGACACATCAGGTATCGTGTACCGAGTATTAGTCCATCCAATGGGACAAGCGATTACATATTTAGTGGAGAACTTCAACTGGTCCTATGGTTGGGCTGTTATTTTAATGACAGTCATCGTTCGTATCATCATTTTGCCATTAGGTATTAGTCAATCGAAAAAGACAATGATCCAATCTGAAAAAATGCAAGCATTGAAGCCGCAAGTCGAAGCCGCTCAACAAAAACTAAAAACGGCGACTACTCGTGAAGAACAAATGGCTGCACAAGCTGAAATGCAACAAGTTTATCGTGAAAATGGGTTAAGTATGACTGGCGGGATTGGCTGCTTGCCTCTCTTGATCCAAATGCCGATCTTTTCAGCCCTTTATTTCACAGCTCGTTATACAGAAGGCATTCGTGAATCCTCTTTCTATGGGATCGACTTAGGACACCCTAGTTTTGTATTAGTTGCGATTGCTGGTGCTGCTTATTTACTTCAAGGATATATTTCAACAATCGGTATCCCTGAAGAACAAAAGAAAACAATGCGTACGATGCTTATCGTTTCGCCTGCGATGATCGTCTTCATGTCGATCAGTGCGCCAGCTGGAGTCACACTTTATTGGGTAGTTGGTGGTATCTTTAGTTGTTTGCAAACCTTCATTACAAATGTCATCATGAAGCCTAAATTAAAAGCTCAAGTGGCAGAAGAGTTAAAACAAAATCCACCGAAGCAAGTCGTAACACCTCGTAAAGACGTGACACCTGCGGATAGCGAACAACCAGTGAAGAAACAAGTCAAAGCACCTAAAAACCAAACAGGTCGTAACGCTGGAAAACAACAAAAACGGAAATAACTAAGCATTTCGTTTATTTCTCAAAATAGCTAAAATAAAAAAGGAAGAGAGAACGCCTCTCCTCCTTTTTTATTTTGTCCTCTGATCATTTACTATTCTTCTCTATATTGCCGAATCAATGGTTCGGATTGAATGAAAATCAGTGTAAACATTTTTCTTTTCACTAGCAGCAACCACTTTCAAGGTCTCTGACCTGTTGTTTGTCATCATTAGATTTTCTTTTTGATCCTCAATAAATCAACTAGTGGATTGACTTTGGTTATCGTTGTGATTGCGAGATAGATCGGACAAGCAATGACGAATTGGATCAGATTGGTTCGGATATTACTCGTTAAATGACCTGTTAAAAACCTGGTGATCAAACACATGATCAATCCAGCAATTATAAACATCCCGATTTTTCTTAGAGAAAAGGTAAACGTCGTCTGTTTCAGAAAAGCTCTTGTTCTTACAACTGTAACGAAACTTTCGGCGAGAATAGTTGAAAATACAACGCCCAAAAAGCCAATAGACGGCAATAGTATGAGATTTGCCACAAGATTGATGATAGCTCCAATGATTACTGAACGATTATACTCTTTAACCTGACCGATTGGCATTAGATATTGTCTAGAAATCGCCATGCCTAAAGGAACGATCACAATCAAAACCGTAAAATATGGAATAATTTGAGTGATGTAGCTAAATTTTTCGCCAAAAAACCAAGGAACGAGCTTGTCATAAACTGTCAACATCCCAAACATGATTGGAATCGAAAAAAACAATTGTAAATGAATCGTTTTTTCCATCGTGCGAACGATTTTCTCCATATTTTTTTTTGCAAAAAAACTTGTCATATGGGGAAGTAAGACGATGTCTAAGGTAGTTATGATCGTGATGAATACGGTATTCAATTGCAGAGAATTGGTAAAATAGCCCACTGCAACACTTCCTAATGTGAAACCTAAAAGGGTCTTATTCAAATTGGTATACAACATGATCGCAATTTGAGGAATAAAATAATCAAAAGAGCCCTTTAAATGACTAAGACTTTTCTTTAAATCAACTTTCGTCAAATGAATGTATTTAGGAATAAAGAACCAGACACTCACTTGTGAACAAACTAAACCTAGTCCTTGAATCAAGGTATATTTTAACGTGTCGTCTTCGTTTTTAATCAAGAAAAGAATGAGAAAAAACGTGACTAGTTGGACTACTAAATTAGCTATACTAGTTTTCTTAAAATCTTCAATTCCCATAAAAAACCAAGATACGTCAAATAATACGGCAAAAATCGCCAAGGATTGGACAAACAAATACGAACGATTATTTAATAAAGAGGCAACAATAAAGTAAACGACTATGACAATTAAGCTCGCTAATGCCTTAAAAAGCAGAATTTCCCAAAAAACTTCTGATAACGCTTCTTTCTTACAGTTGTAAGTCAAAGTTATTTCCCGGTTCCCGTACATCGTTACCCCTAGCCCCGCAAACAAAACAAAATATTGGACAATTGAAAACGTATAATTATAAAGACCGATCCCACTTGGTCCTAAAGCATTAGAAACGATTGGAATGGTAATAATCGGAAGAATGATTTTCGTCAGTTGAAACAAGCTCTGATAAAAAAAATTTTTGGCTATATTTTTCATTTATTCATCCCGACTAAAAATATCTCTCGTATAGACTTTTTCGATCACATCTTTTAATTGATGGTCCATCCGATTTGAGACGATCACATCCGATAGTTGTTTGAATCGCGCAAGATCCGAAACGACAGGCGCATGATGAAATTCTTCAACAGGTAACGTTGGCTCATAGACAACCACCGAAACTCCTTGTTCCTGGATTCGTTTCATGACTCCTTGAATCGATGAATAACGGAAATTGTCTGAATCGGCTTTCATCGTTAACCGATAGATTCCCACAGTCTTAGGCTTTTGGGCTAAAATTTGTTCTGCAATAAAATCTTTTCTGGTTGTATTTGCTTCAACGATCGCTTGGATAAGATTGTTAGGCACATCGGTATAATTTGCTTTCAACTGTTTCGTATCTTTTGGCAAACAATACCCTCCATAACCAAATGAAGGATTATTGTAATGAGAGCCGATACGTGGGTCCAGTCCGACGCCTTCAATGATTTGTTTCGTATTTAAGCCTCGTATCTCCGCATAACTATCCAATTCATTGAAGTAAGCCACACGCAACGCCAGATACGTATTTGAGAATAACTTGATTGCTTCCGCTTCTGTTGAATGAGTCAATAAAACTGGGACATTATCTGCTTGCGTATTCTTTTTGAACATATTCGCAATCTCTGTCCCTCTATCTGAACATTCTCCTACAACAATGCGGGAAGGATAAAGATTATCGTACAATGCTTTACCTTCACGTAAAAATTCTGGTGAAAAAACAATATTTTCTGTTTGATATTTTTTCTTTAATTCGGCCGTATACCCTACTGGTACCGTGGACTTAATGATAAATTTTGCTTCTGGACGAATGGCGAGAGCTTGTTCAATGATGCTCTCAATCGATGAGGTATTAAAATAATTTTTCTTTTCATCGTAATCAGTGGGTGTGGCAATAATCAAATAATCACCAAAAAGAACCGCTTCTCGGAAATCCTTAATAAATTCGATTGCTAGGTCTTCTCTTTGAAGAAAATTATGTACTTCACGGTCTTCAATTGGTGACTCCTTCTTTTGTAGTCGTTCGATCTTTTCTGCTACGATGTCATAAGCTTTGACATTCTCATGCTGGCTAAGTAATAACGCATTGGCTAGCCCTACATAGCCTAGGCCGAAAATTGATACGTTCAATTGGTTTCACCTCTATAATTAATTTTATTAACATAAAAAACACAAACTGGAACGTTATTGGTAGTTCTTCGTTTCATTCGCTTTATAAAAAACAAAGCCATTTACTTTTCCTTTGAACCCAGGCTCATTTCGTCAGTCACTCTTACAAATAATCAAAACATTCTTGAGGTTAAGAGCTTTTCACCTCATTTTCCCTGTTTAAGTGCTTTTTTTATTTTGTGAAATTCCTTTAGTTATAAAGTTTCATAAAGTTCTGCTACTTGATTGATGATTACATTTTCGCTGAATTGTTGGATATGAGCAGCAGCGTTCTCGGAATATTTTGTAACAGGTAACGTTCCAGCAAAAAAATCTTGAAGAATATTCACTAGTTCTTCTGACTCTTTGACATCAAACAATTTTCCTGTGTTCTCATCATAGATCAGATCTTTATTGCCTCGTATATTTGAAGCGACTACCGGTAAACCAACGCTCATAGCCTCCATGATCGATACGGGCAATCCTTCTCTTAAAGAAGGAAAGAGAAATAGATCACTCATTTTCATGATCTGAATAATATCCTTACGATATCCGAGTAAACTGACTTTCTTTTCCAAACCTAAAAATTTAATTTTTTGTTCCAGCGTTTGTTTCAAAGGCCCCGTTCCACAAATAAAATAGTGGAAATCTTGGTCTTTAAATGAAGCGAGTGCATGAATCACCAGTTCGTGGTTTTTGTTTTTATTCAATTCACCGACTGAAAGGAGTACTTTGGTTGTTGGCTGAGCTAGTGAAAGTACCTTACTTTTTAGCCGTTTATCAACCAAGGTTTTCTCGAACTTTTCGACTTGGATTCCAACCCCCTGAATCAAATGAGTTTGTGTTGCTTTAAATTTTTGTGAAGCAAGCAAATAATCTTCCTGATTAATGGTAATAAGCTTACTTGTATAACGAGATAAGTATTTTTCAACTGGGTAATAGACGAACCAATTAAGCATAGGGGCTCCTTGATAAAAGTGAAACCCATGTGCCGTATAGTAGATAGGAATATTGATCCGCTTACAAGCAAGTCTTGTCACCATCGAAGCAACTGGCGTATGCGTATGTACGATATCGATATTCTCTTCTTTGATCAGCTGTTTGATTTTCTTATAGGCTAAAAGATTGCTTTTAGCTAATGGATTCCTATTGAATGGTATTTGAAATACAGGTATTTTTTTATCAGAAAAATAAGATGCCAACGGTTGTTCAAGCGCACATGCCACACTCACTTCATGTCCATTTTTGATTAGTTGATCAATATGAGGGATTAAAAAAGCATTGAGTGTATTGGAGATCGTCGTCACATATAAAATTTTCAGTATGGTTCATTCCCTTCAAATTTTTCACTTGTTGGTCCAAAATTTGAGCTAATCCCTTCTTGTTTGAACACCTTAAGAACTGTTTGTAACAAGATCCAAACATCTTTGCCAAACGAATAACTTTCAACGTACAAACAATCATACGTAAACTTTTCTTCCCAACTGATCGCATTTCTACCACTGACTTGGGCCAATCCGGTCAAACCTGGGCGAATGTTGTGGCGTTTTCGTTGCTCTTCATTATAAAGTGTCAAATATTCTACCAATAATGGACGAGGACCAACAAAAGACATTTCGCCTTTAAAGATATTCCAAAGCTCTGGCAGCTCGTCAAGGCTAGTCGCTCTAAGTAGTTTGCCGAATTTTGTTAGACGAACTTCATCTGGAAGATACGCGCCATGTTGATCTTTCTCGTCTGTCATCGTGCGAAACTTGTACATAAAAAATAATTGTTCATTCTTCCCTGGTCTTGTTTGCTTAAAAATAACCGGTGAACCTAGTTTAAATCGAACACACCCTGCAAGTATGAGCATCAGTGGTGCAAGCAAAAGCAATAAAAGACCTGAGAAAAAAAGATCGAACGCACGCTTTCCAAAAAGTCGATAAAAGGTTGGTTTACTCATAACGCATCACTCGCTTGATCGTTGCAACGACTCTATTTAACTCTTCATCCGTCATTTTAGTATCTGAGGGAAGACAAACTCCAGAAGAAAAAAGCGATTCTGCAACTTCACCGCCAATAAAATCAAAAGAGTCAAAAACAGGCTGTAAGTGCATCGGTTTCCAGACAGGACGTGCTTCGATCTGTCCTTTTTCCAATTCTTCAATCAAATAAGATGGATCTATTCCTTCTAAACGAATGACACTCAACCAATAGTTAGGTTCGTTCCAAGAGTTTTCCGGCATAAATTGTATATTAGGAAACTCGGACAATTCTTCTTGATAAAATTGATAGATGGCACGCTTCTTTTGGATTCTTTCATTTAATACTTTTAATTGACCACGTCCGATTCCTGCTAATATATTGCTCATACGATAGTTATAACCGATTTCTAAATGTTGATAATGACGTTCATTTTCACGAGATTGAGTGGCCCAAAATTTGACTTTTTCGATTTTTAAAGGATCGTCAGAGATCAATGCTCCCCCACCTGAAGTTGTGATGATCTTATTTCCATTGAAGGAATAAATCCCATAGTCTCCAAACGTTCCTGTATATTTACCTTGGTAAGTCGTTCCTAATGATTCGGCAGCATCTTCAATCAACGTCACTTGATATTCTTGACAGATCTGCATGATTTCAGCTAAGTTTGCAGCTAATCCATATAAGTGAATGACGATCACCGCTTTCGCTTTTGGATATTTTTCTAAAGCTGCGCGTAAATGAACAGGACTCATATTCCAAGTTTCGGCATCACTATCCACAAAGATTGGGGCGGCTCCTTGATAAAGAATCGGGTTGACCGTAGCTGCAAAAGTCAAGGATTGACAAATCACTTGATCTCCTTTCGTGACACCTGCTGCCTTTAATGCTAAATGAATCGCTGCCGTACCTGAAGAAAGCGCAGCAACATGCTTGGCTCCCACATGATCTGCCAGTTCTTGCTCAAAACCATCGACATTGGCACCTAAAGGGGCAATCCAGTTCGTATCAAAGGCTTCTTTAACAAACGCTTGTTCATAGCCTGCTTCACTCATATGGGGCGAAGCTAATAATATTCGCTTTTTTCTCACATCAACTCCACCTTTCAATTATCTTTGCTGGTACCCCCACCCATTTTGAATGATGAGGGATATCTCTGATGACAACACTGCCAGCCCCAATAATGTTACCATCACCAATCGAACGTTCTTGAATAATCTTTGTACCGACACCCAGTTCATTTTTATCTCCTAAAGTGACTGCTCCCGAAATATTGACATTAGGAAAAATGGCATTGTAACTACCTATAATGGAGTCATGACCGATTGTTGAACCAATATTGATCATATTGAAGTCACCGATTGAAATATCTGCAGTATAGGTCGTGTAAGGCATCAATATGTTCCCAATGCCCAGTTGAACATTTAAGCCAATCAATGCGCTAGGGGCAAACAAATTTGGAAAAAGCAAGTGAGGGTTTTGTCGTAACTGTTCATAGATGTTTTCTTTGACCGTCGGAGCCGCAATCCCAAGAAAAACTGCCATTGGTGTTTTGACTTGAAGCAAGTCAGCAATTTTGCCAATCACAGGTTTTCCTAGAACATCGCTTTGCTCACTTTTACGATCATCGACAAAACCGACCCACTGATACTCATTTTGTTGTTGGAGCAAAAAAGCAATTTCTTTACCAAACCCACCTGCTCCTACTATTATTGCATCCACTCGCTTTCTCCTCTCGTTTCTTTTTTTGATGGTCAAACGTTTTTTTACATGCGATTTGAATAACGTATCCCTATGCAATTTTTGATCGCAGGAATCGTATAATCCAGCACATAAAGCAATGATTTTACTACTTTACTAATAGTACGTTCAGCTTAAAACAGCTAGTTTCTATTGATTAGAAGCATTGGCAAAACGAATCACTTCTCTTGCTAATTGTTTCTCATCTTTTGGCAAATGACGGATAAAATCCATCACTTTTTGATTTGAATAACCTTTGATGTTTCCGACAAAAATTTTTTCATAGACAGCTTCATCGTTTCTCTCTTTATCCAACAGTAGTTCTTCATATAGTTTTTCCCCAGGACGGATACCCGTTTCAAGAATCTCAATTTCGTCTTCACGATAGCCACTCAGGCGAATCATATTTTTGGCAAGGTTGACGATTTTGACTGGTTCACCCATATCTAAAATAAAAATCTCTCCACCTTTAGCCAAGACTCCTGATTGAATAACCAATCGACTTGCTTCAGGAATTGTCATAAAGTAACGTGTCATCCGAAAATCAGTAATCGTGACTGGTCCACCTTGCGCAATTTGTTCACGAAAGACAGGAATCACACTTCCTCGTGAACCTAATACATTTCCAAAGCGAACAGCGGAAAATGTTGTTCCATTTTTTTCGTTCAATCCTGTTACAATCATTTCTGCAATCCGCTTTGTCGCTCCCATCACATTAGGTGGATGATTCGCTTTATCTGTTGAGACCATCACAAAATTCTTGACTTTCGCTTGTTTGGCTGCTTCCGCAACATTTTTCGTTCCAAGAATATTATTTTTTACTGCTTCTTTAGGATTTACTTCCATGAGAGGAACATGCTTATGTGCTGCAGCATGATAAACGATATCTGGGCGATAGTTTTGCATGATCTCATTGATTTTGTCACGATCTTGAATATCTGCAATGAGCGGGACGATTTTTGTCTGCTGATTTTGCTGATTCATGCGGAGTTCCCGATCGATCAAATAAATCGAATTTTCCCCATGTCCTACTAGTAATAATTGTGCTGGGGAAAACTGGATAATCTGCCGACAAATCTCTGAGCCGATCGAGCCACCCACACCAGTCACAAGAATGGTTTTCCCTGTCAAATGACCTTTGATCGATTCAATGTCCAATTCAACTTCATCTCTTTCTAGTAAATCAACTACGTCAATTTTTTTTAATTTTGTGACACTGACTTTTCCAGAAGCGATTTCTTCCATTGAAGGCATCGTGTTTACTTTGACATGCAAGGATTCTACCATTTGAAAGATATTCCTGATTTTTGTTTTGGATAAGGAAGGAATGGCGATGGTAACGATTTGTACATCATGTTTCTTGATTAGTGCAGGGAGGTCTTTGATCATACCGATCACTTTTTTTCCTGAAAGATATGTATTTTGCTTATTAGGATCATCATCAACAAAACCAATGACATAGGTGTCACTTGCTGTTTTTGATCCAAGTAAGATATTTGCCAAAATTCTACCGCCTTCACCAGCGCCTACGATGATCGTCTTCTTGGCAGTGGCTCTAGGTTGTAGCTTTGTCTGCTTTTTCTCAATGTAAAGACGCCACTCCAGACGGCTTCCCATGATTAAAAGCAAAGACAAAATATAGGTAAAGATCGTTAGACGTAACATATACTGATGATTGATAAAAAACAAGACAAAAATATTTGAAATCATAGTGATCGACAAAGAAACAAAAATCGCCCTGATTTCTTCTAAATTCATATAGCGATTGATCCTTGTAAAGACTTTAAATAAACTCCCATAAAACAAATAGAAACCTATTGAAACGCCTGTAGAGATGAACATAAAATCCGTTGATACTTCTGCGAATGGCTTCATGAATCTAATTGTAGCAATGTTTGCCAAAAACAACAATAAGCTATCAACTCCTATCAAAATAGCAATCTTTCTTTTTCTTGTGACTTCAAACACCTTTACTCCCCCTAAAATAACCCAAACTTCTTCTTTTTTATCGCTTGATAAGTTGGATAATGAATCTGCTCCCCATTGATTAAATCTTTGGCGACTTGTTTCATTTGTTCAACTTTTTCGTTATTGAAGTCTTTAGCGATTTGTTCATAACATTCTTTTAAACAAAAAGAACGTCGCTCAACACCGTGAGCATCCGAAGCAATCATTTGTACAAGATTGTACTTGACCATTTTTTTTGCTGTTTTTTGGATTTCTTTGCCAAAGCGCCCCAGATAACTTGGCGCTGTCAGCTGTGTCAAACAGCCCATTTCTAGATAAGGCAACAAACGATTCGGATCTTTTGCAAAATAAGTATTACGCTCAGGATGCACGATTACTGGTATTTTTCCTAGTTTCAACAGTTCAAAAAAAAGGTTCTTTGCATATAACGGTACTTCTAATGTAGGAAATTCAATCAACAGATAAGTATCATTTAAATCTGTAAAAAGAAGTTCATCTCGGTGAAGCGCTTCAAGCAATTCTCCAGTAATACGAACTTCTTGACCTTCTAATAACACCAACGGTAAATTTCTTTTATCCAGCTCTTTTTGTAAAGTGGCGACTAGGGGAATGACTTTTTTCTTTTGATTACAATACTTGCCATTGTTATGGTGCGGTGTACATAAAATATGAGTAATCCCTTGTTCAACCGCTTTTTCAGCCATTGCTAGGCTTTCTTCCAGGTTTTGCGCACCATCGTCAACTGCTGGTAATAGATGACAATGTAAATCGATCATTCCCTTTACCTCCTCTTTATCATTCATAATAATAACTTGTATCTTTGCTTTGTTCGACTCCGTTATAAACAATTCCCAGTACCTTTGCCTGAGCCATCTCTAATAATTTTTTTGCTTTCACAACTGCTTCTTTTCGTGAAGTCTTTTCACGTACTACCAGAAGCGTACCATCTGCCTTTGATGACAAGATTTGAGCATCTGTCACAGTTACAATCGGCGGCAAATCAAACATCACGATATCATAGAGCTGACTTGCTTCTACCATTAGTTGATCCATTCTTTTCGAGCTTAACAGCTCTGATGGATTAGGAGGAATCGGTCCACTTGGTAATACCGATAATTCCTTGATTGCCGTTTTTTGGATCCCTTTACTGATCGTTTCAGTTGAACTGAGTAGATTACTTAATCCATAGTGATTATTTATTTGAAATGCTTTGTAAATAACTGGTTTTCGCATGTCAGCATCAACTAATAACACTTTCTGACCAGCTTTTGCAAAGACAACAGCCAGATTTGCAGCCGTGGTCGATTTCCCTTCACCTGGTCCAGATGACGTGACCACGATCGTTTTGACTTGTTGATCATTGATTGAAACAAATTGGATATTGGTTCGAATCGTTCGGTAGTGCTCAGCCGCTGCTGATGAAGGATTAGTTAAAGTAATCAAACGAATCGGTTGAAGTAGTGTTTCTTTTTGTTTTATGACACGTCGCATGTTTTCCCTCCTACACTCTCGAACGAGCTCTACGAGAAGCTCTCGCTTGTTCACCAGTTTCATCGTTTATTGTCACCGGTGCATTGTTGTTTTTGTCATTTCTATTGAAATCTTTGGCAGTCATTTCTGGTACCGTCCCTAAAATTGGAAACCCTATGACCTCCGAAAGATATTTTTCATCTTTCACAGTCTGGTCGAACAATTCCAATAACAGAGCTATCCCCATGCCAATCATCAGACCTAAAATAAGGCCAAGGACAATATTTATTTTTTTATTTGGTGACACCGATGTTCCGTCCGCAACCGCTTCAGAAATGATCGATATTTTATCAACATTCATCACATCTTTTGCTTTCGTTTGAAACACCTCAGCTGTGGTATTCGCAATTTTCTGAGCATTATCTGGAATCGAACTAATCGCTTGGATAGAAAACATTTGTGAATTTTCGGATTGATTCACTGTGATTGCTTGTTTGATTTCTCCAACCGTCATTGCTAGCTGATCTTGCGTTTCTAATTGATCTTTCACTTCACTTAAAACTAAGTCACTAATAATCATATCTTTGTAGGTGTTAATCATTTGTAAATTCGTATTCACATCATTGACATTCGTAATATTTGACTGAGGCAACGTGACAATCAATTGGGCTTGTGAACTAAACTTGGGTGTTAAAATAAAGAATGTAACGAAACTTGCTACCGCCAAACCAACTAACGTTGAAATAAATAAGGTCAACAAACGCTTACGAAATACTCCGATGATCTCTTTTATACTAATTGTCTCTTCCATTTCTCTCCACTTTCCTGTTACTTTCCTAGATTCATTTTTCTTTTAACACATGACATCCTGCTGATGTTACTTGTTCTCATAAAATATACTCATTTCAGTGAAGCTTCGTGAGACTTCCATCCTATGAACATACTTAGATAATAAAATGACATCGATTTCTAAAAAAATTTTTTAGTTTATCATTCAGATGATAATTATTATCATCTAGAGTAAGATACTGGATCCCATCGTTTTAAAAACTTTTTATTCCCAAAAAAATAAATCGTTACTTTATCTAATCGCTTCCAAATCACGGGAAATTTGCTAATTTCATTAGACAAGTAAAGAATTTCTACCTGAGACCCTATTTACTATTATCCCATTCATAACAAACTTTTCTTGTCATGAATAACAATTTTTCTATATTAATTATACCTAACTTTCATTTTTAAATAAAGGATGATTTAAAAATAACAAAAACTATGCATTTCACTCAATAGCACTGACCGATTGTTCTCTTTTTACCAAAAAATGTCATATTGTTCTGATTCGTGAAAGAAAAGTCGCTTATTGCTAGATAGCATGAATAAAAACGATATACACTACATAAATAGAGTCTGAGGTATTAAGACCTTAAGCTTACTTTTTACACTAAGATGAGTAATTGTTATGAAAGCATCCACTCTGGTACTTTCACAATCTTATCGACGGCGTTCAAAGATCTGCACTTCGGTAATCAGTCAAAAAATAAGCCGAAGCATTTAAAAATAGAAGAAACTATTTTCGGATGCTTCGGCTTATATCTCAGAGCTAGACTTGTCATAACGCTTGTTTCAAATCAAGTTGGCAGAGGGCTACCTGATTTATTTAGTGATAATCTGATCTAAGCTTGCTATTGATAGTGCCATTTCAGCAATTTGTTTCAGCTGTGCCAAACGATTGTTACGGACAGCAGGATCGTCTACCATGACCATGGTTTGGTCAAAATACGTTTCGATCAATGGACGTAAAGCAACAAGTTGATCATAATCTTCTTTCAGCGTTTGTGTACCAAATTGTTTTTTCATTTCTGCTACCGCTTGATAAAGTGCTGTTTCAGCTTCATTTTCAAATAATGCAGGATTAATCTCTGTTGTCGTTGTTTCTTGCGCTTTCTTCGCTAAATTAACCACTCGAGTCAATGCTTCCATCGATGGCTTAAACTCTTCCTCATCTAAACGTTCTTTAAACAGTTGAGCTGCTGCAAAAACTTTTGTCAAATCGCTTTGTTTTGCATTCAAAACTGCATCAATCACATCGTGTCGGATTTGTTTTGTAGTTAGTAACTGACGGAAACGTCCTTTGATAAAATCAATGACTGCCTGTTGTCCATCCGATAACTGGACGCCAAAACGTTCTTGATCTTCATTGATTGCCTGGTCGATTTCACGTTGTAAACGAACCAATGGAAATGCCCAATTTTTTGCTTCGATGATGCGGACAATCCCATACGCTTGACGACGAAGAGCATACGGATCATTTGACCCACTTGGGATCATTCCAACTGTAAAGAAAGAGAAGATACTATCTAATTTGTCTGCAATCGCTAATACTGCACCAATTTTGGTTTCTGGTAAGTCACCTTCACTTGAAATTGGCAGATAGTGTTCCTTGATAGCTGTTGCTACAGCTGATGTTTCGCCGTGTAATCGCGCATATTTTTCACCCATGATCCCTTGAAGCTCTGGAAACTCACCTACCATGTTGGTCACTAAATCAAATTTATAGATTTCAGCAGCACGTTGTAAATCCGTTAACTCTTCTGGTGATAAGCCGACAGATTTACCTAAAATACGAGCAATAACTTGTACTCGTTGCATTTTTTCGTAGATGCTTCCAATTTTTTCATGGAAAGTCACTGATTTTAATTTATCAACAAAAGTCTCGATTTCAATCTTTTTATCTTCATTGTAGAAAAACTCTGCATCTTCTAAACGAGCAGTCAATACTTTTTGATTTCCACGGATCACGTTTTCTAGTTTGACACGATCCCCATTTCGAGCAGAAATAAAATGTGGCAAGAGTAATCCTTGGTCATTTCTTACTTCAAAATAACGTTGGTGCTCCTTCATTGAAGTAACCAATACTTCTTCAGGGACAGACAGATATTTTTCTTCAAAATCGCCAGCAAAAACTGTGGGATATTCGACTAAATTATTCACTTCTTCTAATAACTTTTCGTCTAAATCGATCGTCCAATGGTTTTTCTCTGCTAATTCTGTTGCTTGTTGGACAATCATTTCTTTTCTTTTATGTGGCGCAGCTATCACGAATTGTTCTTGTAATTTTTCTTCATACTCATTGGCATGAGCGAAACGAACTGTTTCTCCTAAGAAACGATGACCACGTGATGTGCGATCTGTTGTAACATCTAAAATCTCGAAAGGAATCACTTCATCATCTAGTAAAGCAACAATCCAATGAATAGGACGAATATATTCGAAGTCAAAATTTGCCCAATGCATCGTAACAGGAAATGTCAAACTTTTGATGACATCTGCAAGTCCAGTCAATACTTCTTTCGCTGGTTGTCCATGTGTATATTTGGTTACGTACACATACTCTACACCCTTCAGCTCTTTAAAGGTAATATCGTCAGTCGTCAAACCTTGACCACGTACAAACCCTTCTGCGGCTTTCGTCCAATTTCCATCTGAATCCAATGCGATTTTTTTAGCCGGACCCTTTAATTCTTCTTCGCTATCTGCTTGACGTTCTGGGATATTGGTTACTTTGATCGCTAAACGTCTTGGCGTTGAAAAAGTTTCGATTGTATCATAAGACAATTGGTGTTCATCTAAAAACTTTGCTGTTTTTTGTTCCAGTTGTTTCATGCTTGGTGTAACTACATGGGCAGGCATTTCTTCCAACCCGATTTCTAAAAGTAACTCTTTTGCCATGTTATTCAGCCTCCTTAACCGTTTCTGGATTTGCTGTGTTTTTATTCAATAAAGGAAATCCTAATTTTTCACGCTCTGCCACAAAAATCTTTGCAACAGATTTTGCCATATTTCTGATACGTGACAGATAACCAGCACGTTCTGTGACAGAAACTGCCCCACGAGCATCTAGTAGATTGAATGTATGGCTGCATTTTAAAATGTAATCATAGGCAGGATGAACTAAATTTTCATCAATGCATCGTTTAGCTTCTTTTTCAAAACGATCAAAATTACTTAATAATAGTTCTTGATCACTGACTTCAAATGAATATTTGGAGTGCTCGTATTCAGGCTGTTTGAAAATCTCCCCATATTTTACGCCATCTGACCATTCAAGATCATAGACACTTTCTACTTCTTGGATGTAGGATGCCAAGCGCTCCAAACCATAAGTAATTTCAGATGTCACTGGTTTACATGGCAGACCGCCGACTTGTTGGAAATACGTGAATTGTGTAATTTCCATTCCATCGAGCCAAACTTCCCAACCAACACCGGCACAGCCCATCGAAGGGTTTTCCCAGTTATCTTCGACAAACCGAATGTCGTGTTCCAAAGGATCGATCCCCAATAAACGTAAACTTTCTAAATAAAGTTCTTGGATATTTTCAGGTGATGGTTTCATCACTACTTGGAACTGATGATGTTGATACAGACGGTTCGGATTTTCCCCATAACGACCGTCGGCTGGGCGACGAGAAGGCTCTACGTATGCTGCATTCCAAGGCTCTGGTCCAATTGCTCGTAAAAAGGTATATGGGCTCATTGTACCTGCCCCCTTTTCTGTATCATAGGCTTGCATCAACATGCACCCATTTGATGACCAAAATTTTTGCAACGTCAAGATCATGTCTTGTACAGATAATTTTTTGCTCATTTAAAATGACTCCTTCCACTTCTAAATAGTTTGCTGAGAATTTGAAACAACAAAAAGTCCCTATGCTTGTCTAAACAAACATAGGGACGAATAACTTCGCGGTTCCACCCTACTTCCGAAAATTTCGGCAGCTTCATTGTCAGTACTCCCAAGTGCCTCTTCAAAAACCGACAGCATTCGGCTCACACCCTCCCGAACTCGCTTTTGCTACGTATTTTTTACTGATCTTGTTCAACGTACTTTATTCTTTTATTTAGCCAATCAAGTTTTTGTACACAACTCTCATTTATCTAGGTTCCATAATAGACGTATAGTTAGGCTTTTGTCAAATAGTTTTGAATGTTGATTGAACATTCTACTCATTTTTTTGGTTTTCAGAAGCACTTTCTCCTTCCGGATCAGGCTTTTTTAGGACATGTTCCCATGATTTCATTTGATCAATGAACTTTTTACTTTTTAGATGAATCCCTACGTATTCTTCGTATAACTGGTCAATCAGTTGCCTGATCGTTGCTTTAGTTTCGTCTTTTAAATTGATCCCTGTGATCTTATCATAAGAAATAGCAGAGAACATACGCACGAAATAAACAGCTCTTGGATCTGCATGATAACGACGGTGATCCATTGACCAATGTTCTTCGCACAGCACGCCTCCATATTTGGAAGAATAATCAAATTTACCTTGTGTTTTACCACACACCACACAATGTGTCCAAATCGGTGCAATCCCAAAGCGTTGCAATAATTGTACCTCAAAGATGTTAGTGATGATTTCCGCGTCGTCCCCCTGATCCATCCGTTGCAATGCTGCTTGTGTAAATTGAAAAAGATGGGGATCATATTGATGGTCTTCGATCGCTGCATCCACTAAGTTTAACAAATACGTGCCGTAACCACTTAAAAAAATGTCTTCTTGAATTTTTCTAAAGGAGTGAACATCTTTTACGCTGGTTATAAACGAAAGTCCTTCACTTTTAAACGTACCAATGTAGATTCCTTCAGTAAAAGGGAGCAGTGCAGGTGCTAATGGTTGGTTTTGCCGGTGAATTCCTTTGACATAAAACATCAGCTTCCCCGCAGACTCAGTAAAAATTTTCACTAATTTGTCTTTTTCTTTATAATTTCGACTGGACAATATGATCCCTTTTGATTCGGCTAGCTGGCTCATTTTTTTCGCCCCCCTTTTAGAAAAAGAATAAGGAAAAGAAAAATCATTCACTGAATCATTTTCCTTTCCCACTTATTCTACTCATTTTCTTGTCTTCTGACTTTTACACGCGGTTTCGTCTATCGAATAATCACGTTCAACTCATTTTTATCTACTTAAAGTTAATATTCCTCTTTGCGGTAACCAAAATCTTGTAAATAAACTCTTTTATCGCGCCAATCTTTTTGAACTTTAACCCATAGTTCTAGAAATACTTTGTCACCAAGCAAATTTTCAATATCTTTTCTTGCTTTCGTCCCAATTTCTTTTAGCATTTTACCACCTTTACCGATGATAATCCCTTTTTGACTATCACGTTCAACGATAATGGTTGCTTGAATTTGGATTTTATCATTTTCATTGCGTTTCATTGAGTCAACAACAACAGCCACTGAATGTGGGACTTCATCTCTAGTCAAAAACAGGACTTTCTCACGAATCAATTCCGAAACGATAAAGTATTCTGGATGATCCGTTACTTGATCATCCGGGAAGTATTGAGGACCTTCTGGCATCTCAGCGATCAACACTTCCATTAGACGGTCCACATTGTTCCCTTCTGTAGCCGAAATCGGTACAACTTGTGCAAAAGGCATTTGTGCCGAATAATCTTCGATGATTCCTAATAATTCATCTGGATGAACTTTATCGATTTTATTGATAATCAAATAAACAGGTGATTGAACATTTTTTAATCGTTCAATAATAAAATCATCCCCACGTCCACGTTTTTGATCCGCACTGATCATAAATAAGACAGCATCCACTTCTCTTAGTGCACTGTAGGCTGATTCCACCATAAAATCACCCAAACGATGTTTTGGTTTATGGATTCCCGGAGTGTCGATAAAAATCAACTGTGCTTCTGGTGTCGTATAAACGCCTTGGATCTTATTTCTGGTCGTTTGTGCCTTGTCACTCATGATAGCAATTTTTTGCCCAACGATTCGATTTAATAATGTTGATTTGCCAACATTTGGTCGTCCCACAATAGCGACAAAACCTGATTTATGTTCTAACATATTATTCTCCTTTTAATTAAAAAACATTTGATAGATTTTAGGTACAAATAAAATGAGACCGACGATCACTGCAAAACAAGCGGTGACTAACACTGCTCCTGCCGCCATATCTTTGATTTTTTTCCCAATTGGATGGAAATGAAAATCGGTAAACATATCCACCACATTCTCAAAAACAGTATTTAAAATCTCAACGATCCACACCAGAAAAACTGCTAAAACTAACCACAGCCATTCTAGTTGATTCAGTTGAAATACAACTCCCATAAAAAACGCCAGCAACCCAAAACCTACATGTTTTTTCATATTACGTTCCTCATCAAAGACTGTTTTAACCCCTTGAAGAGCAAATTCTACTGACATAGCGAAGTGCTTATTTTTCTCAACCTTTTTCTCGCACTCTTTATCTTTTAAGTCCATAAGCATCTAAAATCTCTTTCTGTAAACCAAACATCTCTGCTTCATCTTCGGGTGTCATGTGATCATAACCATTGATGTGCAAAAAGCCATGCACTGCCAAAAATCCCAACTCTCGATCATACGAATGACCATATTCTTCCGCTTGTTCCTGGGCACGCTCAATTGAGATCATGATATCTCCTAATACTCGTGGTAAAGGATTATCGCCTTCTTCAAAAATCACGGGAATTTCGTCTTCCCCTTCGTCTTCTAATGCAAAACTAATCACATCTGTTGGGGCATCTTTGCCACGGTAGACACGGTTGATTTCTTGGATTGCTGCATTGTCCATAAAAGTAACAGACATTTCTGTTTCCTCGGGTAATTTCAAATGAGCCGCTGCAAATTGCAGAAGGTCCTCGATCTCTTTGATTTTTTCTGTTGAAACTTTCTGTGTTTCATCCATAAATGTGATGTCCATATTTATCGCTTCTTTCTTACTTATTGCTGATATTTTTTATTTTAGCCATTTTCTTTTTCTACTTTCATCGTTTCCGCTTCCGATTTCATTTTAGGATATTTGATCCGTGAATGGAAGGTACTACTTAACCCACTGATCAAAGATTTTTCCACTTTGCGAATTTCTTTTAATGTTAAACCACTATCATCAAGTTGACCATCAGAGATTCGTTCTTCAATCAAATTATGGACAAATTTTTCGATTTTTTCACCTGTTGGATGATCCATTGCCCGTACTGCCGCTTCACAACTATCTGCAATATTCACGATGCCGGCTTCTCGGGTCTGTGGTTTGGGACCAGGATAACGAAATTGTTCTTCGGTGACTTCAGGATTTCTTTCTTTTGCCTTGATATAGAAATACTTCATCAATGTTGTTCCATGATGCTGTCGGCAAATATCGATTACCATTTGCGGCATGCCATATTCCTCTAAAATTTTCGCTCCATCGGTCACATGACCAAAAATGATCTGTTTACTATCTTCCGGTAATAAGAAATTATGTGGATTCTCAGCACCAGAAGGCAAGTTTTCTACAAAAAAGCTAGCATGTTTGATTTTACCAATATCGTGGTAGTAACAAGCTACACGTGTCAATAATGACCGCCCATTGATCTCAGCCACTGCGTTCGCGCTTAAATTGGCGACCATCATACTGTGATGATAAGTTCCTGGTGCTTCTTCCAATAGCTGTTTTAACAATGGATGGTTAGGATTACTTAACTCATTCAAGACGATCACACTATCATCGTTGACCATCAATTCGATATACGGATGTAATCCCATCGTTAACAGATACGACAGCAAAGCCCCCATAAAGCCACAAATCAGTGTTAACCAAGTTGTTCCATTACTAAAGCTCATACCTTGATAAACGATCAACACAACATCCATCATCAACGGAAAAATAATGACCCACATCATAGCTGAAAACCATTGTTCTGACACTCGTTGGCGTTTTAAAACCGTCGCTAATAAACCTGAAAAAAGATAAGCCATCAAGATAACGGTCAAAAAGTTGGTCCCAATCGAGCCATAAAAAATAAACAATGCAGATACGGCTTGGAACAAGGCAGCCATGATTCCTGCCCTCCGGTTCAAAAAGAAATTTAAAACTAAAGGAACAAAAGCTGCAGGATAAAACAGCGGGATAAAAGCTGCTTGTTCCGTTTGGAATAGTTGGAAAAATTTCATTAATAACACACTGATGGACATAGCCGTAACATAAAAGAGCACATATTCTGTTCGTTTTCCGGCTTCATGGTACTGCATTGAGTTGTAAACTAAAACAGCAATTTGCAATAAGACTGCTAAGATCATTGCTACTAAAGGAAAAATTGACGTTGTTTGACTGGTCAATCCTAATAATTCAAGCTTTTTCATTGCATCTGCATCGATTTGATTTCCTTCACGAACAATGATTTCGCCTTGATAGATCATGACCGGTTGAACCGCACTCCTTGCTGATTGTTTCAATTCCTCTGTTTTCTTTTCATTTAAGACATCATTTACGACGATTCCTTGATCGACAAGATAATGGATCGTTTGTTGTTGGTCAGGTGTCACGTTCAAATATTGGATCTGTTCTTCCGCCTGTTGCTTGAAGGTTTCTAAATCACTTTCTCGAACTTGTTTTTTCATTTGTTCATTGATCAATCGCAGACTTTCATCTCGGACTGTCGCAATTTGACTATCTGACATGCCAAAGATTTTTGTGTAAAAGTTAGTCGGTAATTTTTGATAAAATGCCACGTTTTCAGCATTAGCATTTTCAAAACTCTTCTTTAGAGCTGCAATTCGCTCATCTATAGTTGGTTTGGGAACATTCTCATTTTCTTTTGCTTTATCCACTTTTTCTTTATACGCTTTATTGATCGAATCATTTGTTTTATTGATCAATTCAAAAAGCTGCTTGATGCGACTACTTTGTTCACTCGCCAAATCTTGTTGATACGTATATTCTGGCGTAACAGCTTCCGCTGCTAGTTTTCTTTTTTGTTCCGTTTCTTCTGTATTTTCGATCGTTTTATTCGCACGGATACTTTCTTCTGCCACTTGTCCTTCTTTGAAATCATTGGCTTTTTGCTTGACGCTACTGAACGTAACGCCACAAACGATCACAAAAAACAAAAGCAATAAGAAAGGCATTGCCGCCTTTCCTAATTTTGCTTGCAGTTGTTGGAGTATTTTATTCAACATTCGCTTATCCCCCTAAGCCTTACTCTTGATGAAGATCTGCCTTTTCATAAGCTTTGATGATTTCGGCTACAACAGGATGACGAACGACGTCACTTGCTTCAAAATTGACAAAAGCAATTTTTTTGATTTGTTTCAATGTACGTTCTGCATGGATCAAACCACTCATCGTCCCTTTAGGTAAGTCAATCTGACTTGTATCGCCGTTTACGATCATTTTTGATTGATACCCCAAACGAGTCAAGAACATTTTCATCTGTGCCACTGTTGTATTTTGAGCTTCATCTAGTATTACAAAAGCATCGTCAAGTGTTCGCCCACGCATATAAGCTAATGGCGCAATTTCGATGATCCCACGCTCCATCAAACGATTGGTATGATCTAAACCAAATATTTGATACAGTGCATCATACACTGGACGTAAATAAGGATCAACCTTTTCTTTCAGATCACCCGGTAAGAAACCAAGATTTTCTCCTGCTTCCACCGCTGGACGAGTCAAAATGATTTTTTGGACTTCGCCTTTTTTCAACGCAGCAATTGCTAAAACGACAGCTAGAAATGTTTTACCTGTTCCAGCAGGACCGACACCAAATACGATGTCATGTTTAGCAACGGCCTCGACATATTGTTTTTGTCCACTATTTTTCACTCGAATCGGTTTACCATTGCGGTCTTTGACGATTTCTTCTTCATACATTTCAATGAAGTAATCCAATGTCCCTTTTTGCCCCATTTTTAAGGCAGTAACAACATCAGGTGTACTGACATGTATCCCCCGCTTGATCAATTCTTGTAAGGTACGTATCACCGATTGTGCTAACGAAAGCCCCGGCTCTTCTCCAATAATCTGGATCATTTCGCCTCTCGTATGAATCGTTGTTTCAGTCATTTCTTCAATTAATTTTACATGTTTGTCATGCGAGCCTAACAACATACTGATATCGTCAGCAGCTGTTAATCTAATTTCTAAAGAACTGGATGCTTCTGTCAAAAATAGACATCTCCTTTACTTCAATTCATTCCTTCCTATTTTACCATATTCGTAAAAAACTATATAGCAAATAAAAAAGGTTGTCTCACTCCTTATTCGTTTCATTCATTTTAACCTAAAATTACTTTGCTGAACTTCCATGATTTACTTTATGTTATTCCATGATTGAGAGATTCCTGCCTATCAATAAACAGCTTTTACTTAATAGATAAGGCAAAGAACCAATCTAACCAAGCCTAGATCTATCGAGTGAGGAAGAGAGATAAAAGAAGGATATGTATGATTGCATGGGGAACAAGGCGTACCGATTGATGTTGCCTTGGCGCTCACCTTGAGGAAATTGGGACATGCATGAAAAAAAATCTAAAAAAAATAAGTCTGATTTTGACGTTGTGGATCAAAATCAGGCTTATTTTCTTTTTAAGAGAGGGCGGTTGTCCCAAACTCTTTAAATGATAAGTTTAAGATTGTAATAGCTCTTTCACAATCGCATTCACTTGGTTCCCATCTGCTTTTCCTTTGACTTTCGGCATGATCGCACCCATGACTTTGCCAAATTCTTTGACAGAAGAAGCTCCAGTTTGTGTAATCGCTTCTTGAACAAGTTGACGAATATCATCCTCAGAAAGTTGTTCTGGCATGTATTTTTCAACAATTACTATTTCACTTTTCACTTTTTCAGCTAAATCGTCACGTCCAGCTTCTTCGAACTCATGTAAAGAATCACGCCGTTGTTTCATTTCACGAGACAACACTGTTAATTCTTCATCTTCAGTCAAGTCGTGACCTTCTTTGATTTGCTCGTTTTGAATGGATGACTTAATCATACGTATGACTTGTAAAGATTCTTTATCTTTTGCTTTCATCGCTGTTTTCATGTCATCGTTCAATCTACTTAGTAGTGACACACTACCAACTCCAATTCATAAAGGAACTAGTTTTTTTGCGTTTTTTTGCGTTTTTTCGCTGCTTTTCTAGCTGCTTCAGATTTTTTCTTACGTTTTACGCTTGGTTTTTCGTAGAATTCACGTTTACGAGATTCTTGTAAAGTACCCGCTTTTGACACGGAACGTTTGAAGCGACGAAGAGCATCGTCAATTGATTCGTTTTTACGAATGACTGTTTTTGACATGTTAATTCCCTCCCTCCGAGCTTAAAAAGTAACCGTAATTGTTATTGAAATTATAATCCAAAAAACAAGACTGTTCTATAAAACATTATATCTAATGCTGATTTGACCGTCAAGGGAATCTTTGGATTTTTTAAAATAATGATATGTTATTTTATTATAAAACAACTACTGACAGTTTTCACATCGACCGAAAATTTCAAACCGATGCCCTTCGATCGTACAACCTGATAATTGATTTTCAAAATAGTCCATTGGACACATATGGATTTCTTTTGTCATCCCACAAACGGTACAAATAAAATGATGATGGTGACCGATCTCTCCCTGGCAACAATGAAAGCGAAACTTCATTTCGCCATTCAAATCGGTTTCTTCTAATAAGTCTAACTCAGAGAAATCATGGAGATTACGATAAATGGTATCATAACTCACTCCTTTAAATTCCTCATTCATAAAATCAAATACTTCTTTTGCTGACACATAACGATTTCTTTTGACCAAATAAGTCAATAATGCTTCTCGCTTTTTCGTGTATTTAAATCCGTTATTTTTCAAAATTTCTAACGATTGTTCGATTAATGTTTGGTTTTTCAAGTCTTTCCCTCCAAATCAAAATGATTACGAAGTACATATTCCACAGTATGGTATACTAAAGATAAAAAAAATGCAAGTGAGGTTTTTTATTTATGGCTTTTGATTCTACTGAGATCGTTACTTTTTTTGTCATTTCTGATTCAGCTGGTGAAACAGCAACAAAACTCGCACAGGCAACCATGGCACAATATCCTACAGTTGAATTTAATTTATTTCGTCGAACGTTTGTCACTGACCAAGACACCCTCGAACAAGCCTTACAAGATGCGTTAGCAGAAAAAGCGTTAGTACTTCATACCTTGATCAACCAAGAGCTGATTGATTATACCCGAAGTTTTTGCGAAGAAAACAACTTATTTAGTTTTGACGTGATGACTCCACCGATCGAAGAAATCCAACGATTAACAGGAATTCAACCCACTCGTCAACCTGGAGCCCTACATTTATTGAATGAAAATTATTTTAAACGAATCAAGGCAATGGAATTTGCTGTAAAATACGATGATGGGAAAGATCCAAGAGGTTTCTTAGAAGCAGACGTGGTATTGCTAGGAGTTTCCAGAACGTCAAAGACACCGTTAAGTCTTTTTTTAGCGAATAAAAACTTAAAAGTGGCGAATCTCCCACTCATTCCTCAAGCCCATATCCCAAAACAACTTTGGGAGATCGATCCTAAAAAAATTGTTGGTTTAACCAATAATCCCGATATTTTAAATAATATTCGAAAAGAACGGATGCGTTCCTATGGATTAAATCCTGATACGGCTTATTCTGATATCGAAAAAATACGAGCAGAATTAGATTTTGCTAATGATTTGTATGAAAAATTAGGTTGCGTTGTGATCAATGTTGCTTCTCTCTCAATTGAAGAAACGGCTTCGTTGATCCTAAATGCCTTAGATTTAGAGGACCACAGTTATTATGGCACGGATACTTCAGGAGAAAAATAAAGAACAAATAATTGTATCCAGTAAGCAGCTATAACAAACAACCAGAACCAAACGCATAACTAGTTGAAAAAAAAGCCAGCTGAAACGTGTCTGCTGGCTTTTTTTCAGTATAATCTATTTACATTCCCTTAGAAATGCCTCATTCTTATTTTACTGATGTTCCACATGTTTCAAGGTTTGTTCCAAGATATCCAACACGTGAAAATCATCTAAACTATACAATATTGCTTTGCCTTCACGATGCGATTTTACCACATGGTTTTCCCTTAATAAACGTAGTTGGTGGGAAACAGCGGATTGTTCCATTTCCACCGCTTGGCTGATGGCCGTCACATTTTGTTCTCCATCTTTTAAATACATCAATATTTTCAATCGGGTAGGATCACTTAAGACTTTAAATAATTGACTCACTTTTTCTATTTCGCTTTTTGGTGTGTCTGTCAACCGATTCACCTCCATAAAAAAGACTGACTTCTAAAGTTTACCACTTTTTCCATCAGTCTCAATTATTTTATTCTTCTGTCATTGATTTGATGATTGCTTCATAGGTATCGATCTTTTCTTGTGCCTCTTGTGCGGAATTGCCTTTTACACCAATATAGAATTTGATTTTTGGCTCTGTTCCTGAAGGACGGATCGCTACCCAACCATGTTCTTCTAATACATATTTTAATACGTCAGATGGAGGTGTCGTTAATTTTTCCACTCGTCCAGCTGAATCTGTTTTCGTTAATTCTTTGAAATCTTCTGTTTGAAGAACTTTTGCTCCAGCAAATTCTGATGGGGCATGGTCACGGAATTTCTTCATCAAAGCAGCGATTTTGGCTGAACCTTCTTGACCACTCATCGTGACTGAGATTGTTTTTTCAGCAAAATAACCATATTTTTCAAAAATCATTTGTAAGCCGTCATAAAGTGTCTTCCCTTGTTTTTTATAAAAAGCAGCCACTTCGGCTAACAATAAGAGTGCTTGGATTGCATCTTTATCACGTACAAATGGTTTGACCAAGTAACCATAGCTTTCTTCAAAACCAAACATAAATGTATGAGAATGATCTTTTTCAAATTGATGGATTTTTTCTGCAATAAATTTAAAGCCTGTTAAGACATTGATCATCGTAGCGCCATAGCTTTCAGCGATGGCTGCAGGAAGTTCACTTGATACGATTGACTTAAGTACGGCTGCATTTTCAGGTAAAGTCCCTCGTGATTGATGTGCTTCTAAAATATATTGAATCATTAACGCACCGATTTGATTACCGGTCAAAACTTTATAAGAGCCATCAGGTTGGCGAACTGCTGCTCCTAAGCGATCCGCATCAGGATCAGTTGCAATCAATAAATCAGCGCCTTCTTTTTCACCTAAACGAATCGCATACTCAAATGCTGAATGTTCTTCAGGGTTTGGTGATTGAACCGTTGTAAAGTCAGGATCAGCTACAGCTTGTTCAGGTACAAGCATAAATTGTTCGAAACCAGCTTGTTGTAATGCTCTTTCTCCTAGCATTTTTCCTGTACCATGAAGGGGTGTAAACACCAATTTTAAGTCTTTCCCCATTGTTTGGACTAATTCTTGATCAATCGTGACTGCTTTGATTTCTTCCAAATATGCTTTATCGACTTCTTCACCAATGATCGTAATCAATCCACTAGTTTCTACTTCGTCATCAGCTAAAACAGCGACTTTTAAAGGATTACTTACTTCACGTACATATTTTGTCAATGCATCCGCATCAGCGGGTGGCATTTGTCCGCCATCTTCTCCATAAACTTTATAGCCATTGTAAGCTGCTGGGTTATGAGAAGCTGTCACCATGATTCCCGCAAACGTATTCAAATGACGAACAGCGAAAGAAAGTTCAGGTGTTGGACGTAGACTCTCAAAGACAAAAGAAGGAATATCGTGTTGTGCCAAAGTCTTCGCTGCTTCCATCGCAAATTCAGGCGATTGATGGCGTGAATCATAAGCAATCGCTACGCCGCGACGTTTTGTTTCTTCTCCTTGTGTATCCATAAAACGTGCCAGCCCTTCTGTTGCTTGTCTGACCGTATAAATATTCATTCGATTGATCCCAGGACCTAAAATTCCCCGCATTCCTGCTGTTCCAAATTCTAAAGGAGCATAAAAAGCATCTTCCAGCTTTTCAGGGTCCTGACTAAGATCAGTTAATTGTTTTTTTAAATTTTCTTCTAAATTTTCTTCATTGGCCCATTGTTGGTATACTTGTTCCCAAGACATGAAGCGAACACCTCTTTCTAAAATATCTACCTCTTTCAGTATAGCATTCTCTTTTTAGATAGAAAAGTCAGAAGAAAAAATAAGCGCAGATAGGATCTTCTTTTCTTTCACCAAGATCAAGATTATTCCTACTGTTCTTACAATATCAAACAAGATTTTTCTTGTTTTTGAAATTGCACTGAACCGTTACGATTATCTGGTTGAGTTTTTTTATTTTTTAGAATATCAAATAATTTTCTTTTTTTATTTGTTTGCTCTTCTTTCTTTTGCAAAGTTCCAAGATTATTCCAACTCTTCGGCTGGTATGTTTGCCAAACTTCTGGTTCCTGTTCCCAAGGTGCTTTTACTTTTTTTCCTTGAGAGATAAAAGTAACTTTTCCACGTAATTTTTCCCAATTGCGGTAAATATAACGTAGTTCGCTAGAGGTCGTAGACTTTCTTCCCTTAATATCATCTAGATTTTTTTCGTCTAGGACAAGTTCAATATCTATTTCATCTAAGCAATAGTAAAGTTCCATATCTTGCTTTTCCATCGCTATATCCAAACCAATTTTACAGCCTCTATTCACGTGCAAAGAATGGTCATGATAAGCTTTATTCTTAAGTACATCTTGATAGATTGTTTTTAATTCATTTTTCTGATTCATTTGAGTACCACGAAAATAATTTCCCCATAATGGCCAGTGTTTCTTGCCTTCATCCACATAATTAAACCATTCTTTGGAAAATTTTGAAAAAGATTCTTCAGAACACCAGATACTATCCTCTTTCACATTTAATTTATCCTCTTCTCTATTTAATATACTCCTAATTTCGTTATTGTACTCATCAATAAAAATGGGAACATGATTTTTTTTTGCTTCCTTTTCTGCTTGTTCTAAATTGCCTGGTTTTTCTTCCGCTAGATCTATCGCCTGACTTAGATTAAATATAGAGTACCCCAGACTTTTCGCATATGCCTTCCGCGCTGTAGCTAAGCCATAAATAAAAATAGTTTCTTTTGTCACATTTTCCTCTCCTTTTCATTTATTTCTGATAACGATAGTCATTTTCTGGAAAGTCATTTACGTGTACAACGATCCATTTCTATCGTTTGAATATGTGTCTCTCTTCTTTGATTGGAAGTGGCTAGCTTTTTATGTAGTTTACGAGTAGCCTCTATTCCCATAGTCCTTGCATCACCGAGTACTCTTTTTTCATTGTCCTTCTTCTTTCCCTATTTCCATCAAAATGCCTGTTCATTGTATCACGTGTTAATTTCACTCGGATGGCAAAAAATCCTGTTTTCAAAAAAAAATAGTTCTCTCTTAATGATTGAAGTGCCAGTAACAAGCGATCGTGTCTAAAAATAACTCCTATTTTCCATGAATAAATTCTGTCCACAAAAAAGCTGAGGACAATGTTTGTCCTCAGCTCTTTAGTAGTATAAAAATGAATAATATTCAAACAGCCCTTCTAACGACCTCTTTTGATCACTTTACGCTTGTGTTGTTTCTTCTAATGCTTCTAAATATTTATAAACTTGTTGACCAGCAATGCCTCCATCGCCGACTGCTGTCGTGATTTGTCGTAAATCTTTTTCACGAACATCCCCAATAGCGAACACACCAGGCATAGTCGTACGCATGTCTTGATCTGTTGGAATCCAACCAGCTGCATTAGTTAAACCAGCTTTTTTAAATGGTTCAGTCAATGGATCTAAGCCCACATAAATAAACACGCCATCTGCTGCTAAATCAACGGTTTCATTCGTTTTCACATTATGCGCTTTAACCCCAGTGACCACCATGTCATTACCAACGATTTCATCTGTGACAGTGTCCCAGACAAATGAAATCTTTTCGTTAGCGAATGCGCGATCTTGGATGATTTTTTGCGCACGTAATTCGTCTCTTCGATGAACGATCACGACTTCAGAAGCAAATTGCGTTAGGTAGATGGCTTCTTCTACCGCAGAATCGCCACCGCCGATCACGACTAAGCGTTTGTTTCGGAAAAAAGCACCGTCACATACTGCACAATAGGAAACACCTCGTCCAGCGTATTCTTCTTCTCCAGGAACACCTAACTTACGATGGATACAACCCGTTGCGATAATCACTGTTTTGGCTTCATAAGATTGATCTTCACAGATCACTTCTTTGTAATTTCCATGGTCTTTGATGTCTTGCACAATTCCATAGACATTTTCTGTTCCAAATTTAGTGACACCTTCATACATTTTATATGCAAGGTCAGGTCCCATGATGGAATCAAATCCAGGGTAATTTTCAACTTCAGCGGTGTTATTCATTTGTCCACCCGGTGCGCCTTGTTCAATCATAGCAACTGAAAGATTTGAACGTGACGCATATAACGCAGCAGTCATTCCAGCAGGTCCAGCACCAATCACGATAACATCATACATATGTACATTCCTCCATTATAAAAATCAAGTAAGCTTACTTTACAGCCTATAGAAAAAAAAGTCTATTGTTCTGCTTACTCTTTCCTCGAATAGATTTATTATACTCGAAAAATTAGTTTAAAAACAATAGACTTTTATTTAATTCACTATTCGTTACTTAAATCTTCTCCATTTGTTGCAATGACTTTTTTATACCAGTTGAACGATTTTTTCTTCGAGCGTTCCAATGTCCCATTTCCTTCGTTGTCACGGTCAACGTAGATGAACCCATAGCGTTTCTTCATTTCGCCAGTCCCAGCAGAGACAAGATCGATACAGCCCCAAGTCGTGTAGCCTAGGAGATCCACACCATCGAGCTCAACCGCATCTTTCATTGCTTGGATATGTTGTTCTAAATAATCGATCCGATAGTCGTCTTCTACATAGCCATTTTCATCTGGTGTATCAATGGCACCTAACCCATTTTCGACGATGAACAATGGTTTTTGGTAACGATCATAAAGATCATTCATCGTGATACGTAACCCCAATGGATCAATTTGCCAGCCCCATTCACTGGCTGAAAGATAAGGATTTTTAGCCGATTCAAAAATATTACCGGCCGTTTGCTCTAATACTTTTGGATCAGTAGTAGCTACCCGGGAAGAGTAATAGGAGAATGAAATAAAATCAACGGTATGTTCTTTTAATATTTCTAAGTCAGTTGGTTCCATCTCGATTTTGATTCCATTACGTGCCATTTCTTTTAAGGCATAGGCTGGATAACTTCCCCTTGACTGGACATCAATAAAGAAATAGTTTTCCCGGTCCGCCTTTCTTGAAGCCCAGACATCTTCAGGTTTACAAGTGTAAGGATAAATTGCGCCGGCTGCTAACATACAGCCAACTTTATTTTCTGGATCCACTTCATGAGCGATCTTTGTAGCGATTGCACTAGCAACTAATTCATGATGGGCTGCCTGGTATTTGATTTGTTCCACATCGTCCCCTTCTTCAAAATACAATCCAGCGCCCATAAATGGAGCATGTAAAATCATATTCATTTCGTTGAAGGTCAACCAGTATTTCACTAATCCTTTGTAACGATTAAAAATGACATGGCAAAGTCTTTCATAAAACTCTATCAACTTTCGAGAACGCCAAGCACCATATTCTTTGACTAAATGCATCGGACAATCAAAATGAGTGATTGTCACTAACGGTTCGATTCCATATTTTTGACATTCTTTAAAGACATCTTCATAGAACTTCAACCCTTCTTCATTTGGTTCCTTTTCATCATCTTTTGGAAAAATACGACTCCACCCAATGGATAAGCGATAGGTTTTAAATCCCATTTCCGCAAAAAGTGCAATATCCTCTTTGTAACGATGGTACATATCAATGGCTGTTTTTGCTGGATAAAAATGTTCCTCATCAAAGTCAAACATTTTTTGTTTACCAGTGATCACTGAAAAACGATCTTTACCAATCGGAACAACATCAACATTAGCTAAACCACGTCCACCTTCAGCGTAGCCTCCTTCACATTGATTGGCAGCCGTTGCGCCACCCCATAAAAAGTCTTTCCTAAATGCCATCCTACTTCCTCCATTATTGTTTTTGATAAGTTTTTGTCAGGTTGTTTGCTATTTCATCTTGTACTTCGATCCCCTCTTCTTTTAAGCGGTGGATCGTTTCCTTAAATTGTGGCAAATACGCTTCGTGAGCAACAAACAATTCATCCATGATCCGTTTCGCTGTTTCACCCGAACGTACTAAGGGATTGATCGTAAATGCTTGAAGCGCTGTGCCATAATCACCCGTCACTGCCGCTTCGATCGTCAATAATTCCATATTTTTCATGACTTGAAGCCAGCCACGTTCAGCTGGTGGCAAAGAACCGAAAGCAACGTTACGTGCCCCTTGTGCCCCGACATACGCTGTGACCTCCACGACACAATCAGCAGGCAGATCAGGAACAGCGCCGTCATTTTTTGTTGAAACAACGATTTGGGTTTCTTTATTGGCATAGATCGAAGCGATCGTTTCACAGGCAGCATCTGAATAATAAGCACCCCCACGTTGTTGTAACTGTTCTGGTTTATGGTCTAGTTCTGGGTCCTGATACAACTCAAATAATTCTGCTTCCGTTTTTTTAACTTGTTCTGCTCTTGTACCAATTGTTTGATATTCTTCTAAAGCATGGTTCAACATTTCTTCTTCACGATAATAATAGCGATGGTAGCCACAAGGAATCATTTGCATTTGTTGTAATTGTTCCTTGAAAAACGGCACATCGAATATATTTTTTGGTAAGCCATTATTTTCAGCATAAAGTCGGTCGATTAGCTCATTCGTTCGATCGTTTCCATGTGAATCTGCTACTTTATGCCAATGAAAGTGATTGAGTCCAGCAAATTTATAAATCAAGTCTTCTTTTGTTTCTCCCAGCATTTCTGGCTCTGTCATCATTGCCATAACTGGTACATTACAAAGCCCAATTACCTTTTCCCATTTTCCGTAGCGAACGACAGCTTCTGTAACCATTCCACTAGGATTGGCAAAATTGATCAGCCAAGCATCGGGACATAGTCTTTTCATATCTTCTACGATTGAAAGAATGACCGGAATGGTACGAAACGCTTTGAACATCCCGCCAGCTCCATTGGTTTCTTGTCCAAGCATGCCATAATATGCAGGGATTCGTTCATCTTTCACTCTGGCATCTAATTGACCTACCCGAAACTGAGTTGTTACAAAATCAGCATCCCGCAGTGCTTCTTCTCGATCCAACGTCGCATAGATCTTAACATCATAAGGCGAAGCATCCCACATTCGTTGAGACATTTCACTGACGATTCTTAGTTTTTCTTGACCCTCTGCTACATCCACTAACCAGATTTCTTTAATCGGTAATTCTTCATATCGTTTAATAAACCCTTCCATCAATTCAGGGGTATAGCTACTTCCGCCACCAATTGTTGCAATCTTCACTTTTCGTTCCATGAGCTTCCTCCTTTTTTGTTTTTACAACTATATTATGTTTTTTGTAAACGAAAACAACAAGTTAACTTTATTCTTTTGCATTTCCATTTACAAAAATTCATTATATAGCCGATTATTTTGTGAAAATCTTGTATAAGAACAACGAACGATTGACGAATCAACAAATAGCGCTTACAATATTTTTACACAAAAAATTAAAAACATGTAAAAGAGGATCGTCATGCTATTAAAAGAAAAACTAAAAAAAATTGCTTTTTCTCCCGCAGAAACAGAAGTGATCCATTTTATTCAAAGCCATGAACATCAACTCAAAGAAGCAACAATTCAACAAATTGCGAAGGCATGTTATGTCCATCCTTCTACGTTGATTCGGATTGCCAAAAAGGCTGGGTTCAACGGTTGGGTCCACTTTAAGGAAGCTTTTTTGGCGGAAAACGAGTATTTGGAAGGAAATTTTCAAGAAGTTGATGCCAACCTCCCCTTTCTAGAAAACGATAGAATCATGTCTATTGCGAACAAAGTCGCTGCACTGGAACGAATGACGATTGAAGACACACTCTCATTGCTTCACCACAATGACTTACAACGAGCAAAACAGCTTTTATTGAAAGCAAAAAAAATCGTCCTTTTTTCTAGTAATTCGAATACTTTGATCTCGCAGGCTTTTATGTTGAAAATGAAGCGAATCAAACGAGACGTAACGATCGTGACAACTTCAGGCGAATCCTACTATGAAGCCTACAACTGTACGCCTGATACTTGTGCCATCTTAATTTCTTATACCGGCGAAAATAAAATGATGTTACGAACAGCCAAGATTTTGCAAGAAATCAATGTGCCGATTTTAACATTGACGAGTATTGGTGATTCCACTCTTTCTACTTTCAGCTCAGCAATCCTTCGTATCACTACCAGAGAACGATTGTATTCCAAAATCAGTAATTTTACGATCAATACTTCAATTTGTTACTTACTAGACGTACTATACAGCTGTATCTTTGCAGAGGAATATCAAAAAAACCTCAACCATTTAATCAAAATCGGACAAAAAGTAGACGATCGCCCAATCAGCTCCTCTATTATGGAAGAGCCTCCTGCAATTAAGGAATAAATTATCTTATCTCACACTTTTTAGCTTCTTATTCATTTCCTCTTTTCACCATCTAGCTTGTATAAGTTAGTCGGAAAAGAAAAAACCTAAAAAAGTTATCCACGACGACATGGATATTTTTTAGGTTTTATTTGCTTAAATTTCATGTTGTGTTTCGTGGCTTTTAGCAGTTTTATTGGTGTTAACTGGTAATTGCTTATCAGCGCCTTCTAGCCCACTTGCTCTTTTCTGATCAAATCTTGCTAACTGTTTTGATTCAGTTAGTGAGAGGTGTTTCATTTTGGCAATCACTGTTTTTTTAATTTCTTCTACGGATACAGTTGGAGAACCAATTTTGTCAGCCATTAAGCCTACCAAAACGGCTTTTTGTTTTTCATTAAGTTCTGGAAACTGATGAAATTTATCCGCTAAGTAATTGATTGCGCTTGTTTTGTGTAAACGGTCAGGCTCTTTTAAGATATCGCTAATTATCTTTCCCTCATTAGGATAGTTCTCACTGATCTCCATAAATACCTCTAGCTGATCATTTATTTTATGTTGATTCTCTTCACTCAATGATTGCACTAATTGATCTTTTTCATGTAACAGAATTGCTTTTTTTTTACTATTTGGAAGTGATAATTCATGCCAAACGACACTGAAATAAGTCATTATATGAATCGTTGAAGGGCTGTCAGATTGTTTCAATAAAAATTTATCTTGGAGCACTTTGAGCACGTTAGAGGTATTTTTTTCTGGACTTTCATCAGTAGTACGGGAACGAGCAATTGTTGTCATAAAATACATTTTTTTGTCTATTTGATGGATAACTTCTGAGTGCTTCAGTTCATCTAACTCCGGAAATATAGTTGTCACTATTTGTTGTTTTTGTTCTTGCGTAAATGCTTTCGTATCATTAAATAAGTGCGTCAAAAAATCGATGCGTTGTTTTTCATTTAATGAGTGAGATTCTTTAAAAAAATTCGCAATGTTCGCCTTCTGCTGTGGCTTTTTCTCACTAACCATCAAAAAATGTCGATTTTCTGGTCAACTTGATAGGATTCTTCCTTCGATAAAGGTTGTTTTATTCTATTTTTTTCATCATTTACTAATACTTGTTTGTCTTTTTCAGACAACGAAAGTTGATTATATGTATCGATTAAATAACCCACAACATCATTTGCTGTTAGTCTTTCTGCTATCGGCAAATGATCTTTTGCTTGGAGTTTAATAAATTTTTTATACAAACGATTTTTTTCCTCATCCTTAAATTTGATCTGCTGGACTAATTCATGTAACGTTGTTAACACATGTATCGAACTAGCAATATCAAAGCTTTCAGGATTTTTTTGTAACTTTTCATATACTCCTTTGTTTTTCCCATGGTTTATCTCCAGTACATTAAGTAAATTGACTAAGTTTTCCTCTTTCATCGGTCACAACCCCTAGCTAAAATTATTTTAGAATAATAAAAATTCTAATTTCTATCATTCTATGCTAATTTACTTTTGCGAATCGTCCCAATTTTTCTAAAAAAAGAAATAATTGGTCTCTAAATAGTTATTTTATATCTGTTTTGTTTATTTCAAACGCTATTGTTCAAGGTACTCTACTTCTGATACTCAATAAAAATGTCTTTATTAAAAAAACAGAGAAAAAGAAGATGATTTCCTCTTTTTCTCTGTCTGATTACTTCTATTTGGAACAACTATTCACTTTGGAGTTTATACATATCAGCATACAGTCCTTCTTTTACTAGCAACTCCTGGTGGGTTCCTTGTTCAACGATTTTTCCTTTATCCAAGACAAGAATGAGTTCTGCATCTTTGATCGTTGACAAGCGGTGCGCAATCGCAATAGTGGTTCTTCCTTGACGCATCTTTGCTAATCCTTCTTGGATCAACCCTTCTGTCTCGGTATCAATATTGGCAGTTGCTTCATCTAAAACCAAGATTTTAGGATCAGTAACAATGGTTCGTGCGAATGTGATCAATTGTCGTTGTCCACTAGAATAACTTGCGCCTCGCTCAATCACTTTTGAATGATACCCATTTGGTAATTCATTAATAAAGCGATCGGCTTGGACAAATTCAGCCGCTGCACGTATCTGTTCATCTGTGATCGCTGGGTCCATCATACGTATATTTCCTGCAATATCCCCATAGAATAGAAAAGCATCTTGGAGAACTAACCCCATTTTTTTACGAAGTTCAGCAATCGGATACTCCCGAATATCACACCCGTCAATTAAAATCTGCCCTTCATAAAATTCATAAAAACGCATCAATACATTGATGATCGAACTTTTCCCACTGCCAGTATGACCGACTAATGCGACAGTTTCACCAGGATTGGCAACAAAAGAAATGTTGTTCAACACCTTATTTTTCCCATCATAGGAAAAGCTGACATTACGAAATTCGATTTTCCCTTCAGTGATGGTTTTGTTTGCTCCTTCATGTTGCTGTGGTGCGTATTCTTCTGTGTCCATGATTTTTAAGATTCTGCTACCAGCGACGATTCCGTCAGTGAATATACTTAAGAAATCCATCATTTGAGACATCGGGTTGAAGAATCCTTGGACATATGTGGTGAAAGCATAGATCAGTCCAACTTCCACTGGTGATTTTAAGGCATCTAAACCAAAAAGCGTCAGTGCCCAAGCAATGGCTAATGCATATAAAAAGCTGATAATCGGGCTCAATAACAGCGAATTGGTTTTGATCATAGCGTATCGTGTATTGAGATAATCCGTATTGACCGCTTCAAATTCGTTTGCTAACCGTTTTTCCTGCCGGAATTGCTGGATGATCCGCATCCCTGAAATGGATTCATTTAATTTAGTATTCAACTGACTTAACTTTTCTCGCATATTACGATAAATCCGAGAACTAAATTTTTGATAATACCAGATCACGACTCCTAGAACAGGTAAAAAAAGCAACAGCCATAAAGCAATGCGTCCGTTGATTTGAAACATTGCAATAAAGGAGGAAACTACTGCGAAAATGCCTGTCAATACCATCAGAAAAACATACCAAAATTCAAAAAGCGTTTCGGTGTCATTCGTGACTCTTGAGACAGTCGAGCCGGCTGGTGTCTGGTCAAAATATCTCATTCCCAATGTATGCAATTTTTCAAATAATTTTATACGGATATATTGATAGGTTTTAAGCGAAGCATTGGAATACAAATACCATTGGAAAAACCAGATGATACTTTTGACGATGACCCCAAATAAATACAAGCCTGCAAAAAATAAAATCACTTGTGTCGTAGCAGATTGTTTGGCTAAATATTCATCCATAAAGGTTTGAATGATTCGAGGTAATAGGACATTGATTACTGACAATCCCAAAGCAAACAGGATGGCAATGATGAAAGTCGCTTTAAAGGGTTTAGCAAAATGCAACAAGCGTTTAATGATTTGCTTTTGCTCTCGCAATGGAATGGATTTTGACCATTCGGATTGATAGTTATCTTCCATCATTTTCTCCCCTTTCAATTTTGGCTTCTAACTGTTGTTTTTCCCACATTTGTTTGTACCAACCACCTAAAGCCAATAGCTCGGCGTGACGGCCACGTTCAACGATCTGTCCTTTGTCAATGACGATGATTTCATCAGCATGCATCACACTGCTTAGTCGATGAGCGGCAATGATCGTGGTTTTACTTTGACGAATTTCTTTTAAATTCCGCAAAATTCTTTCTTCTGTTTTAGCATCCACTGCCGACAACGCATCGTCAAGGATCAATAACTCTGGATTTTGGATCAATGCTCTGGCAATCGAGATCCGCTGTTTTTGTCCACCAGATAAGGAAACACCCCGCTCACCAACTAATGTTTCATACCCCTTCGGTAATTCTTTGATCTCTTGGTTGATTGATGCTAACGACGCAGCAGCTTCCACTTCTTCGTTAGATAACTTAGGATCAGAAAAACGGATATTCTCACGAATCGTCATTGAAAACAAAAAATGATCTTGTGGTACATAGCCAATAGAATGTAAAAGAGCATCTAAGGAATATTCTTTGATCGAACGACCACCAAATTTGATTTGTCCTTGATAGTCATCATATTCACGCATCAGCAACTTCATGATCGTGGTTTTTCCAGCACCAGTTTTACCAACAATTCCTAATGTATCCCCTTCTTTAATTGCAAACTTGATTTGTTCCAAGGCGGGTAATTCTTCTTTGGGATAATGGAATTGCGCGATCTCTACATTTAATTTTCCTTTTGCGGGTGTCTTCACTGCACCAAGTTGTTCGACGATATGGGTCTTCTCATGTAAGAGTTCATTCACTCGGTCATAAGAAGCATTTCCTCTTTCCAGAACATTGAACAACCGACCAATAGCAAACATCGGCCAAACCAACATTCCAATGTAACTGATGAAGGAAACCATTTGTCCAATCGTAATCGTGCCATCTAGCACATATTTACCACCCAAGATGATCGTTAAGACATAAGATAACCCAATGATCAGCGTGATAAACGGATCAAACAAAGCATCTAAAAAGTTGACACGTTTATTCTTGGTGATTGCTTGTTCGATTTTTTCTTGAAAATCTGCCAGATCTTCCTGCTCTTGCCCAAAGGTTTTGATTACTTTAATCCCAGTAATAGTTTCTTGCGTTTTGTCGTTGATACTGGAAAAAGCTTCTTGTGATTCTCGAAAAGCATCATGTAGTTTTGATCCTAATATCCTTGAAGTAACAGCTAATAGCGGCAAAGGGATCAAAGCAAGTAAAGTCAAGCGCCAGTCAATGAAAAGGATCATGGCAATGATTGTGGTTCCCCCAGTAATGACCGAATCAGCAAATGTCAAGATGCCTGCTCCTGCCACATTTTGAATCGCATTTAAATCATTGGTCGCATGTGCCATTAAGTCACCTGTACGATATTTTTGGTAAAACATACTATCCATACGAGTGAAATGGATAAACAAACGCTGACGTAATTCCTTCTCTAACCTCGCTGCACTTCCCCAAATATTCACCCGCCAAATGAAACGAAAGAGATACTGTAAAATGGCAGATCCGATTAATACAGCGATCCAAAAGACGATAAATCGCATGGAGAGATTCTTATCTGCAATCTCATCGATAATGATCCCGATTACTTTAGGCGGAACTAACTGAACCAAGGCAACACATAATAAAGAAAAAACGCCGATCACATAGTGCTTCTTTTCTTGTTTAAAAAACCAACCCAACTTCCTAAAAATATACATATTTTCCTCCTTTTTAACTCCCATCAACCTCTTTTTCTCTTGAAAATTTAGTCAGTGTTACTTATTTTTCTCACTAACTACACAACCTTGTTTTTAATCGCTTCCATAAATCCATCTAATAAAAAAAGCGAGCTGAAATCAATCAGCCCGCTATGATTTGTCCAATGAAAACCTTATTTTTTCCCTTGGTTTTTCATTTGTTGCATCATCTGACGAATTTTCTTTTCAGATGGTTTTTGCCCCATTGACATCATCATTGATCGTAACATGTCCTCATTAACGGGAGGATTTTTTTCTAAATAATCTTTCATATATTTACGCGCAAAAAAGAATCCACCGATTGCGCCGATTAATAAAGCAATAACTGCGATAAGTACGACTATTCCTGTTTTTACCATATAAATCTCTCCTTTCTATTTCCGAATTGCTCTCAATGACTTATTTTACTAAAGTTTTCCCAAAAAAGAAAGGCGTTTTCTTTAGTTTTGGCTAAAAAGTTTATTTTACTGATTTCCTATAACTTCGCCAAAAAGAAGCTTAACCATATATTTTTTTTAGGCAAACCGAATAAATTGCTTTCAATTTTTTTGATGCAGGTGTAGAATGGTGTCGTGAAGAAAATGAGAGGTGATTTTTTTGAGTAATCAATTCCATAAACAAAAATTGATTGAACACACCAACGGCTTATCTTTAGCTGAAGTGAACGGAACAGTCAAAGTTCCTAAAGGGAAAAGTTTTTTTAAAACATTATTAGCTTATTCAGGTCCTGGCGCACTCGTTGCGGTAGGTTATATGGACCCAGGAAACTGGTCGACTTCTATTACAGGAGGTCAAAACTTTCAATATTTACTGATGTCAGTCATTCTTTTATCCAGCTTAGTCGCTATGCTTTTGCAATATATGGCAGCAAAACTAGGCATCGTTAGTCAAATGGATTTAGCCCAAGCCATCCGAGCCCGTACAAGTAAAACACTTGGTGTGATTTTGTGGGTGTTAACTGAATTGGCAATCATGGCAACCGATATTGCAGAAGTAATTGGGGCCGCCATTGCCCTTTATTTACTTTTTGATATTCCATTAGTAATTGCCGTATTTATTACTGTTTTTGATGTTTTTGTTTTATTGATGTTAACTAAGATTGGCTTTCGTAAAATTGAAGCCATCGTCGTTTGTTTGATCTTTGTCATTTTATTCGTTTTTGTCTACCAAGTGGCTTTGTCAAATCCCGACTGGAAACATTTATTTGCTGGCTTTGTTCCTAATAGCAAAACGTTTGCTGATTCACCGATGATTGGTGGTGAAACACCATTGACAGGTGCATTAGGAATCATTGGCGCAACTGTCATGCCTCATAATTTGTATCTCCATTCTGCAGTCTCACAAACGAGAGAAATCGATCGGAAAGACCCAATCGATATCGCTCGAGCTGTTCGTTTTACAACTTGGGATTCTAATATTCAATTAACTATGGCTTTTTTAGTCAATGCTTTACTTTTGATCATGGGCGTTGCAGTATTTAAAAATGGTTCTGTGCAAGACCCATCATTTTTTGGGCTTTACGAAGCATTGTCTAATCCTTCTGTTATGAGCAATGATGTATTGACCACTGTAGCAAAATCTGGCATTTTATCTACATTATTTGCTGTTGCACTTTTAGCTTCTGGACAAAATTCTACGATTACTGGAACACTGACAGGACAAGTGATCATGGAAGGCTTTATCCACATGCGTATGCCGATTTGGTTACGTCGTTTGGTCACACGTCTCTTGTCTGTCATCCCTGTTTTACTCTGTGTCCTCTTTACCAGCACGAAAGGAACGATCGAAGAACATACTGCTTTGAATCATTTGATGAACGAATCTCAAGTATTTCTTGCATTTGCGCTTCCTTTTTCAATGATTCCATTATTGATGATGACAAATAGTGAAGTAGAGATGGGGAAACAATTTAAAAATAATCTATTCGTTAAATCTTTAGGCTGGATCTCCGTAATCAGTCTGACATTCTTGAATTTACGAGGATTACCCGGACAAATCGAAAGTTTCTTTGGTGATCAAGCAACTACCAATGAATTGATGTGGGCAGACAATGTGGCCTACTTGATTATCTTTGCTGTCTTAGCCTTATTGTGTTGGACGATCGTCGACTTGTATAAAGGGAACAAAAGATACGCAGAACGTTTGCAACAACTAACCGTTCAAGAAAATAACTAATAAAAAGATTAGATGATAAAAAAGTTGTTCCTTAAGTGTCCAACTTTAAAAAATAAGCCAAAGAATCCCGAAATAGTTACTCAGGGAAATTCTTCGGCTTATTTTAATTCGTATAACTACATTCAACAACTTTTATGTCCATTTGTTGAAATGTCTTCGTGAAGCAAACGAATCACGTTTTTTACTACTAATATCATGTAGTTTTTGCACAGATCCTACAATCAAAACTTTAAGGTTTCATTTGTTTATTCATTCACTGCTGCTAATAATTCTGGGAAAGCTTCTGGATCAAAGTGTTTTTCTTTTAACATAGCAATTTCTTTTCCATATGGTGCATAGGCCGTTTTTTTCTCTTTCCCTACATAAGGGGTTTCTAAGATTTTGGCAATATCTGAAAACATCGGTTCATGTACGATTTCTTTCAGTGCATCAAAACCGATCGTCCCGAAACCAATATTAGCATGACGATCCTTATGTGACCCTTGAGGATTCTTCGAGTCATTGATGTGTAACACTTTCAATCGATCCAAGCCGATTACTTTATCAAATTCTGTCATGACACCTGAAAAATCATGACACACGTCATAGCCTGCATCGTTCGTATGACAAGTATCAAATGTCACAGACAATTTTTCATTCAAAGTCACGCCATCAATGATCTGCGCTAATTCTTCAAATGTCCGACCGACTTCCGTCCCTTTACCAGCCATTGTCTCTAAAGCAATTTGTGCAGTCTGTTCTTTCGTCAAAACTTCATTCAATCCTTCAATGATTTTGGCGATACCAGCTTCGGCACCTGCACCGACATGGGCACCTGGATGCAAAGTGATCTGTGTTGCTCCTAAAGCCTCCGCTCGGACGATCTCTTCTCTTAAAAATTGAACCGCAAAAGGAAACATCTCCGGTTTAATCGTATTTCCCAAATTAATAATATAAGGTGCATGAACCACTATATCAGATAATCCATGTTCCTTCATATACGCTTTCCCCGCTTCGATATTCATGTCTTCAATTGCTTTACGTCTAGTATTTTGCGGTGCTCCAGTATAAATCATAAAGGTTGAAGCACCGTAACTTGCAGCTTCTTCTGCTGCCCCTAATAGCATTTTTTTCCCACTCATGCTTACGTGTGACCCTAATAACATAAAATTCTTCCTCTCCATAAAAAGTGAGTCAATGATCGAAATCCTTATCAAGCCATATTCCATTCATTGATAATCACTCTAAATAAGCTAATCTTTTTCTATTTTAACTGAACATATAGGGAAAGGAAAGTTTACGACTCGAAAACCGGTCTAGTGCTTTAAGTTTCTCGTTCACTCTATCATTCAGAAAAAGAAAGTTGAAATAATCCTTATAAAAATCACCATATCTGTTTTTTTGTTCCATTATTTGCTATAATTAGCGAAATAAAACTATTAGTTGAGGTGAACCCTTTTGCCACGTAAAGATACTCGGAAAAAGCAACATCGAAGGAAAAAGCAAAAATGGTTGGGATTAAACATCGCTTTTGGTGTCTTCCAATCACTGACTACTTTTATCGTCGTCCTTCTTCTGCTACTGGCAGCCCTTGGTGTTGGTATCGGAGCTGGTTATTTTGCCTATCTTGTTGAAGATACCGAAATACCATCCAAAGCAATCCTGCAATCAGAGCTTGGCAACATTACAGAAACATCTAAACTTGTTTATGCTGACAATTCTGAAATATCAAAGATCCAAACTGATTTAATGCGGACAGCCGTTCCTTCAGATCAAATTTCGCCTTTATTGAAAACTGCAATCATTAGTACTGAAGATGAGTATTTTGAGCGACATAACGGCTATGTACCAAAAGCTGTTTTGCGTGCTTTATTTTCTGAAGCAACTGGTATCGGTTCTTCCGGTGGTTCCACGTTGACTCAACAGTTAGTCAAACAACAAATCTTAACTGATGAAACAACATTCAAGCGAAAAGCAAATGAAATTTTATTAGCAGCACAAGTCGAGAAACACTTTTCCAAAAATGAAATTATTTCTATGTATCTAAATGTTTCTCCATTTGGTCGAAACAATAAAGGACAAAATATCGCTGGTGTACAAGAAGCAGCGAAAGGAATCTTTGGTGTTAATGCCAAAGATGTCAACTTACCACAAGCTGCCTTTATCGCAGGTTTGCCACAAAGTCCGATCACTTATAGTCCTTATACAAATACTGGGAGTTTAAAAGAAGACCTTTCAGCAGGATTGAATCGAAAAGATGTGGTTCTATTCAGCATGTATCGTGAAAATAAAATCACAAAACAACAATATGAAGAAGCGAAAGCTTATGATCTCACGAAAGATTTCTTACCACAACAGATTGCTGAACAAAGTGATCGTGAGTTTCTATATTATACCGTTATGGGTGAAGCCACAGAGATCATCACTAAACAATTAGCTGAAAAAGATGATGCAGATTTATCTGATAGTTCAGTCTATGATGCCTACTATCAAAAAGCACAACAAACGATCCAAAACAAAGGTTATACGATCCATTCAACGATCGATAAAAATGTTTATGCGGCAATGCAAGAAGCAGCAAAAAGTTATGGTCATCTATTAGACGATGGCAAAGCCACACAAGTTGAGACAGGAAATGTCTTGATGGATAATAAAACTGGTCGTATCTATGGTTTTGTTGGTGGTAGAAATTATCTACAAAACCAAAATAATCATGCTTTTGACACCCAAAGACAAGCTGGGTCTTCGATTAAACCAGTACTCGTGTATGGTCCAGCCATCGATATGGGGCTCGTAGGATCAGAATCACGTGTTTCTGATTACGCAACTACCTGGCAAGAAGGAAGTAACGCAGGAGAAAAAATCGTCAATGCAACGAATGAAGGTTCTAATACCTTCCAAACGATTCGAGAGTCTTTGGAATGGTCTAACAATATCCCTGCCTATCATTTATATCAGGATGTTTTAGAAAATGGTGGTTCTAAACAATATGCTTATGAAAATTACTTGGCAAAAATGAATTATCCAACCAACGATAATTGGAGCGTTGAGTCTGCACCTTTGGGAACCGTTGATGTAACGACTTTGGAACAAACCAATGGCTTCCAAGCTTTAGCTAATGGCGGGGTCTATCAAGAAGGTTATTTGATTGATTCAATTACTGATAACTCAGGAAAAGTCATCTACAAACATGAGGAAAAACCTGTAAGAGTGTATTCTGAAGCTACAGCATCAATTATGAATGATATGATGCGTAGTGTAATCACTGCGAAAATCACGACACCTTTTAAAGATGATATTACTGCTTTAAATCATGAACTGGGACAAGCGGATTGGATCGGCAAAACAGGTTCAACAAATGACTACCGTGATTCTTGGCTGATTGTTTCAACGCCATCTATTACGATCAGTAGTTGGGCAGGTCACGATGACAACACTGGAATGGACTCAAGAGCCCGATTACGTTCTTCTAGCTATTTAGCCAATCTCATTAATCAAGTATACCAAGCAAATCCAGCGATGTTCGGGACAAAGGATAAATTTGAATTATCTTCTGATGTCTCCAAGAAAAAAGTAGCATCCTTTACAGGACAACTTCCTGGTAAAGTTACTGTTGATAAGAAAACCATCGAAACACCAAGTCAGACAGTTGAATCGCTTTGGGCAAAAAATGGTCCAAAAAAATCAACATTCAAGTTTGGTGTCGGTGGAACGGATGAAAACTATAAAAACTATTGGGGAACTGCTTCAGCCTTTGCTCGAGAGCATCCAGCAAAAAAAGAAAATGATAAAGAAAAAGAATAACTCAGACTTTGTCAAATAATATTGATGAAACGCACCAACATTATTTGACAAAGGACCTAAAAAACAGTCGTCAATTATGGCGACTGTTTTTATCTTGTTAATTTTTCAGTAGCGCCCATACGCTTTTTTTCTTGCTGTTTGACTAAGTTCATTGCTTTATTCCTTTTTTGATCCACTGTTTGCTGTTGATGAGTATTTTTATCTGTAGTCGGTGAATATTTAGACTGATTTAGATCATTGGTAGCAGGTTTGCTTTTTTCTTTTTCATGTATGACTGGTTCCCATACCCCAATTTCAAACCACAGCGGGTTCGTTTCACTTGATTTCTTTAAGTTATCTGACTGTTGGTCATTTCCATTGATATTCATTGAGGGCTCAGCTTTTTCTAAATATAGGCTGGTTCCTTCTTTGAATTTAGGAGTAGTCAAGCTTTTAAAAGTGCTAGGGTTAAAACTATTTAGATCATTGGTAGCAAGGTTGCTTTTTTCTTTTTCATATATGACTGGTTCCCATACCCCAATTTCAAACCACAGCGGGTTCGTTTCACTTGATTTCTTTAGGTTATCTGACTGTTGGTCATTTCCATCGATATTCATCGAGGGCTCAGTTTTTTCTAAAGGTAGGCTTGCATCATCTTTGTCTTTTCCTTTAAAGTCACCTGATTGCCGGTTATCCCCTTCTTTGACAGTCATCGCTTGCTTACTTTCGATTTCCCTACAATAATCGCTATTGTTTTCTCTATTTGGCTCTTCAGGACTTTACATTTTACTTTCATCTTTATTCCAATTGGTTCTTTCGCTACTGTTCGTTTATACTTCTATCCATACTTGTGGGTCATGCTGTTTTTGTTTCTCTTCTTCCAAACGTATGCTGTCAACCCTTTTTTGATTACGTTCATTTGAAGCTTCACGTCTTTTTCTCCATTTGTTGACAGGATCTAATAACTCAATAGATTGATTGTTTTGAAATTGGATGACTGTATCATTTTCCATGCTTTTTTTCAAAATATCGTTAAAATTGTCTCTAAACCGTCCATATATTTGACTTACTTTCCTACTAATGCTAACTAAAATAGCATCGATTTTACTGTCAGACAATTCACTTTTTTTCAAAGTAGAAAGATATTCAAAAGAATAACTCTCCGTATGTAAACCTATATGTTTTGCTAAGATATAACCAATCGCTTCTGATTTAAAATATTCTAATTGGTCTGGATAATCGGTACTAGTCCCTCTTGTCTTATGTATGGCTGAACGCATAAAGTTACTCAATGTTTGTTTATCATTCATCCCTGACTGAATCTCGATTGGCATATTTTTAAATTGGTTAATACTTTGGAACAAAATTTGGTAGAGAAATGAATCAACTGTTTGATTCCCTACATAGTATGCTGGTCTGGGTATTTCTTGCTTTTCCGCTAATTCACTAACATCGAAAACCTGTACTAGAAAAGAGGCTGTTAGTTTACTTTTTGTTTCTTTGTCGAAACGTACTTCTGTATGGTCTCTATAAAGTGCCTCTGGACCCAGTTTTAATTTTTTTTCTAGTTTCTTCCATTCCTGAGCCTCGAGAGCCAATTGGACATCTGGTTTTTGGGCGATCAGGTTTTGGGTTATTTTTGAGTGTTGCCAAGGAAGATGCGCTGTAACAGATAAAAACTTAATAAAATTATCCTCTTCTAGAAAAGTTGAAAGTTGTTTTTTTCGATACGTTTCAATCCCTTCCCTATCCCCCGTTTGTTCAAGCTTTGTATACTTTTATCGTCTATTCCCTCATTAAACCTAAGATTTAGTATATATTCAACTCCTTCTGGAAATAAGTCAATTGAGCTATCCCACTTAACACGTGCATTAATATGATGTGCCACACTTACAAAATAATAAAATTTTTCTATGATCTTTTCTTTATTTTCTTCTATAAACGGACGATATAATTCCATTCCCGGATCCTTAGTTACTATTACCAGTGAAGAATCAAGATATAAGGAATGATTAAAAACAAAACCTGGAGTACAGCGACGATTGTTCTTGTACTTCTCTTCCATTACTGGTAATGGAAATACAAAATCTGTAATAGCATTCTCTGTAAAAGATTTAATAGGAATATACCAATTTCTCCTATTTCTTTCCAATGCAAGATATGTCCTATTTAAATTTTCTAATATTATGTCTTTATACTTTGAAGTTTTTAACTCATCGTAAACATCAGGAAGCAGTTTCACAAAATAAAAATCTGACATTTATAACTTCTCCTTACAATTTAAATTTTCTCTTCTGATAGAGATTCCATTTCATTATACGGAATAAAAAGCTAAAATTTGTCCAAATTTTTACAAAAAAAATAAATAGTTGTTCTTGTTAACTAGCTAAAAGCTTCAACGAATGTTTACTTATTTCAATCACTGAATCTTTTTAGAGGTTAAAAACACTCCACTAGCATCATCTAGTGGAGTGTTAATCACTTATTATTTCGTCGATCCTTTTTCTTCAATTCCATAAGGTAAGATAATTGTTTTTTCTTCAACTTCTTCTTTATTCATCATTTTTGTTAATAGACGCATTGAAACGGCACCTAAATCATACAATGGTTGTGTGATACTTGTTAGGCGTGGACGTGCAACTTCTGTTAACAATGAGTTATTACTTGTAATGATCTCAAATTCTTCCGGTACTTTCACACCCTTATCTAAAAGACCATCTAAAATACCGATAGCTAATTCATCATCTGAAACATAAACAGCTGTTGCGCCACTATTATGAATGCGATCAACTAGGGTTAATCCGTCTTTAAAGTTATACTCTGCTTCAAAGATCAAACCTTCGCTGTAAGGTAAATTATTTTCTTTAAGTGCTTCTTTATATCCTTTCAAGCGATTTTGACCATTGATTGGATCAATCAATGCCCCACTGACAAAGGCAATTTTTTTATTGCCATTCTTAGCTAATTTATTGACAGCATCCTTAGTTGCTGAAGTGTAATCGATATTCACACTTCCAACTTGTTCATCAGGGTCAATTGAGCCAGCCAATACTACAGGAGTCTTAGATCGAGAAAACTCACCACGGATTTCATCAGTGATATGATGTCCCATGAAGATCACGCCATCTACTTGTTTTGCTAACAAGTTATTTAATACATTCACTTCTTTTTGATCATTGCCGTCTGAATTTGCTAAAATGATGTTGTATTTGTACATTGTAGCAACATCATCGATCCCACGTGCTAAAGAAGCAAAAAACATATTGCTGACATCTGGAATGATTACCCCTACTGTCGTTGTCTTCTTACTTGCTAGCCCACGTGCAACAGCATTCGGACGATAGTCCAATCGATCAATGACTTCTAACACTTTTTTTCTAGTCGCAGGTTTGACATTCGGATTCCCGTTAACGACACGTGAAACAGTAGCCATCGAAACATTTGCCTCTCTCGCTACATCATAAATAGTAATTGTTTGCTTTTCCATTCTTGCTCTCCTGTTCATTTTTATATGTTTTCTGAAAATACGCTTTACATTTCTAAAACAGGATAACAAATAATACTCAAAATTGCAACCGTTTTACTACCGCTTTCATGAAAATAATTCATTTTTTCACTTTTATACGTTGGTCTTTGAAACATTAAGTGGTACAATTATCTAATAATTCAATAAATTAGAAAGAAGGATGCCAAAATGAATAACGTAAAAATCAACGAATTACGTAAATGGATGGCTCAAAATCAAGTGGATCTTGCCTATGTTAGTGATCCAGGACACATCGCTTATTTTTCAGGATACGAAAGTGAACCCCATGAACGTGTCTTAGCACTATTTATCCCACTTGAACAGGATCCTTTTTTATTCACTCCGGCTTTAGAAGTTGAAGATGCACAAAACAGTGCATGGTCTTTTGATGTTCGTGGCTATTTAGACAGCGAAAATCCTTGGGAAATCATTGGGAAAGAAATTCGTCACCGTTATGGTCAGCCTGGAAATATCGGAATCGAAAAAAATGCGTTAACCGTTGATCGTTTCGATGCCATTTCAGATGTTCTAACTGGTTCTGACAACTTTACTGATTTAACAGCAATCATTCAACGTCTCCAATTAATCAAAACGTTGGAAGAAAAAGACCAATTACTTGCTGCTGGTAAATGGGCAGATGTTGCCTTTGAAATCGGCTTTAAGGCAGTAAAAGAAGGTGTTACTGAGCAAGCAATCATTGCAGAAATCGAATATCAACTAAAAAAACAAGGTGTTTCGCAAATGTCGTTTGACACGCTCGTTTTAGCTGGTAAAAACGCAGCAAGCCCCCACGGTGCTCCAGGCAGCACAAAAATTTCGCCTAATGAACTTGTTTTGTTTGATTTAGGTGTTGTTTGGGATGGTTATTGCAGCGATGCTACTCGAACTGTAGCCTATAAAAAACCAACTGAATTTCAGGAAAAAATTTATCAAATCACACTTGAGGCACAATTAGCTGCCCAAGCAGCTGTACGTCCCGGCGTAACGGCTGCCGAACTAGATCAAATTGCAAGAAATGTAATCAATAGCTATGGCTATGGCGAATACTTCAATCATCGTCTAGGTCACGGAATCGGAACCACTGTCCATGAATTTCCTTCCCTTGTAGCAGGAAATGATTTAGTCATCGAAGAAGGCATGTGCTTCTCACTTGAACCAGGAATCTATATCCCTGATCAAGTAGGTGTTCGAATCGAAGACTGTGTCTATGTGACAAAAGACGGCTGTATTCCATTTACAACTACGCCAAAAGAATTATTGGTTATTGAGTAAGGTCGTGAAAGAAGCGGTTAACTCCGAACGAATAAGCGATGATTTTTTAAAATAGCTTCTCTTATTTTAGAAAATTATCGTTTATTGTTGAGGAGTTGCTTCTTGAACGCCGTTTATCACTTCTACATCTATTAATGAGTCTAGGGTGACTGTTAGTCCTAGACTCATTTTTTTCTTATCTTCAACCTCACTAATCGTTGTTGGCTCATTCATACCAAAGAGCTCTGGTTACCAATAGATTATACGAATTCTTCTGATCATTCTGGTTCTTTTATAGTGTCTTCACTCTCATGGTAATAAGCATGCTATCAAGTGATTACGCAAATTAGACCTTTACATTATGTATTATTCTAGCAATTATCAAACAAAAAAATATCAAAGCTAGGAAACTTTGCTAGCTTTGATATTCATCACTTGTTCCGTTCGATTAACTGAAATCGAAAAAGTATCTATTAATTACCTACTAAAAATAGAAATTGGCTATTTTCCATTGTCAGTAAATGTATCTTTTAAATCTTCTTTTTTAGCTTTGACATCTTCTTTAGCCATATCTGCCATTGCTTGCGCATCTTTTACGACTGGTTTTGCTTCAGCAATGCCTTCTTTGACTGTTTGTCCAGCTTCACCTGCAGCATCTTTCGCATTGATCATCATATCTTCAGATGCATCTTTAACTGTTTCATTCATTTGTCCGACTGGCTTTTTAAGCTCATCTGCTGATTTCTTGAAGCGATGAGAAAGATTTTCTGATTGTTCTTTTAATGTTAATAAAATGTCTTCAGACTCATCTTCGACATCATTTGCAGAATGATTGACTTTATTTTTCACGCTACCAGCTAAGTCACCAGCTTGTTGGGATAGATCTTGCGCTTTTTCTTTTGCGATGTCTGTTAATGTCGCTGATTTTTCTTTTGCCATATCCGTGTAGTCTGAAGCCATATCAAGTAAATCATCTGCTTGTGCAGCAAGTTCATCGCGTAGTTCTTTTCCTGACTTTGGTGCTAATAATAATGCTGCGACTGCCGCTGCTGTCCCACCAATAACTGCTCCTAGTAAAAATCCACCTTTTTTTGCCATAATTAAATTCCTCCAGTCTTTTCTGTATGTTTTTTATTTTTGAAAAACTTTAAAGCTGTGCCACCAACTTTTCCAGCCACGGTAGCTTTAGCTGTTGTACGCCCAATCCCACCAACTTTGGTTACGATATTTTTACTTGATGTATTCAATTCTGACACGCTTTCACTTAAATCTGCGATAGCTGTAAATAATGGATCAATCGTTTCTACTTTCCCATTGATGTCTAAAAGCAATTCATTACTTTTGACTAGTAAACCTTCCACCTGCCTTGACAAAAGATCGACATCTTTGGTGACGACTTCAATCGTCGTATTTGCTTCTGCCACTGTTTGATCCACTTTTTCTAATGTTTTTGATAATTGTAACAATACTCTTATGATAAAAACAACGAGGACTGCAAATGCGATGGCCGCAATCAGCCCAGCAATTTCTCCGCCTGTCATACTCGAACTCCCTTCTGATACTCTTTCTATAAGCATAGCATTTTCGCATTTTTTAAACAAATAAAAAATAGCAAAGCTTCAACTACTTTTTTTGGATAAGAGCAGTTGAAGCTTTCATTGCTAAAAAATTTATTTTTTCAGCTCATCTTTTGATTCAATTTTTTTGTTGTCTTTTTTTGGTACCATCGTTTGATCAGCTTCTAATTGTTTCCCTAGCTCTTTGATATATTCTTTTAATGGTTCGCCGACTTCTGGATGAGTCAAGCCGTATTCGATACTGGTTTTCATGAAACCAAACTTGTCACCAACATCATAGCGTTTGCCTGTAAAGTTACGAGCAAATACTCGTTGTGTTTTATTCAATGTATCAATCGCATCTGTCAGTTGGATTTCATTCCCAGCACCTGGTTGTTGTTCTGCCAAAACATCAAAGATTTCAGGAGTTAATAAATAGCGTCCAATAATAGCTAAATTACTTGGTGCTTTACTTGGGTCTGGTTTTTCAACGAAGTTTTTAACATTGAACAATCCTTCTTCTAATTCTTCACCAGGATTAATAATTCCGTATTTAGACGTATCTTTTTGTGGCACTTCCATCACTGCGATTGTTGATGCATGTGTCCGCTCATAGTCATCAATCAATTGTTGTGTCAAAGGTACTTCATCTTCCATGATATCATCACCTAACATCACAACAAAAGGTTCATTACCGATAAAAGCACGGGCTTGTAATACAGCATGTCCTAACCCTTTTGGATGAGATTGACGAATGAAGTGTAGATTTACATCAGTTGTTTCTTCAACCAACTTCAATAATTCTGTTTTCCCTTTTTCACTCAAATTCGTTTCTAACTCGATATTTGAATCAAAATGGTCTTCGATTGGTCGTTTTGCTTTCCCAGTGACGATCAAAATGTCTTCGATCCCTGATTTAAGTGCTTCTTCTACGATAAATTGAATCGTTGGTTTGTCAACGATTGGAAGCATTTCTTTTGCCATCGCTTTTGTTGCAGGTAAAAATCTTGTTCCTAAACCTGCTGCTGGAATAACTGCCTTTTTTACTTTCATTTGTCATCTCTCCTCTAAAAAATTAATCGTGAAAATTCATTTTCTTTTTTTCCATCTCGCAACATGATTTCTCTTGCCGCAATTTGTACATTTTTATTTTCATAAAGTACTTCATAAATTGTTTGAGTGATTGGCATGTCTACACCTACTTGCTGAGCAAGTTCTTTTGCGGCTTTTGTCGTATGGACACCTTCCACAACCATCCCCATATTTTCCAATACTTCTGACAGTTCATGCCCTTTACCTAACAAATTGCCCGCTCGCCAATTTCGCGAATGGATACTAGTACAAGTAACGATCAAATCGCCCACACCACTAAGACCAATAAAAGTCAATGGGTTGGCACCCATGGCAACACCTAAACGACTGATTTCAGCTAAACCTCTAGTCATAATAGCAGCTTTTGCATTATCCCCGAAACCTAATCCGTGGATTGCTCCTGCACCAAGAGCAATAATATTTTTCAATGCAGCCCCCATTTCAACCCCAATCACATCAGGGTTGGTATAAATCCTAAAATAATGATTCATGAATAACTTTTGGACAAAGGAAGCTGTTTTTTGATCTGTGCTAGCAGCTGTGATCGTAGTAATGTCATGATTTGCTACTTCTTCTGCGTGACTCGGACCAGATAAAACAGCAATGGATTGACGTTTGTCACTCGGGATCTCTTCTAAAAGAATTTCTGAGATCCGTCTGTGTGTTTCCTGTTCTAGACCCTTGCTTGCATGGATGATTACAGGCTTGGTATTCAATTTAGTGACCACCTCTTGTGCTACAGAGCGAATGGCTCGTGTCGGAATCACGAATAACAAGGCATCAATATCTTGAACTGCCTGTTCCAACTCACTAAAACCACGGATTGACATTGACAAATGATAGTCGGGTAAATATTTTTGATTGGTGTGTTGTTGGTTGATCTCGTCTATTTGCGATTGACGATGTCCCCATAGGCGAACATCATGTCCATTTTCAGCAAGAACTTGCGCAAGAGCTGTCCCCCATGAGCCAGCTCCTAAGACTGCCACCCTATATTTCATTTTACCACTCCTGCTATTTTTTTCATTTTTTTAGCTCTGTAAATTAGATAATCATTTGATTTTTACCAAAAGTGCGATCGTAATCTGGTAGATTTCCTTTTTTTCTACGCCAGATAAACAGAATAATTGTTCCAACGAATAAAAAGGCTGACAACAATTGGGAGATACGAATAACACCTAAGAAGTATAAACTATCTGTCCGTAATCCTTCGATAAAAAAGCGCCCGAAGCTGTACCACATCACATAAACAAGTAAAACTTCTCCTTTTTTCAGTAAATGCTTTTTGTTTCTTAAAAATAGGAGTAGGATAAAGCCAATCAAACTCCAAACGGATTCATATAAAAAGGTAGGTTGACGATAAAAACCTTCAATGTACATATTATCAATTATGAATCTTGGGATATGAAGATTTTCTAAAAAGATTCTCGTCGTGACAGGGCCATAAGCTTCATGATTCATAAAATTTCCCCAACGCCCAATTGCTTGAGCGAGTAGGACACTTGGTGCGGCAATATCTAAAAATGTCCACATGGAAATAAAGTGGTATTTGGTAAAGAAATATAAAGTAATGGCACCTGCGATCAATCCACCATAAATAGCTAACCCGCCAGAACGGATATTGAATATTTGAATAGGATCAGCTATATATTGTGGTAAATCAAATAAAATATAGTACAACCGTGCCCCAATAATTGAAAGTGGCAATCCCCACAACATAAAATCAGTGATATCCTCAGATTTTAAGCCAACACGTACGGCTTCACGGCTACTTAGCCACATGGCAATAATTATTCCCGATACAATGATCAAAGCATACCAATAGATTGGTATTCCTAAAAGATTGAACGCTACCCGATCGATTTGCGCTATCATGTTTCCACTCCTTGCTATTGTGCCCCTGAATTTTCTTCGATCAGACGACTTAATCTTTCTTCAAACGTTTTTGTTGCATCAAATCCCATCGTTTTTGCTCGGAAATTCATTGCTGCGACTTCGATGATGATGGCCACGTTTCGTCCAGTTTTGACAGGTATTTTTATTTGTGGAATCCCCACTTCTGCAATTTCCACAGAAGTATCTTCAGAACCTAGTCGATCATATTTTTTGTCCTTCGCCCAGGCTTCTAAATAAACGGCTAACTGCACTTGCATTGAACCACGGACAGCACTTGCTCCAAACAAGTTCATGACATCAATGATTCCGATCCCTCTGATCTCTATCAAGTGTTCTAAGATTTTTGGTGGTTCACCAATGACTGTCAGTTCATCTTGTTGATAAACATCTACTCGGTCATCAGCAATCAGGCGATGACCACGTTTGATTAATTCTAATGCGGTTTCACTCTTACCAATTCCGCTATCCCCTTGAATGAGTACACCTAACCCATAAACATCGACTAGCACACCATGAACGCTCGTTCTAGGAGCTAAACGACCATCTAAATAACTAGATAATTCTCCAAGCAAACGTGATGTGGAGATTGGTGAACGTAAGACAGCCATACCGTATTCGTTGGCTGCTTGAATCATTTCTTCAGAAGCTGGAAGCCCCCGAGAAATAATGAATGCTGGCATATCCTCACTGCACAATCTTCTCATGATCATCAGTCTTTCTTCCGGCATCATCCGTTCAGCAAAGCTAATCTCTTTGCTCCCAAATAATTGTAAACGATCATGTGAATAATAATTAAAATAACCGGTCAATTCTAAACCAGGTCTTGAGATGTCACCAGTTACGATAACACGCTCCAAACTCTTTTCATCACCAGTCACTATTTCTAATGATAATTTTTCTACTAATTGGCTTACTTTTACAACTTCTGCCATTCGTGCTACCTCATTTCTATTAGAGTGTTCCTTCCCATTTTATCATTGTCTGACAAAAAGTACTACCAAATAAAAAAAACGTTTTTATTTTAAATTCACTTTTTTTATAAAACAAAGCAAAAAGGTACAACCAAGGAATTTAAGACATTTCCCATGGATGTACCCTTTTAGTCATTATCGATTGTTCACGTTTACCTTCTACTATTGTGTTCACTGACAATCATATTCACCACTGACATGATCACAGCAATCAAAAAAGCTGAACCAAAGGAAGCAAAATTAAAATTAGATGCTCCAACAAAAAAGGAAGTCATCTTCAAGATTGCCGCATTGATGACAAATGTGAACAAGCCCAGTGTCACTAAAGTGAATGGTAGTGATAAAATTGTTAGAATAGGTTTAATGAACATATTCAAGATGGACAATACGAAACTTGCTAAAATAGCTGTCCAAATACTATCTACATAAATCATCGTCGGAAAAATCACTGCCAGAGAGATGAACGTCAACGTATTCACGATGAGGCGCTGAAGATAAGACATTAGAAGTCACTCCATTCGTCATCATTGACCTTTTCCGCCTCTTTACGTTTTTTTGTTTGTTCATGATGATAATTATTATTTTGATAATATTGGTTTTCATGCCCATAACGAGTCTGTTTGTTTCGTCCAGAAGGGATGAGCAAAGCCAATAAAATATATAAGATAACTGGACTTCCAAATGCCACTAAGCTTAGGAATACATAGATCACACGAACTACCGTTGGATCAATTCCAAGATATTCTGCAATCCCAGCTAATGTACCAGTCAAAACAATATTTTTATTTGATTTTGTCAATTTTCTTTTCATTTTACTTTCACCTCTGTTCTATTCATTTTAATGGAAGAAAAAGAGTGTGACAATAGATAAACTGTTCATTCTCACTACACTTTTTCTCCAAAGATTTTTGCTTTTCCTCGTTAAAGGAACGAATGACCAAGTATCATCGTTTAATAGTGAACGTACATCCCACTTATCAATCCTGCTTTCGATTGTTAGAATAAGCTAACTCACCGGTTGATTACTTTATTGATCCGTATCTTTTAAATAAATACTACCAGTCGTAGTCGATAATTGGATTCTAGCTACTTCATTTTCAGAGAGACGACGGAACTGTAGTAATTGATTGGTCCGTTCTTTTTTTTCACGGATTACTTCATAATCAGTCAGGCGGCTGTTGATGCTGCCTAAACTTGTTTTCGCATTACCTTCCATGCCAATTCCTGTTGGTAAAGCTACTTTGACATTGCCATTGACTGAACTTGCTTCAATTTTTTTCAAATGTTCTTCTTTCATTGTCAACCGTACATCCCCATTAACGAGAGAAACGGAAAGATTTTCAGGGGTTGTTCCTACAGTGACCGTACCATTCACTGTTTCGATGATCGAATCTAAGATTGCACCTGATTGAACATCGATATTCCCATTAACGCCTTCAATTTCAAGCATGGTTGCTTGTAATTTTTGAATGACGATATTTCCATTTGTCGATTTGGTGTACACATCTTTACCTTCTAAGTCGTTAATCGTAATATTCCCATTTAACAATTTGATTGCTGTATGGTCATATACTCGTTTTGGTAAATAAAAGACTAGATCCGCACGTACACGTTTATTTGGAATTTGGAATGAGACATGCTCATCATTGACTTCAATTTGACTACGTTCTAAGAATGCCTCGAATGGTTCTGCATTCATTTTACCGTATAATTTGATTTTAGCTTCAACTTTCACATCTTCACTTTCCCAAGTTTTCAATGTGACATTTCCGTTTGCAGCTTTGATATCAAGAATACTTGCTGCAGGTGCTTCATAATAAAATTCGTGTTCAAATTTTGTCGTTGCGATACCTGGTACACGGAGATTGACATCTTTCCATTCCATGTTTTCATTAACTGTTTCCGATACCGTTTGGAATGTCTTCCGCAAAAACTTGCCTAGCTGAGAACCAGCTTCAGACATTTTTTCTCCAACTTGGTTCAATGTATCGTTGGCTTGTTCTTTCCAGTCATCTGGTAACTCAAATTTATCAGCAATTGTTTCTTTCTTTTCTGTCCATTGGTTTTTGCGAATATCTTTTAATTCTGCTTCTAGTTTCAATTGTTCTTCTGTTAATTGTTCACTCGCAGCTTCTAATTCCTTGATCTCAGATTCAAGAGTCTTTCTTTGGAGAAGCTCATCTTCTGTTAGTTCATCCAATTCTTCTTTGGTATTCAGCTGCATCAATGTTTCCTGTTTGTCATTGCGTGCCGCTTTATTTTGTGCTAACTTTTCATTCACTTCGTCTAAATGAGCCGACGTTTGATTTGCTTGTGTTGCTAACTCATCTAAGATACGTTCCAAATTTTCTTGATCTTCTTTTTCATTTTGTTTTGGATCGGCATTAAAATGGATTTCTTCTGATGTGCCATTTTCCAATTCATCGATCAATTGAGTTGCTTGATCTTTTTCTTTATGACTAGCAGTTACTTTATCTGCTTCTTTTGCGATTTGCTTTTCATCTTTCTCAGTTGCCATGCTTTCTAATAAATCTAAGCCCTCTTCAGTGGAAAGGATCCCTTTTTTAACTAAGTCTAAAATACGTTCTCTTTCTTTCATGGAAATTGCCTCCTTAAGCAAATATAGTTTGCAAGCTTTTCCTTACATTCATATTATGCACGGAATGGAAGAAAAAGTCATAGGACTTAAGTTGTAACTTTTTCTCCAACTTGAGTTACTGAACGATTTACTTCCCATTGAACCAGCCAATAATGCTTTAAAAACAATATTTCTTTCCCTTTTTATGGCAAGAAATATTGTTTTCTATTTTTTTATGAATTATGTATGAATATTATGGATATTAAAAAAGCAATTGGATAAATGACCATAAATAGCGTATAACACGAAACAGGATAACTAGTAAAAATATATTTCCGACAATAAAACGTCCCATATTACCAATACTTTCTTTTAAATTACTAAATGTAAACCGACGCAAAAAACGTGGCATTGAATGATAGCCGTTTCGCTTCAAACGAAACTTTTCTTCATAGGTTAGTTCAAGCATATCATAATAAACAATTTGAAGTGGTTCACGCGGAAAAAAGGACTTGGAGAATCCAACCATCAATGTATACTGTTTATTCCTTGACGGCAAATTACGCATACCAGTTTTGTTAATCCTGACACTCTTGTCTTCAAGATCATTATAGCTATACTCTGCTTCTTGGATCTTAACGATTTTTGCTTCTGGTTGATTTATCTCTAGATATTTTTGATAGACCTCTGGAAATTTTTGTTTTTGCAGATAAAGATAAATACCTCCCCCAGCAATGATTATCATCAGTAAAACATTATAAAGCAAATGTTCCTGAAAGATGCCTGTATAAGCCAGAACAATCACGAGTACGAATGCTAAGATTAGAATTCGCTTTCAATAATAACTTTGATACATTCTTTTGATTGTCCGCTCATAATAAGCAAAATCTTGCTCAACAAATTTCATCTTCTTTCACTCCTTTTCATCTCTATGCTCTTATTATAATTGAACGAGTTGAAAAAACAAAGACTAGTCGCTGAATTTCGATTATACAAATGACAATTAGTCTTGACCTTTTTCTCTCAGAGAAGTCAGCAATATTCACTCTAAGTCTTCAAGTTACAAAAAAACCGAAGAATTCCTAGGATATTTCCTATTTTGGAATTTTTCGGCTTATTTCTTATAACTCACACGTTGATCGTTACTTTCCAATCTTCAAGAGTTAGAAAATTTCGTTATGATTTGAGTTTAATTCGGTGATTTTTCCTGTAGCTAGATACACGATCCATTCACAAATATTCGTTACATAATCGCCAATCCGTTCTAAGTAGCTGGCAACATTTAGATAATCTGTCCCACTGATGACTGTTTCTGGATCAGACTGCATATTTTTGATCGTTGCATTGTAGATGCGATTGAAATAATCATTGACCCGTTGATCCATATTTGCGATCGTTCGAGCATCTTTTTCATCCGTTTTGACGTAAGCAACCAACACATTGTCCACCATTTTTTTGACATAATCAGACATATCAGAGATTTCTTTTTCGATCTCTGGGATTCTGGTTTGACCTTTCACACGGATCGTTGATTTGGCAACTGAAACCGCATGATCTGCCATTCGTTCCAAATCAGAACTAGCTTTCATCACGGTAATAATCATCCGTAAGTCTGTAGTCACTGGTTGTTGCAAAGCAATCATTTCAAAACTTTTTTTCTCTAAACGTGTTTCCATGTCGTTGATTTTAATATCATTTTCGATCACTTCTTGAGCAAGTGCTTTATCATGTTTGATATAAGAACGAACTGATTTATGCACTGCACTACTTACCATCATCCCCATCTCATAAAATTGATTATGAAGGTTAAGTAGTTCTTCTTCAAACTGTGTACGTAACATTTCGTTTCCTCCTTATCCAAATCGCCCTGAGATATAGTCTTCCGTTTCTTGTTTTTCTGGAGTCATAAAGATTTTTTTCGTATCATTGAACTCAATTAAATTCCCATCTAAGAAAAAGGCTGTTTTATCAGAAATCCGTGAAGCTTGTGACATATTATGCGTAACTATAATCATAGTATATCTTTCCTTTAATTCCAAGAGCATGCTTTCGATTTTCCCAGTAGAAACAGGATCAAGCGCACTAGTTGGCTCATCTAACAAAATAATTTCTGGATTGACGGCTAACACTCTTGCAATGCATACCCGTTGTTGTTGACCACCTGATAAGGATAAGGCACTTTTATGCAGTTTGTCTTTGACATCATCCCACACAGATGCAGCCTTTAAACTTTCTTCGACTACTTGATCAAGGACTTTTTTATCTTTTTCGCCTTTTAGTTTTAACCCATAGATCACATTTTCGTAAATCGAAAAGGGAAAAGGATTTGGTTGTTGGAAGACCATTCCAATTTCTTTACGCAATTCAACAATGTCCGTTTTAGGGCCATAGATATCTTTTCCTTTATACAGGACACTTCCAGTGATCGTCACACTCGGTATCAAATCATTCATTCGATTCAATGAGCGTAGATAAGTTGATTTACCACAGCCAGAAGGACCAATCATCGCTGTGATTTCGCCTTGATTGAAGCTTAGATCGATTCCTTTTAACGCTTCTTTTTTTCCATAATATAAGTGAAGATCTTTTGATGAGATAATTTCTTTTGTCATAACGAATCCTCCGTCTTACCCAAAATGACCCGATACATAATCTTCGGTCGCTTTAATTTTTGGTCTAGTAAATATCTTATTCGTTTTATCGTATTCGATCGCTTTTCCTAAGTAGAAAAAGGCAGTATAGTCACTGATACGAGCTGCTTGTTGCATGTTATGGGTCACAATGATGATCGTGTAATCATCTTTTAGATTCACTAATGTTTCTTCCACTGTCCCAGTAGAAATCGGATCAAGTGCGCTGGCTGGTTCATCTAATAACAAGATATCCGGTTTCATCGCAATCGCACGTGCAATACATAAACGTTGTTGTTGACCACCTGACAAGGCTAAAGCACTTTTATCCAGGCTATCTTTTACTTGATCCCATAATGCGGCTTGTTTCAAGCTGGTCTCAACGATCTCATCTAATTTCTTCTTGTTCTTTTCGCCATGTTGCTTCAATGCAAACGTGATATTTTCATAGATTGATTTACTAAATGGATTTGGTCGTTGGAAAACCATTCCGATTCGCTTACGCATCTCATAGACATCAATTTGTGGTGCATTGATATCGACATCTTTGTACATGATTTTACCAGTCACCTTAGTATTTGCGATCCCATCATTCATCCGATTCAACGAACGTAAATAAGTTGACTTCCCACAGCCAGAAGGACCGATTAAAGCTGTGATCTTATTCTTTTCAAATTCCAGATCAACACCTTTGATCGCTTCGTTGTCACCGTACCAAACATGAAGATCATCTGTATAAAGGGCAATTTCTTTTTCTTGACCCATTGTGATAATATTTCTTTCATTCCAATTATATTCTTTCATCTTACTTCTTCTCCTTAAGCTGAAGTCATTTTCCGGTATAAACGTTTACCAATCGCACGAGCACCAAAATTGAATAGTAATACTGCGATAATTAAGACCGCTGATGCTCCAGCAGATACTGATACACCATCTGGCATCGTTCCTTCCGTATTGATTTTCCAAATATGAACAGCTAGTGTTTCAGCTTGACGGAAAATACTGATTGGACTAGAGACACTCAATGGATTCCAGTTTGAGAAATCAAGTGCAGGCGCGCTTTGCCCAGCTGTATAGATCAAAGCTGCTGCTTCCCCAAAAATTCTCCCTGAGCTTAAAATGACTCCTGTTAAAATCCCTGGAGTTGCCTCAGGTACAACTACACGAATTACTGTTTCCCAACGTGACAAACCTAATGCAAGCCCTGCCTCACGCTGTGTGTAATGCACCGCTTGTAAAGATTCTTCTACCGTTCTTGTCAATAGAGGTAAGTTAAAAACTGTTAAAGCTAGTGCCCCAGAGATAATGGAGAAGCCATACTGGAATTGGATAACAAAAACTAAAAAGCCAAACAAACCAACAACTACAGATGGTAATGAGCTTAATATTTCAATTGAAGTACGGATAACATCAGTCAACCAGTTTTTACCAGCATATTCAGAAAGGTAAATACCGGCTCCTAAAGAAAGCGGAAAACTAATGATCATCGTGATCAATAATAAATAAATCGAGTTAAATAATTGGATACCGATTCCGCCACCTACTTGATAGGCTTTTGATGGTTCAGTTAAAAATGACCAAGAGATATGAGGAATTCCTCGAACTAAAATATATAAAAGTAACGCAGCTAAGATCAATACAATAATTCCCGATATTGCATAAAGGACTCCTGTTGCGATTTTATCAGAGCGTTTTGCGTTCATTATTTCAATGCCCCTTTCTTACCAATCATTCGGATCACGATATTAAAGATTAATGACATCAATAGCAAGATCAAAGCTAATGACCATAACACGTTGTTTTCAATTGTTCCCATGATCGTATTTCCGATCCCCATTGTTAAAATCGACGTCAATGTTGAAGCAGGAGTTGTTAATCCTGTTGGCATCAAGGCAGCATTCCCGATGACCATTTGGATCGCTAATGCTTCACCAAATGCACGTGCCATACCAAATACAACGGCTGTCAAGATTCCCGGTACAGCAGCTCGTAAAACGACTTTATAGATCGTTTGCCAACGTGTAGCTCCTAAAGCTAATGATGCTTCACGATAATGACGCGGCACAGCTTTTAAGGCATCGACTGTCATAGTCGTCACAGTTGGTAAGATCATGACAAACAAAACAAATGTCCCAGCTAAAATACCAAAACCAGTTCCGCCAAAAATGTTTCGGATAAATGGTACGATGACTGATAATCCAATAAAACCATAAACAACAGATGGAATGCCAACTAATAGTTCAATGACTGGTTGCAAGATTTTTGTGCCATTTTTTGGAGATATCTCTGTCATGAAGACCGCTGCACCGATGGCAAAAGGTGTCGCGATGATCGCAGATAAAAAAGTAACGATAAACGAACCAGCGATCATTGGTAATGCCCCGACCATCGGTTTACCATCTGCACCAATTTGTCCAGGATTCCAATTCGTTCCAAACAAGAAATCAAATACGTTGATCTTATCAACGAAAAAGGTCGCTAATCCTTTACTTGCAACAAAATAAAAAATGGCTACTACTACTAGAACGATCAAGGCGATACATAAGAAGCTGATGAATTTACCACGCTGCTCCATTTTTGAACGTTTTGATTTTGTTAATAATACTTTTTTCACATCTTCCACAGATGATTCCCCCCCAGTAAGGTTTAACATACTTATACAGTGTACAAAGCGAACATCAATTTGAGTTTAATAACATGTAAAATTTATGCGAAGTTTGTAAAGATTGTGTAAAGATGATTATTTTACAATATTTCCTTCCCAATCACGTTCTACTTGCATACGTGAAACCGGAATATAACCTAATTCACCTACGATATTATTTTGAACTTCTTCTGATAGCATGTAGTTTAAAAACTCTTTCGTTAACTGTTTTGGTTGATTTTTTGTATACATATGTTCATAAGCCCAAATGATCCATTTATTGGTCGTAACGTTGTCATCGGTTGGCTCTACACCATCAATACTCAAAGTAGCCACATCGTTGGTTACATATGAGAAAGCGACATAACTAATTGCTCCTGGAGTATCTGCAACGATTTGTCGCACCATTCCGCTTGAATCTTGTTCTTGCGCACGAATCGCCGTTTCTCCATCAAGGACCCATTTTTCAAAAGTACTACGTGTCCCACTTCCTGATGCACGATTTAAAATAACCACTGGTTGGTCTTTCCCGCCAAGTTCTTTCCAGTTGGTGATTTCACCCGTAAATAACTTCCGTAAGTTTTCCATTGAGATGTCTTTAACGCCCACTTCCTTGTTAACGATCGGTGTGATCCCAACTACAGCCACTCGATGATCAACTAAAGCAGATGCATCGATTCCAGATTTTTCCTCCGCAAATAAATCAGAATTCCCGATATCTACTGCTCCAGATTGGACTTGAGATAATCCAGTTCCACTTCCTCCACCTTGGACATTGATGAATTTCCCAGGGTTTGCAGCCTGAAAAGATTCAGCGACTGTTTCAACTAATGGTTGCAATGCGGAAGACCCGACAGCTGTAATGGATTCTCCTCGATCGATCCATTTTGAACAACCTGATAAAAGAATAGTTAATCCTATTATTGGTAAAAGTAATTTTAATTTTTTCATTTAGAAATCTCCTTCAGTCCTAAAGTAAGTTCATTTTAACATTTAACAAAATACTTGAAAACGAATTAAAATTATAAAATAACAAAAATAATGATTATTAATAAAAAAACACTATCTCATTAGGTTATTCTATGCTATACTGGCTTTGAAATGTGTCTCTTTATCAAACATTATCTAACTTATTTCTTGCTTTCCCCAAAAACAAGAAGTACCCCAAAGTTAGTTTTGTTCCTGTGAGACGCTTTCTCCATTTCTGACAGTTTACAGAAATGGCCCCGACAGAAAAAGGACATGAGCTGACGTCTTAGACGCCTCCCTCATGTCCTTTTTGATTAGCTGGAAGTAGCAATTATAATAATGGCGAGATCAATCGTGCCAAACCTTCTTTTAATTTGATGATAAATCCTCGATTTTCATAGCGTTCTTTGGTTAACAGTTGTGACTTTCTTGAATCAGCAAAGAAAGCTTTTCTTACGTGAGTCGCCATTCCTTCATCATAGATCAACGCATTCACTTCAAAGTCTAATTTGAATGAACGGACATCAATATTTGCTGAACCAATTGAAACTATTCCACTGTCAATGATCATGGTCTTAGCATGGATAAACCCATTTTCATAGGTTTCGATCACTGCACCATATTCGATTAGTTCTGCTGCAAAAGAATAAGTTGCCCAATAGACTAACGGATGATCAGGTTTATTGGGAATCTGAATCTGAACTTTGACACCAGAAAGCAAGGCTAATTTCAATGCTTCATGAATGGATTCATCTGGGATATAGTAAGGCGTTTGAATCAATATTTCTTTTTTTGCTAATGAAATCATTTTTAAATAAGTCAATTTGATTTGTTCATGCTCAGAATCTGGGCCACTTGTGACGATTTGAAGTGCTAAAGTGCCTACAGAATCAATTTTTGGGAAAAATTTTGGTGCATAGCTGACTTCTTTCACGTGCTGCGAGTTCCAATCCATCAAGAAACGATTTTGTAGCGTATAAACTGCTTCCCCATAGATTCGCAAATGATTGTCTCGCCAATAACCAAACTTTGAAACTTCTCCTAAATATTCGTTTCCTACATTGAATCCACCAGTATAACCAATTTTCCCATCGATAACAACGATTTTGCGATGGTTTCGATAATTGATTCGTGGATTGATATAAGGGACAAATAGTGGAAAGAAAAAAGCGACTTCACCACCAGCTACCTGTAATTCGTGGAAAAATTTTGCATTTACTTGGGTAGACCCCCAAGCATCTAATAATACACGGACTTTAACCCCTCTTTGAGCTGCTTCAGTCAGCGCGTCACGCACTTCCTTACCCAGAGCATCGCCCCGATAAATATAATATTGTAGATGGATATGATCTTTTGCCTGCTTGATGTCTTCAATCAATGCATCAAATTTTTCTCGTCCATCCGTAAATAAAGTCACTTCATTTCCAGTTGTGTACAATGTACTTTCAAACACTGTCAGCATATAGATTAGTTGCTTGACATCAACTTGTCCTGTTGGTGGATGCGGATAAAGTCCTCGCATCAAGGCTTGTTTGTCTTCTTCAATTTCCAAGTTCTTCCCGATTTTCCCTTGGATCTTCAAATCAAAGATCTTGTCTTGTGAAATACCTCTGCCAAAAAAGATATATAAAAGAAAACCGACAATCGGAATAAACATTAATACTAACAACCATGCCCATGTCTGAGCGGTTTCTTTTCGTTCACGAAAAACAATGACAATTGATAATAAGATATTCGCAATTAGGATGATCGTAAAAAAATTATCAACAACTACTCTCATGGCTCACCTCTTCACTTTTACACCTACTTAAGAATAGCCGAGATGTTTTTTAAAGTAAAGTGAAAGTATCAGACAGATAATGATCTCAATGAATTAAAATACCTACTGCTGTACCAATATGACCTCCTATTGATCATTACTTGATATTATTTTTTTATTTTATATTATGAGACAAAAAATGATAGCGTTTTACAAAGAGATTGAGACAAAAGTGTTTAGCATCAAGAAATAAGAAGGAATTTCCGAAAATTGACAAGAAACACAAAAACTAGTTTTTGATGTTGATTGTTATCTACTTGGTGCTTCTCAAATTTTTGGTAAATTTCGGCAAATTTTCCGAAGATGCTGCTTTTGTCTCACCGTGAACAAGAGGTCGTGAAAGAAGCGTTTAGCTCCGAGCGAATAAGAGAGGATTTTTTAAAATAGCTCCTCATATTTTAGAAAATCATCGCTTATTGTTGAGGAGTTGCTTCTTGAACGCCGTTTATTCGTTTTTAGAGATACTAGAAGAGACTGAGACGAGTTTTGTCCCAATCTCAACTAAAAAAGCAGACAGAAAAATGAATTTCTGTCTGCTGATTCATTGAATCATCCATTTAAACTTTAAAGTTGTTGGATCTTCTTGAAACAACTCGTTCCATCCTTTCATATGGTGAAACGATGGAAATGAATTAAAACTTCAAGAATCTTCTCATCGAAATAATTGATCCTAATGAACCGATAATGATTCCGATCCCAGCCATCAAAGCGTTGATTTTCCACACGATATCCTGTGGTTGGATCAAGGAATAGTGGGAGCGCAATAATGAAGGGTTAAGCATTCGGAATACTTCTTGGTACCCAAATGTAATCAGCAATACCGGAATAATTGCACCGATCAAACCAATCCAGCCACCTTCTAAAAAGAATGGCCAACGAATGTAGCCGTTTTTGGCACCAACTAATCGCATGATTTGAATTTCTTTTTGGCGAGATAAGATCGTGATTCTGATTGTATTTGAAATCAAAAACATTGCAATAAACAATAATAATGCTGCTGCAGCTAAGCCCCATGTTCGAACGGTTCCTGCAAGCTTAAGAATTTTATCTGAAGACGTTCCACCGTAATCCGCGCGAGAAACATTCGCTAATTTTCCGGCTTCTTGAGATACTTGTTTCGTATAAGAAGGTTCTGACGTTTGAACGACATAAACATCATATAACGGGTTGTTATCTCCTTCAAATAAACTCCATGAATTCCCCATAGCATCCTGGATCTTTTTCAACTCTTGGTCTTTACTTGAGAATTTGACACTTTTGACGTGATCAATCTCTTTTAATTGTTTTTCAAGATTCTTCATATCTTTTTCATTCGTGCCAATATCAACGAAAACAGAAACATCTACGTTGCCTTCGATATCTTCGGCTAGTTTCGTTGCATTCATGATCACAGCCATGAATACCCCAACTAATGTTAATGTGATCGTCACGGCACTCACTGAAGCGACAGTCATCCAGCCGTTACGCTTTAAACTCTTGATACTCTCTAATAAATGTCGGAAAAAGGTTCTAATCATCGTATCCATATTCCCCTTCCGCTTGGTCACGTATGATTCGTCCATTTTCGATGGCGATCACTCGATGACGAATTGTATTCACGATCGTACTGTTATGGGTTGCCATAACGACCGTTGTCCCTTGAGCATTGATTCGGTCCAATAACTTCATGATCTCCCAAGAATTCTCCGGATCTAGATTTCCTGTAGGTTCGTCAGCAATCAATACTTTCGGCGTATTTACGATTGCACGGGCAATCGATACCCGTTGCTGTTCCCCACCAGATAACTCACTTGGAAAAACACGCACTTTATGTTTCAATCCAACAAGATCTAACACTTCCATCACACGTTTTTTGATATCTCGTGGTTTTCTACCGATTACTTGCATCGCATAAGCGACATTTTCGTAAACTGTTTTTCTCGGCAACAGTTTGTAGTCTTGGAAAACTACCCCGATTTCTCTGCGTAAGTAAGGAACATCTTTGTTTTTGATTGCCATTAAATCATGACCAGCAACATTTAAGGTTCCTTTTGACGCTTTTTCTTCTCGATACATCAATTTGATGAATGTAGATTTCCCAGCCCCTGATGGACCAACTACATAAACGAACTCTCCTTGATCGATAACAACCGATAAATTTCGGATTGCAGTCGTACCATTTGAGTACTTTTTCATGACATCCTTCATTTCAATCATGGCGTTCTCTCCATATCTTTTCTCAGTCTCTCACCATTATAGCATGGTAATGTTTCATCTTGCTTTCAAAATCTTACAATTTTATTTCAATTAAAGTCAACTATTTAGAGGTGCATTTTTAAATATCCGTCAATAAATAAGTCTAAATCGCCATCCATTACAGCTTGAACATTACCAGTTTCTACGTTTGTCCGGTGATCTTTTACCATTGAATATGGATGGAAGACATAGGAACGAATTTGTGAACCCCAACCAATTTCTTTTTGCTCCCCACGCAATGCTGCAGCTTCTTGTTCTTTCTTTTCAACCTCAAGTTGATACAACTTCGCTTTCAACATGCTCATTGCTTGTTCTCGGTTTTTTAATTGTGAACGCTGCGCTTGACTAGCTACGACCGTTCCTGTTGGAAGATGAGTGATCCGAACGGCAGACTCTGTTTTATTGATATGTTGTCCTCCGGCACCGCTTGCTCGGTACGTATCGATCTTCAAGTCATCTGGGTTGATGGCAACATCAATCGTTTCATCTAGTTCTGGCATCACATCGACCGAACAAAACGAAGTGTGGCGCCGTTTGGCTGAATCAAATGGGGAGATCCGAACAAGACGGTGGACACCTTTTTCCGATTTTAAATAGCCATATGCATTATGCCCTTTGATCAGTAAAGTCACACTTTTTATTCCTGCTTCATCCCCTGCTTGGTAATCCAATGTTTCCACTTGGTAGCCATGTTGTTCTGCCCAACGTGTATACATGCGTAACAACATACTTCCCCAGTCTTGGGATTCTGTACCCCCTGCTCCAGGATGAAGTTCGACGATTGCATGGTTGCGATCATATGGACCATCTAAAAGCATGGCTAATTCATACGTCTTCATTTTTTCGTCTAATAGTTGGATTCTATCTTCTGCTTCTTGTTGCATTTGAGCATCTGGTTCTTCTTGCAACATTTCTACCATTAGGGCTAACTCTTCTAATTCTTCAGCTAACGCATTGAATTGATCATACGTTTCTTTATTTGTGTTGTTTTCATTGATCACTTTTTGTGCTGCTTCGCTATCATCCCAAAAACCAGGCTCTGCCATTTTGGCTTCAGCTTCAGCGATGTCTTCTTCCAACCGATCTAAGTCAAAGAGACCTCCTGAAACTTGTGACCTTTTCTTCCATCTCAGCTAATAAGTTACGGATTTCTGAAATCTCCATAAACTTCCCTCTTTCTATCTACATTATTTTATGTTTTATTCAACCACTTTAGTTTAACAGAAACGCTTCATAACAGAAAGAAGGTGAGTCGATTCTTAATCAAAAAGAACCGATCTCACCAATCTTATCTGCTAGCTGTCAAAAATTAGTTCTCATCTTTTCCATGACAGTTTTTATATTTTTTCCCGCTACCACATGGACAAGGATCATTTCTGCCTACTTTGTTCACGTGAACCGGTTGTTTTTTGGCACTTGTGTTGCTATTTTCTTTTGCATCACCGGTAGTTGGTTGAACTGCTTCGCCGGTTGACACTTGCTCCCGTTGAACATTTTGACGAATCTCAGCTTTCATAAAGAGACGAGTCACTTCATATTCGATCGCTCCAACCATCTCTTCAAACATCTTGTATCCTTCTGTTTGATACTCAACCAATGGATTGTTTTGTCCATATGCTCTAAGACCGATTGATTGGCGTAATTGATCCATAGCATCGATATGATCGGTCCATTTCGAATCCACTACTCGTAGAATGACTACTTTTTCAAATTCTAGTAATTGTTCAGGTCCGTTGAGCTGGTTAGCTTTCGTATTAAATACTTCTTGTGCTAACTCATTTAAATATTCTTTGATCTGTTGCGGTTCTTTCCCTTTAAGGTCATCGATTGAGATGCTATCTTCATGGACTAATGTACTACCTGCAAAATCAACGATTCCTTCAAGGTTCCAGTTGTCTTTTTCTAGTTGTGTGTGTGCATCTACTACCCGACTGATCGTACGTTTGATCATATTCATCATTGGTTTAGACAAACTTGTTTCTTCCATGATGACTTCTTGACGTTGTTTGTAGATAACTTCGCGTTGTTCTCGCATTACATCATCGTATTGTAAGACATTTTTACGAGTATCGTAGTTATTTCCTTCGACACGTTTTTGTGCTGATTCCACTTGTTTTGTCAGCATCTTACTTTGGATCACTGCATCCTCTTCACCGATTTTCATGCGATCTAAGAATGCTTTGATCCGTTCAGAACCAAATCGTTTCATCAGATCATCTTCCAATGAAAGATAGAATTGAGACATCCCTGGGTCTCCTTGACGTCCAGCCCTACCACGTAATTGATTATCGATACGACGTGATTCATGACGTTCTGTCCCGATAACAGCTAGTCCGCCTAGTTCTCTGACACCAAGTCCCAACTTGATATCTGTACCACGTCCAGCCATATTCGTTGCAATCGTCACCGCACCTTTTTGACCAGCATTCATGATGATCTCCGCTTCTTTGAAGTGGTTTTTTGCATTCAATACTTCATGTGGGATACGTTCACGATTCAACATATCAGACAATAATTCTGAAGTTTCCACTGCTACCGTTCCGACAAGAACAGGTTGTCCTTTGCGGTAACGTTCTTTGATGTCTTGCACCACCGCTTGGAACTTGCTAGTCAATGTTGGATATAACAAATCAGGTCGGTCGTCACGAATGACTGGACGATTTGTTGGGATTTGACAAACTTGAATATTATAGATTTCCCGAAACTCTTCTTCTTCTGTTTTTGCTGTACCAGTCATACCTGACAGTTTCTTATACATTCGGAAATAGTTCTGGAACGTGATTGTCGCCATCGTCTTCGTTTCGTCTTCGATCTCTACGCCTTCTTTTGCTTCAATCGCCTGATGTAATCCATCAGAGTAGCGGCGTCCATCCATGATACGACCAGTAAATTGGTCAACGATCAAGACTTTTCCATCTTGGACCACATAGTCAATATCCAAGATCATGATATAGTTGGCACGCAATGCTTGATCCAGATGGTGGGTTAAGGCAGTATTTTCAATATCATATAGATTTTCTAAGCCAAATGTTTCTTCGGCTTTCTCGATCCCTGCTTCAGTCAAGCTGATTGTTTTCGATTGCACATCGATTTTATAATCTTCTTCTTCTTTCAAACGTTTCACAAAATTATCTGTTCTTGTATATAAAGCTGTTGATTTTTCAGCTTGACCTGAAATAATCAACGGTGTTCTTGCTTCATCGATCAAGATCGAATCGACTTCATCGACAATCGCATAATTCAATGGTCTTTGAACCATTTGATGACGATAAACGACCATGTTGTCTCTTAGATAGTCGAAACCTAATTCATTATTGGTACTATAGGTAATATCACAATTGTAAGCATCTCGTTTTTCGTCCGCTGATTTTGAATTGATATTCAAGCCAACTGTTAAACCTAAAAAGTTATATAATTCGCCCATTTCAGAGGAGTCACGAGTAGCCAGGTATTCATTGACAGTAACGACGTGAACGCCTTCTCCCGTCAATGCATTCAAATAAACCGGCATTGTCGCTGTTAAAGTTTTCCCTTCACCAGTACGCATCTCTGGGATATTTCCATCGTGAAGAACGATCCCCCCCATCAATTGTACATGGTAAGGATAAAGTCCCAACACTCGTTTGGCAGCTTCACGAACTACCGCAAAGGCTTCCGGTAATAATTGATCTAAAGTTTCCCCTTTTTGATAGCGAGCTTTAAACTCAGCTGTTTTTGCTTGTAATTGTTCATCTGTTAATGCTGCCATTTCGTCAGCATGATCTTCTACTTTTTTAGCAATACGATCTAAACGTTTTAGTTCTTTTTTATCATTTTCGATAATCGAACGAATAAAATTGGCCATGCGTTGTATAATCTCCTTTTTACATATATTATCCAGATTATGTAGATTCTAGTTTCTATTTTATCATTAGTTCTAGATAATTGAAATATCTTAACACAATTAATGTAATATATTCACAATTAATTCACAATTTCTGACGTAGACAAAAAAGAAGCTGTGGCAAACCGTGAAGGGTTTGCCACAAGCTTTTTACTGCTTTTTCTAATTGTTATTTATCAGTCGGTTTCAATCAAACCGTATTTGCCATCTTTACGACGGTAAACGATACTTGTACCATTGGTTTCTGCATCTTCAAAAATAAAGAAATTATGACCAAGCATGTTCATTTGTAGAACAGCCTCTTCACTGTCCATTGGTTTCAGTGATAAACGTTTCGTGCGGACAATGTCTAATTCAGAATCATTTTCATGATCGGCATCGTCAGCTTCGTTATTGAATAATACCGCTGCATCGGCTGTGTTCATACCGGTTTCGCGAGATTTACGGTTAATTTTTGTTTTGAATTTGCGGATTTGTCGTTCCAATTTGTCAACTACCAAATCAATACTTGCATAAAGATCAGGTGATGTTTCTTCGGCACGCAATACAAGATAAGGTAATGGAATAGTTACTTCCACTTTCGCTGTTTTTTCAGTATAAACTTTTAAATTTACATGTGCTGTAGCATCGGGTGCATCACTGAAATAGCGTTCAAGTTTTCCTACTTTTTTCTCAACGTAGTCACGAATCACTTCAGTTACTTCGATATTTTCACCGCGTACATTGTATCTAAACATAAAAATTACCCCTTTCGTCTACCACAATCAAGAAGGAGAAGGACCACTCTTTCCCTCTTCTTACTACCATTATATCGAACTCTAATCCATTTGCAAACTAAATCGCTATCAAGGACATTCGTTTTTCATTTATTTATCGAGCTAGCGAAAAGGTGCGGATTTTTTCAGGAGCATGTGGCAATAAACAAGAAGCAGCATGAAAAAGGGTTTGCCCCGTCGTATAGACATCGTCTACCAACAATACTTTTTTCCCTTTGATGATCGTTGGAACAACAGCTAATTTGAAAGGTTGGGTAGTTTTTAAACGTTCCTGACGTGTTTTTTGGGATTGTGGAAGTGAATGATCAGAGCGAGTCAGCAGTTGACTATAAGGTATTTTAGCTACTCTCAACATTTCAATGACCTAATTAAACCCACGTTCTTTTAAACGAGCAGTTGCTAGTGGGATTGGACAGATTTGATAATCGCTAAATTCTTGTTGTATTATTTGCAACTGTTTAGCAAATGTACCTGCCAGTCGGACATCTCCCATAAATTTATAGCGCTTTAACCATTCTTTGAAGGCTGAATCATAGTAAAAACAAGCATGATGACTGAAATCATAATTGGGATAGGCGTTTTTCCAGGCGATACAATCTTCACAATACGTAATATCACCAGGCAGTTCTTTCTGGCAAGTTCGACAGCTTTGCTGTTTATTTATCGGACGAAACAAATTTGAACAGTCCTCACAAATCTGAGGAAGAATCTTTCCCAATCCAAGAATCTCGCTGATCTTCAAATTTCGGATGACTTGTTTTTGACAATAACTACAACGATTCATGTGTTTTTTCTCCTCTAGGCTCACTATTTTTCATAGCAAGCTGCTTTTTTCCCTGACGATTCATTTCTTTGATCTCACGACAGGCTAATTTGATAGCTTTTGTCAGTTCTTCATAGAAAAAATAGACTTGGCTATTGGTAAAATCTCCCTTTCGATCGGCTCGACCAGCGATTTGTACAAGGGAAGATTTAGTAAAAACACGGTGATCAGCGCCTAACACGATCACTGACACATTTGCAAATGTTACCCCACGTTCCAAAATCATTGTAGTAAGTAACACATCATATTGTTGCTTTCTCATTTGCTGAACTTTTTCTGAACGGTTTGGATCTTTTGCGGATGCATCGGTAATACGGTACATGGGTAAACAACGCTTTAACAGTGAGGCTAATCGATTCATCAAGGCAATCGACGGACAAAATAATAAGACATGATTTTGTTGGAGCAGCATGTTTAGACACTTCAAAAGTGGTCGAAGTTTTTTTTCTTTCAAACATTTATTCGGCCAGTCATTCCAAAAAAACAAATGTGGTTCAGGCAATAACCGTTGATGAAAGCGAAGTGGCAATTGATGGATCAAAAAGGTTGAACGGATTTTTTTCAGTAGCTGCTCATTAGGTGTCGCACTTAAATAGATAAATGTTCCTTTTGGTTTAATTGCAGTTTCAACAGCATAAGCTAACCCAGGATCTCCTGCAAAAGGGAACGCATCCACCTCATCGACGACTAACAGATCAAACGTCTGATAAAAACGATACAGCTGATGCGTAGTCGCAATCACGAATGGACTAAAGCGATAGGCTTCTTTCTTTTTTCCATGAAGCAGGACAATGTCTTCTTCTGGAAAAACGCCACAAAAACGTAGGTAAAGTTCGTTGCACACATCAACCCTAGGTGAAACTAATGCGACTCGTCCACCTTTTTCTAACGTTTTTATGACCTTTTCATAAAGCATCTCAGTCTTTCCCGCTCCTGTCACAGCCCAAATCATGTGCTGTTTTCCCGAGACATCAGTGACCAAGTTCGTAGAAATCGCTTGTTGAGTTGGCGTTAACTTTCCTGTCCAAGTAAAACAGACATTTCTTTTCGGCAACTCAGGTTGTTCAAATAAAAATAATTCTTGTGTGTTGTCACAACGACCTAAAAAAAGACAAACAGGACAAAAGATGATTGGTTGCTTTTGCTCTGATTTACCTATTTTTGTTCGCATGCTGCATCGATTACATGTTAACCAATTTCCTTGTAGATGAATGGCAGCTAGTTTCTGATAGCGAATCTGTTCAAAACTCTCTGTCCATTCTCTCAAGTCTCTCGTAAGTAATCGTCTGCCATATAAACTGCATAAACTACTTTTTTTCATCTAATCCCCTAAAAGAAGATACGCTACATCAGTCCATTCTTCAAAAAAATTTGAGAATGAATGGTTATTTGAAGCGGTTAGTATAAAAAATAAGCCGAAAAATCCTTGAATAGGCGACCTATTCGCTGGATTTTTCAGCTTGTTTCCGATATGAACATCTTAGTATGCTCTGTCCTTTATTTGTTTTCAATTAAATGGATGGCTTGTTGTAATACTTTTTCGCCATTCATCAAACCATAATCTGCCATATTGATAATATCTAATGGGATTCCTTTTGGTTCTAGACGTTTTTCAAAATCAGCCTTCATGAAGCGGACTTGTGGTCCCAACAGCAAAACATCAACTTCTTTAGAAGCTAGCTGATTATCGGCATCAGAAGCTGATACGGCAAAAATATCCGTATCAATTCCTTGTTCTTCAGCAGCTTTTTGCATTTTTGTTACAAGTAAACTGGTACTCATCCCAGCAGAACATACGAGCATGATTGTTTTTTTAGTCATTTTACTCTCTCCATTCTTTCAACTTTTGCAAACGATTTCTTTTTTTTACTTGTGTGATTATTATACAAAAAAGCAAGATAATGTCAACGTTTTCTTATCAGTCGAATAGCCAACTCGATTTAACTAATTGATTGAACACAACATATTCTTTTTTTAAATTGATCACCACAACCTCGTAGCCAGCATTGATCCAGCCATATGCTCCTTTTTCTGGGTGCTTATAATCATTTGCCCACCAATCAGTGCTTTGTCTAGCTGATTTAGGGAGCCCATAACTTGGAAAAAGAAGTTCGTCGATCTGTGTAAATGTTAAAGTAACCTGTGATCCCCCGTTATTTTTTAAATATTGGGTGATGGCGTCATATTTTTTTATGCGTTCTTTCATCCCCATCTCACCTTTCTTTCTTCTATTATCCCATAGACTCTCTTCATTACTCAAGTATTATAAGTGTTGAAACTAAAGGAATAATTCATTATACTTTGACTATTATCAACTACTTGTAAGGAGGAAGCATCACGCTGAATAGTTATAGAACCATCCAAGCAGACGGTCAAGCAGAAATCGAAGTCAAAAAATCTCGTTTTATTTGCTCTATGAAACGAATTGAAACGGAAGCAGAAGCTAAAGCGTTTATTCAGGCAATGAAAAAAGAACATTGGAAAGCAAACCATAACTGTAGTGCTTTCGTTCTCGGTGAAAAAAATGAAATTCAACGCAGTAGTGATGACGGTGAGCCTAGTGGTACGGCAGGTGTCCCAATGCTGGAAGTACTTAAAAAAAATGAATTGATCAATGTGGTCGCTGTCGTCACACGCTATTTTGGTGGGACAAAATTGGGTACCGGTGGTTTGATTCGTGCCTATACACAGGCTGTTTCTCACGCACTAATTGAAATCGGGATCGTGGAAGGAACACAACAGCAAGAAATAGCTGTCCATATCACCTATCCGCAATTAGGTAAATTAGAAAATATGCTTGAGTTGAAACATATTCCTATAAAAGAAACGATCTACACAGACAAAGTCACGGTTCACTGTTTGATTGTAGAAACAGAAGTTACTGCATTTAAAACAGCAGTCGTTGAATTATTGAATGGACAGGTGGAATTTACAGATGGTCCAATTTCCTATCATGAACAACTGGTAGAAGCTGACCAGTAATCACTCTATCCGCTGATCTCGAAATCAAAAAAGAAGAGCCTAGGACAAAACTTGTCTCAGGCTCTTCTTTATTTGGACTGTTTCGCATCCCTCTTTTATTTCTCTAAATAAAATTCAAAACGATTCCCTACATATTGCGTACGAACATATTCAAATGGGGTACCGTCATCAAAATAAGAAGTTTGGCGTAAACGTAACACAGCATCTCCTTTTTTTACTTCTAAATATTCTGCAATTTTTTCTGAAGCAAGAATGGCTGTTATTGTTTGATTAGCTGCCCCGATCTTATGCCCACTTTTCTCTTCGAGTACCCGATAAAGAGAATTGGTAATTTCAGATTTACTATAGTCTGCAATAATCTTTTGCGGGATACTGGCTACTTCAAAACAGATTGGTATATCATCAGCATAACGAATTCGTTCCATACGAAGAATCGTTTCGTCTTTTTCCAGTTTCAGCTTCTCCATTTCACTAGAACTTGGGGAAGTTAAAAAATAAGAGATTGTCCGACTGGAGGGTACTCTATTCTGTGATTCCATAATTTCAGTAAAACTGGTCGCACCCGACATCTTTTCTTGGACTTTTTCTCTTGCAACATATGTACCTGAGCCAATTTTTCTTTCCAAAATCCCTTCATCAGCCAGGTTTTGAATGGCTTGACGTAAAGTCATTCGACTAACATTGAATTTCACTGCCAATTCTCTTTCAGAAGGAAGGCGATCACCGATTTTCCAAATACCTTGTTCGATTTCACTTTTGATCTGATCATGGATTTGTATATAGACTGGTAGTTGATTCGACATAATGTATATCCGCCCTTTCATTTCCTTTATTATAACTGGTATATACCTGGTTCACAACTGAAAAGGAAAAAGTTTCTTTTGCTCGACTAATTGTCGATCAATCATTTGCCAACCCGTTTATTTTATCCGAAAGTTTATGTAAGTAATTGTGTTTCCTTCCTCTTTAATCCAAGTGGAAGGATTGAAAATCATTTTGTAAAATAACAAAACCTCCAAAAGACAGCAAAATCACTGTTTTTTAGAGATTGTGTTATTCTTAACGGTTTTTTGAAAGCCATTTTTTTGTGTGATTGGTTGGACGCTTTGATTTCACTTGTATCGCTTTTTCTGATTTTTTCGGTAACCGGACTTCTACCTGATACTTTTCCGACTTAATCAAATCATAGATTTTCTCTGCAGTCTCATCTACTTTTTCTTTCCACTTCATTTTACTGCCCCCTTTTTTTGATCTACCTACTATTCACTCTAGCCTATTTCTTGATAATCTTCAAGAAACAAGCTGTTTTCACACAAAAAAAGAGTGATCTTAATAGATCACTCCGTACTACTGGGGTAGCTGGATTCGAACCAACGCATGAGGGAGTCAAAGTCCCTTGCCTTACCGCTTGGCTATACCCCAATGAAATGGAGGAGAGTGGATTCGAACCACTGAACCCTAAGGAACGGATTTACAGTCCGTCGCGTTTAGCCACTTCGCTACTCCTCCGAAAGGTTTGTATCAACCTGACTTAGTTATAATACCTAATTTTCCAGATTTTTGCAACCCCTTATTGAAAATTTTTTTGATATTTTTTTATTCGTGTAGATTCCAGTGACGAATAACTGTTTCTATCGCGTTTTCAAGACTCTTTTCTTTCCCAAAATCTTCTTCACCAAAAAAAATTTCAAATTCTTTTGGTCCATAAGCCAAAATTTCCCCAATCATTTTTTTACCAATAAATAACTGAGTCACATCATAAGTTGTTCCTTTGATTTGTTTTTTGACTTCTTCGATACGTACTTCAATATCTTTATTTTTTTTTGACATCTTTTTCCACCTCCATGATAGTTTATCATATTCAATCATGGAATGCCTACCATATGTCTAAAAGTTTTGTTCAACGCTATGCATCATTGAACTAAACCTTCACGTTGAGCGGTGAAATTGGCAGCTGCTCCAATCAAATTTGCATCATTTCGATAATCACATAATAAAATTTTAGGATCAAAGTCATTTAGTTCTAAATCAGTAGTTAATTGTTTCATTCGTTGATTGATTTCTGTTAATAACCCTGCTTTTGCAGAGATCCCCCCGCCAATCACGATGACTTCAGGATCAATCGAAAATTGGATACTAAACAAACCTTTTGTTAAATAATTATAAAAATTATCTACCTCTTCTTTTGCTAGTTCATCCCCTTGTTCTGCTCGTTCAAAGACTTCTTTTCCGCTATAAGTCGTACGTGAAACTCCCAAACGGTCACAGTAACGCCAAGCCATTTGAACTGCTGTACCAAGCTTACTAAATGTTTGATTGCCTTCTAAGAACATCAAGCCAAATTCTCCCCCGTACAAATGAGCGCCTTTATTTAGTTGTCCTTGGGTAAAGATTGCCCCACCTACTCCAGTCCCAAGTACAACAAATGCTACATGTTGATATTCTTTCGCTGCGCCTTCATAATACTCAGCCATTCCAGCACAATTAGCATCATTTTCGATCGTCACTGGTAAATGGAAGAGTTCTTCCAGTTCATGAAAAATATTGAATCCGTGGATATAAGGAATGGCACTAATCCCTTCAATCAGCTGTTTCTCCTGATTCACTACTCCAGGTGCGCTGATTGCTACGCCTTCAATCGCCTTCTGTTTTACAAACGTTTGGAATACCTGTTTTAAATGCGCTTTCATTTCTTCCCATGTCTTAGGAGTCGGAAATTGGCTGGTGTCTTCAAGCGCTTGTCCATTCCAATAGCCATATTTTACTGCGGAACCACCAAAATCAAAAACTAAAATACCCATCATTTATTTGTCTCCTTTTCTCATACTGTTTTTATTTTAAGTCAAGCCACAGTATTTTGAAAGCCTTTTTATGGATGAGTTCAAATTTTCTTTGCTAGAGTTACTTGATCTCGTAAACGTTGGCCATTTTCATAGATTGGCTGTTTATAATTTTTGACAAAATAATCTTTTTCTCTAGAAATTTCCAGGAAGCCGATTTTTTTATACAGTTGTAAAGCTGCTGATGACGTACTCCCCGTCCGAATAATGACTTGTTGTTGGGTGGTTTTTAACTTTTTCATTTCTTTTAGTGTATGGGTAAGCAACGCGTAGCCGATTTCTTGACCTTGAACTTTTGGAGCTACAGCTAAATTCATTATTTCAAACACTAATTTATTTGTGATAAAAACGATCACTCCTTGAATGTCGTTTTCTGCTTTCCATATAAAACCAGCCCCTTGATCAATGTATCGTTGGACGTTTTCCTCTTCAGGATCTGCATCCAACAATAATGACCAAGGTAAAGTTGATTGCTCTAGTTTGACAATTCTTTTTTCTTCAGAATGCTCGGTCTTACCTGACTGTTTATTTTTCATCATAATTAGGCATCTCTTTATCTTTTTTATTACGTGTCAATTGGCAATTTAAAGGCACGTAATCGATTCCGCCCTTTACGAATGGATGGCAACGCAAAATGCGTGCTGTCCCCATCAGCGTTCCTTTAAATGCACCGTGTACTTGAATCGCACGTATCATATAGTTTGAACAAGTAGGATAGTACCGACAGCTAGGTGGGAAAGCAGGAGAAATAAACCGTTGATAAAAACGGACAATAGCCACTAAGATTTTTTTCATCTCATCACCTCATTATTAAAGCTTTGATCCTCATTCTTCTATTCATGACAAACGACTGTTCAAAGGAGCAATAATCTGCCAAACAGTGGAATGACTCACAATAAAAAAGGACTTCTCAAAAGCGAAAATTCGTTTTAAGAAATCCTTTGTTTGCTTACACTATCATTTTCACAAAACTCTTTATCTGAAAAAATCCTGGATGTGCAGCCACAAACTTGGTTGAAAAACCTTAAACGGATTTCCACCACCGATAACCCCGTATCCAATCATTGTTCCAGCTATAAATAAAAGAATTAGTAGTAGTATGACAACTAAAATCTTCACCAATGTGATTAAAATATACCGTTGACTACTCATTTTATCACGTCCTTAAACAGTGACTTGAGCTGTTTTATCAGCGGGCGTTTGATCGATTGCCACACGTTCCACATCTGCACCTAAGTTTTGCAATTTAATATGGAATTGATAATAACCACGATCTAAGTATTTAAGATTGCGAACGCGTGTTATGCCATTTGCTTTTAAACCAGCAAGTACTAATGCTGCAGCAGCTCGTAAATCTGTTGCATAAACTTCAGCACCTTGTAATTCATGATTCCCGTCCATAATCGCTACATTTCCATCAATCTTCACATGGGCGTTCATACGGCGCATTTCTTCCAAATGTTGGAAGCGATTCTCAAAAACTGTTTCAGTCACCATGCTCGTTCCCTCAGCGACTAACTGAATAGCAGTCATTTGGGCTTGCATGTCTGTCGGAAAACCAGGATGAGGCATTGTTTTGACGTCAGTTGGTAAAATATGTTTTGGACCAACAACTCGAATGCCGCCTTCTTCTTCAGTGATCGTTGCACCCATTTCAATTAATTTAGAAATCAACGGACGATTATGTTCTGAGATTGCATCTGCGATCAAGACATTTCCTTCAGTCATCGCTGCTGCTACCATAAAGGTACCTGCTTCGATCCGGTCTTGAACAATTGCGTGTTTCACTGCATGCAGATGACCGACTCCTTCGATACGCATCGTTTCCGTACCAGCACCATAGATATTTGCGCCCATTTTATTTAAAATATTTGCAAGATCTACAATTTCAGGTTCTCGAGCGACGTTTTCGATGATCGTTGTTCCTTTAGCTTTTACTGCTGCCATCATGATATTTTGAGTGGCTCCAACACTTGGAAAATCTAAATAGATCGTGTTACCGATCAATTCATCCGCAATAGCTTCGATGTAGCCATTTTTTTGAATGATTTTCGCACCCAATGCTTGGAATCCTTTAAGATGTAAATCAATTGGACGTTTCCCAATCGCACATCCCCCTGGCATGGCAACTTTTGCATGACCATTTCTAGCAAGTAATGGTCCCATTACAACGATAGAAGCACGCATTTGACTCACATATTCATATGGCGCTTCGATTTCTAATTGTCTTGACGCATCAAGCGTTACTTGATTATTGTCTTCATCAAACACTACATCTACATTTAAATGACGAATCACTTGATTCATAGTGAAGACGTCAGAAAGAATTGGAACGTTGTCTAAAACGGTTGTTCCTTCTTCAGCCAACAAACTAGCAGCTAAAATAGGTAGAACAGCATTTTTAGCTCCTTCGATTTTTACTGTTCCATTCAATTGTTTGCCACCTTTGACGATGATCTCTTCCATGTTGTTCCCCCCAAAAAATTCCAATGAGCTATAAAGACTCAAAATCTTTTCTATTATATCATTTCTTTTATTAAAATAGTACCTTTTTTTATAGTACCTTTTTTTTACTGCAGGCTAACGAAAAGATTTCGACACAATGCAATAATTTCTAAGAAGAAATTACTGGCAGTATATCCTAAAAAAATAGAGAAGAATACAATCGCCATTCGAATTTGCGTATCATGCAATTTTTTAAAAAACATCTCAATTCGCAGTGACCGCAACGACCAGAAAGCCAGATAAATAAAAGCTAAATGACTCACGATTCGAATAATTGCATCAATTCCGTATACTTGCATAGTGACGTCCCTTCAAAATTATACTTTTTTTAATAACTAACAAAATGATGATACCATAAATTGGAAAAATAGAGAAATTATTGGTTGTAAAAAGATGGAATTTGTTGGCTAAACGAGACGAGAATTTTCAAGAACTTTACATTCAAATGATGACTCTGTTTCAATACCTTATTTTTATAAACTATTTTAACTACTATTTCACATGCTTTTTTGATGAAAGTTGTTCCTTATTTGCTTATGTACTCATATCATTATAATAGAATTTACCATTGATAATTAAACGATTATTTAATATAAATATATGCCCTCTCTTATAGTGTAGGAACAAAAAATCCTTTGTTTAATTTCTTGATGATCGTACAATCAAGTCTATTTCTTTTTTTTGCCATCTTCTTTGTTTGTACTTTAAGGTCAGCTAAGTTATTTGTTATTGTTTCATTTAAATTCTTTTATCTACATATTCGTTGGTTGATTGTTTCTGGTTTCACTTGATT
>NZ_JBFOFT010000011.1:0-89882 GCF_040887425.1 Enterococcus sp. C53
CTTTTTTATTGATTTTATTCATTTATTTTTTTGAGATTGTTTTAACTTCTTGATTGCCCATTCGTAGTGACTGGAAGTTGCAGAAATGAAATAACTACCTAATGTGGTATTCCCCACCCATGCAAATTGCTTTTTCTGGAATAACTCTTCATTACTCAAGGCGTCTAATTTTTTCATTACTTGCTCATGGCTTTTTTTCAAATAGTTTTCAGCTTCCACTAAAGAAGTTGTTTGATGCTTTTCTACAAACTCTTCATTCATCTTTCCGTAGGTTCGCCAATTATACGGTTCAGGCAAGAAATTTCTTTCTTCTCCGTTAAAGTTGCTTTCAAGCCATCGTAACAATAGTAAATGCCATTCGTACAAATGGATCAATACATCTTTTAAGTCTTTGTCTCGTCGCCAATGTGCTTCCTTTTTTTTCGCCAAAAACTCTTCACTAAATTGAAAGGATTGCTTGCGATCTTCCTCACCCATACCGTTAATTAATTTCCATAAATCATCGAATTGGCTGTTTGCTTTTTCAAGCAATTCATCTTTTGATTTTGGTCGCATATGACACCCCACTCTTTTTTGCTAAATCACTTGCTCACCATAAGGAATTTCAAAATGATTTGTAGTAACTTTTATGTGTTCATTATTTTGTATTACGAGCAACAAAAGCAAAATGATGTTGCAAATTATAAATCGTACCATGTCGTTTCAACTCTTCATAAAGTCCCAATAACTCTTTGAAATTTTTCTCAACTGTAAATCCTGGGTATTCCCATTCAATCGTCCGTACATAAAAGATCAAACTATCCATATCAAAGAATTGTTGATTCAAATAGGCTTCGTCACAAAACAAAAGATCAAAATGGTGCTGTTCTAGTTCTGCTTTCACTAAGGAAAGATGAAAATCAAAACATTCTTTCCTTACTTCTGGCATCAAACGAGAAGCCAAATTCAACCCGTTGAAATCTCCTACTTGTTGAGAAATAAATAACCCATCTGGTTTCAAGACACGCTTCACTTCAGCTACTGCAAAAGATTCATGAGAATTGATCACTAGATCAAATGAATCATCTGGAAAATCCAATACGTCCTCTTCCCCCACAAATTTTACTGTTACGCCTTGAGGGTCAAGTGTTTGTAATAATAGCTGGTAATTAGGCGGATACCCTTCCGTTACTGCTGTCTGCTCATAAGGATGGTTAAATGTTTGTAACAATTCACCTCCACCTGTTCCCATATCTAGTAGAAACATAGTTGGAGTTAAATAATTTAAAACAAGCTCTCGGTAATCCCACGGAGGCTCTTCACACGACCATTTCCCATCTAAATAGGAAAAATCCCAGCCAGTAAAATTTTTCTGTTGTTCCTCACTTTTAAGCCACTCTTTTTTTAATTGGTCCATCATCTTTTATCGCTCCAGTCATTATGATTTTATAATCGTTGACGGCGATATAGTCGATTGGATAAAGCATACTCGATATAGGTCTATCCATTCCACTATATCGAGTAGCTACCTCGTTGTTTTCTCATGTTCATTCTCCTTTTGATTGACTTAAAAACAGTATATCATGAAAATCAGGACTAGAAAACGCTTACTAAAAAACTTGTCTTATGCGTTTGCTTAGATTGTTAGATAATTTGGAAGCTATAATTTTTTTGAGTTTCAACGACCTCTTTCGCAATTATTTTCCTATACTGAACAACCTTTTAGTACATCAGCTATCTGAATATTTTACATAGAAAAAAACTCTTCTATCAGCTTTTACTAAAAGCTGTTAAAAGAGTTTAAGTTAGTGTATCAGCCAATAACTCATTATTGATTCAAGATATCCTTTGCTTTCATTTTTTCCATTTCTTTTATTGTCTTTTTTTTCTTTGATTCTTTTCCGCCTTCATAAATACAGATCAATGTAATCAAACCAACAATAGGCATTAATATATTTCTAAATGTTAGATTTAAATGACCTGTCAAAACGATAAAAACAACTAAACCACTGAAAATCACTGGTAAGATCGCTCCCATATATTTATTCCCTATATAACCACTTAGGGTTTGAAACCCAATAATACCTGCAATAAATAAAAATTGTATTATATTATTCATCTATACTCTCCCTATGTTTTTTTATAATTTCTTTTGCTACGTCTAAACTTATTTTTTCGTTAATCACGAGTTGCATCATTGATACTTCAAAAGAATCTTCTTGCTTTCCATCAAAAAGTTTTATTTTTTCAATTAATCTATCTAACCTTATTCTTACTGTTGGATAACTAACTTCATACTCTTTTGCTAACTGCTTTAAGGAACCTGATGCCAACAAAAATTTCTTAATAAATACTTGTTCCTCAGGTTCTAAATTAAAAAACCATTCCATTCATTAACCTCCCAACAAAATATAAATATAATTAAACAAAGTTTAACATTATTAAAAACAAAACACAACTTAATTTATTAAGTATAATTTATAAAGCATTTCGAGATGCGATTTGAATAGAAAAAGAGAAAGGGATAAAAGTCGTTATCATTTATTCATATTTTGACAATTTTACTTCATCAAGCATCAATTTTTACAAAACAAAAACTCCCTCACCAACTTTTTCTAAAAGTTGATAAAGGAGTTTAAAAGTTGTTTACTCGTTGAATATGAAACCCGTGTCAAAATTATCTAATACCAAGTGCAATTCGTGCATAGCGACTCATCTTATCCGTCGTCCAGGCTGGATACCAAACTAGTTTGACTTCTGCCTTAGTTACTTCTGGCACTTCTTTTAAGGCATCGTGGATTGATTCAGTTAGGATATCAGCTAACGGGCAACCCATGGTTGTTAAGGTCATTTTAATGACTGTTTCTCCGTTTTCTGGATCAAATTCGATTTCATAGATCAAGCCTAGGTTGACGATATCGATCCCTAGTTCAGGGTCGATGACCATTTCTAAGGCAGCTAAGATTCGTTCCTTGATTTCATTGACTTCTTCTGCAGACCATTTTTGGTTTGCTTCGCTCATCTTGCAGCACTCCTTCATGCAATTTTCATTTATCATACTCTTTTTTTGCTCATTTGTAAATGAGAATCGAGAGGTTCTATTCTCATTTAGCAGGTTGAAAACAGAAAATTCTTCTGACTTATTTAAATCAATTATTGTTTTTTAGTTTTTGAAGGAGTTTTCTTTATTTCGGGAAAGACACCCGTAGAACGGTAAAGATTTTGTTCGCTTTCATTCGCAAAACGGCCAAATACCGAATGCGTTGGTAAAATATTGATAAAAGCATCTTCGTCGATTTCATGGACGATTTGATCTAAATCATACATTTCATAACGAGTGATCACCATCATGATCGTTTTACCTTCTTTTTTAGAATAGCCACCGATTGATGGTAAGAGGGTCATTCCTCGAACCATATTTTGAGCGATCGCTGCGGTCACTTCATCTGGTTTAACCGTCACAATCATGGCGGTCACTTTTTGATGACTCGTATGAATCGCATCAATCACTTGGGTCATGGCATAGATAGAGATAATCGTATAGAGCGCACTCTCCCAGTTAAAAAGAAAGCCCGCAATCACCACGATCAAACCATTTAACATCAACATATAATTTCCAACGGTTTTCCCTGTAGTTTGTGAAAGGACTAAAGAAATAATATCCATTCCTCCAGTTGTAAACCCCATTTTAAGTGAGATCCCTACACCAACACCTAACAAAACACCGCCGACTAAGGCATTCATTAAAATATTGTCCGTCACTTGCCCAGTGGGAAGTAAGGTAGTTGCTACCGATACGGCTACTACATTGACAAAACTTAAAATCGTTGCTCGTCTGCCTACTTTCAAGAACCCTAGAATAAAGATAGGGATATTCAAAATAAAGATAAAGGCACCTGTGTCCACTTTTACGTGGAGCCAGTCAGATAATAACGAGGCAATGATTTGGGCAATCCCATTCATCCCTGCGGAAAAGACGTTTGCTGGAATCAAAAAATAATTTAAGGCAACCGCTGCGGTCAATCCGGTGACTAAGATAACCACAATCTTTTTTAATATTTCATTTCTTTGATACACTGTCATAATCTTACTCACAAGCACCTCTTCCTTTCAAAGTTATTCCAATTGTAAGAATAACAGGTTATGAATTAAATTAAAATACTTGAATCATAAATGAGAATAATTTTAGTAAAGCTTCAACACAATCATTTGACTATGATACAATAAAATAAAAACAAATCAGGAGGATCACTATGGCAAAAGATGCAAGTTTTGACATTGTTTCAGAGGTCACAATCGAAGAAGTCAGAAATGCGATCCAGCAAACAATAAAAGAATTAACCAACCGTTTTGATTTTAAAGATTCGACTATTGATATCAAATTTGATAACAATAAATTAATCATTCTTAGTGACGACGATTTCAAGATTGAACAAATCAAAGATGTCTTGTTCAGTAAATTAAACAAACGAAATGTTCCAATCAAAAATATTCATTTCTCTGAATCAGAGCATGCCCTTGGAGGAAAAGCACGTCAATCCGCTGAACTTATCAATGGCATTGATCGGGAAAATGCCAAGAAAATCACAACCGAGATCAAAAATTCAAAGATTAAAGTAAAAACCCAGATTCAAGAAGATCAAATTCGTGTAACTGGAAAAAACCGTGATGACCTTCAAGCGGTGATTGCTTTATTGCGAAAATTAGATCTGCCGATCGAACTTCAGTTTACTAACTATCGTTAACAGATAGCTTTACTTGTCAGACAATGAAACAATTGATCAAATACGCGCTTGAATAGATAAGACACCTGAATCTACCAGTCGTTTGTGGTTGATTCAGGTGTTTTTAATTTTAAACTACTAGCGCTAGAGTAATTTCACATCTCCAATTATTTACTTTTGTGCCAAAAATCGGTGATTTCTGTTGTGAGTTCAGATAGGTTTCTGACAGTGGTCGCTGACTGCCAATGTCTTGGAAACAATTGGCGATAATCCAACCGATTAAAACGCTGATCTGCTAACAAAACGATTCCCTGATCACTGGCATCTCTAATGACACGTCCCGCTGCTTGTAAGACTTTATTCATACCAGGTAATTGGTACGCATAAGCAAATCCCAGCTGATCTTTTTCGTCATAATATTCTTTGATCAACTCCTGCTCATGGTTCATTTGTGGTAATCCAACGCCAACGATCATACTGCCAATTAATCGGGTTCCTTTTAAATCGATCCCTTCTGAAAAGATTCCGCCTAACACACAAAAAGCTAGTAAGGTTTCGTCTGGATCAATTTGAAACTGCTTCAAAAATGTTTCTCTCTCAATTTCACTCATCGTGGTATCTTGAATCAGCACCTTAACATCTGGATGTTTTTCTTGAAAGGCTGTCACTGCCTGATCCAAATATTGGTAAGAGGGGAAAAATATCAAGTAATTTCCGATCTTTTCTTTTGTAAAATGTTGGATCGTTTCAATCAATCGAGGCATGTTCTCTTCTCGTTTACGATAGGTTGTTTCTAAATAATTTGTGATCAGCACTTTTTGGTTTTCTTCTGGAAAAGGACTTGGCAAGCGATAAGCTAAGCTCTCTTTTCCTCCTAGCGTTTCTTGGTAATAAGACAATGGCGAAAAACTAGCGGAAAATAAGATACTACTTCTCCCCTTAGCTAACGATTGTTCTAAAAAATCACTAGGATCGATGCAAAATGCTTTGATGACGAAATCTTGATAAGTTTTCTCTACAGTTGTTTCATAATGATCATCGTAAAATTCACTGATTTTCAAAAAGTGAAGTAAGTCAAAATAAAAGGGGAGTAACGTCTCTTGAATGGCATGTTCAGGATACTCTGCCAACCACTCTTGGATGTGCTCACTCAATTGATAACCAGCATTAACCAATGTGTCCGCGGGTGCTTTTTGATGGTGGTAGGTCCACCCATCTTCATTTGAAATTTCCTGGATCTGATCGAACGCTTTGAGTAATTTATTAAAACGTCGTCTTAGCTTTTTAAATTCTTTTGGAATGAGTGCATAGACGTTTCTAGCGCTTCGATATGAAAGTTTTGCGGAGTACATCTCTCGGGAACGACTGACCAAATTATGGGCTTCATCAATCAGAAAAAGATGATCCTCATTTTTTTCGCCTTCAAAAAAACGTCGTAAATAAACAGTCGGATCAAACAAATAATTATAATCCCCGATAATCACATCACACCATAAACTCACATCTAGCGACAACTCAAAAGGACATAACGTATGTTTCTTCGCATAGGTTTCAATAACTTCTCTGGTGATTTGATTTTCATGATTCAATAAATCCCATAATCCTTCATTGATCCGGTTGTAATAACCGTTGGCATATGGACATTGATCTGGATTACATGTTGTTTCGTCTAAAAAACAAATCTTATCTTTGGCTGTCAAAGTTACACTTTTGGTCTCAGCACCCACATCTTTTAACGCCTCCAAAGCATCTTCAGCGACTTGTCTCGTGATTGTTTTAGCCGTTAAATAAAAAATGCGTTCTCCCTCTTCTTCCCCTATTGCTTTCAAAGCGGGGAACAGTGTAGAAACTGTTTTCCCAGTTCCTGTCGGTGCTTCGACGAATAATTTTTGTTTTGTACGAATCGTTTTATAGGCAGCGACTGCTAACTCTCTTTGACCTTTACGGTAGTTGTCATAGGGGAATTTCAAAGCCATCAAAGAAGCATTTCGAACGGTACGCCAATTCTCTTGAAAAATCAGCCATTCCTTATAGTCATCTGTAAGTTTTTTAAAAAACTCATTTAATTGTTCGATGGTTTGATGCTCAACTTTTCGGGTAATGATTCCTTCAGTAGTTTGATAATAAGTTAGTTGCAAATTAATTTCTTTTAAATCATGTTCATGACAATAAATATAAGCATAGGTTCTTGCTTGATGGAAAAATAATTCAATTTGTTCTTTTTCTAAGTCTTCATACCTCGGTTCCGAAGTTTTTATTTCATCAATATAATAGATGCCTTCTTTTTGGAACACGCCATCTGCTCGCCCTTCTATGATTAGCTGGTATTCCTCGAAGTGGACAGTCGTCTTTAAAAAGACTTCTTTTTCATAGTCTTCTCCAGCATCTTTTTGAAGCTTCCGATGGATCTTGGCACCTTCCAGTGCGGTATGGTTACTTTTTTTACGATTGTCGATACTGCCACGCCTTAAGATAAATTCAACAAGGTTACGTACCGATATTTTTGATTGCTTCACCACTCCCACTCCTTTGACTATAAGCTTACCTGAAAAAGAAAAGAATCGCAAAATACTAAAATCAAGCTTATCAATTTGCCGATTTATACGCCTAAACAGATGAAAGTATTACAGCTATTTAGTCACTTCTTCCTTTCACAAGTAGGATCACAAAGCTATAGATTTGTTTACATTATTCAGATATCTCTCTCCCTTTACATTCATCATCGTTCACTTGAAAGTAAAGTAAAACATCCGAAAATAGCTTTTTGCATTTTCGGATGCTTCCCTTTGTTTTTCAGAGTTGGACATCACTGTCGCAAGCTCGAATAGGATATAGAATTAGGATTTTTGGATGAGCTCACTCTAACACCAACTTATTAAAAAGAAGTGAGAATTTTCTGTTCTCTTGTTTAAAATCTCTCAATACTTTTATTTTACACCTTGTCATTGAAATAAGTGGTTCATTTAGGAAGCAAGAAAACTCGGCTACAAAAAAACATGACTCAGCTCTACTATATTCAATTAATTCATTTATTATTCATTCAATTCGATTTAGATTCACCGTGGACCATTCCTCAAGTAGGGTCTTTTGTTTCATCTTATCAATTGAGTTATACTAGAATTAAGTAAGCGATCAGGAGGAACTCTTTATGCATATTGAACAAATCAAAACTGGGATGATCGAAGAAAATTGTTATTTGGTTTATAACGATGAAGCTTTACTGATTATTGATCCTGGTGAAGATGCAGCAAAAATCAAAACGCAAATCGAAAAAACGCAACAACAACCCGTAGCGATTTTACTAACACATACCCACTATGACCATATCGGAGCCGTCGAAGAACTTCGTCAGTTTTATCAGATCCCTGTATATGTTAGTCCATTAGAACAAAGTTGGTTAGGCGATCCGATATTGAATCTTTCTGGTTTGGGAAGACATGATGACATTGCGAATATCATTGTTTCACCTGCTGAATATGAATTTGAAATGAAACCCTATCGTCTAGGGAATATGACATTTCGGGTCGTCCCTACACCTGGTCATTCGATTGGAAGTGTCAGCTTTATCTTTGATGATTTTGTCGTATCAGGTGATGCACTGTTTAAAGGCAGTATCGGTCGAACCGATCTATATACTGGGAATCTGGAACAGCTGCTACACAGTATTCAAACCCAGTTGTTTGTGTTGCCAGATGAATTTGCCGTTTATCCTGGGCATGGAGATGCTACGACCATTGAACATGAAAAAAGAACCAACCCTTTCTTTAATGCTTAACTAACAAATCGATTGGAGGCTGTAAATATGACTAAAACAACTCTTTACATCGTCAGACACGGAAAAACGATGTTCAATACGATTGAACGTGTCCAAGGTTGGTGTGACACACCACTTACCAAACAAGGCCAAGAAGGAATCCACTATCTTGGAAAAGGATTGAAAGACGTTGATTTTTCTTTTGCTTATTCTAGCGATAGTGGTCGTGCTATTGAAACGGCACGTATCATCCTCAGTGAACATGCCAAAGGAAAAGATATCCCTTACTTTATCGATCAAAGGATTCGTGAATGGTGTTTTGGCTCCTTAGAAGGTGGCTATGACATGGAAATGTGGGGAGTTATCCCCCGAGTATTAAACTTCAAAACTTATGATGAGATGTTCACGACGGACGTAACTTTTGAACAAATTGCTAATGCTATTTATAACTTGGATACTGCTGGCTGGGCTGAGACCTACGATACTTTAAAAAATCGTGTATGGTCAGGATTTGAAGACATTGCGCATCATTGCGAAAAAAATGGTGGTGGCAACGTCCTAGTCGTTTCTCATGGATTGACGATTGGCTTTTTACTCAGCCTAATTGACGTACATCAACCTGTTCGAGCAGGCTTATTAAATGGCAGCGTGACAAAAGTGACGTATGAAAAAGGCAATTTTTCAATTGAAGGAATCAACGATATTAGTTATATAGAGCAGGGAAAAAAACACTCGCGGGATTCTTTCTTATAATCGTTCTGTTATCAAACACTGGTTTGCGAGTACTCACTTGAGTACTCGCTTTCTTATGCCCTCTTGCTATTTCTCAAGTTTTTCTTAACATCAAGAAAGCATTTGGTTTTCATTAGAAAGAACGGTATACTTAATACTGTATTTTATTTGGGAAGGAAGGTCCGTATGTTTTTTGCAAATATCATCAAAGCAGCTATCTTAGGAATTATCGAAGGGATTACCGAGTGGTTGCCGATCAGTAGCACTGGTCACTTGATCCTAGCAGATCAGTTCATCAAGCTAGACGCTAGCACACAGTTTATGTCGATGTTCAACGTCGTTATTCAATTAGGTGCTATTTTAGCAGTCGTCGTTTTATATTTTCATAAATTAAATCCCTTTTCTCCAAGCAAAACCACTATTGAGAAAAAAGATACTTGGACATTATGGTTCAAAGTCGTAGTCGCTTGTATTCCAGCAATTATTATTGGATTACCTTTAGATGATTGGTTAGAAGAACATTTTCATAAATTTCTACCAGTTGCGATCGTCTTAATCGTTTATGGGATTGCATTCATTGTTGTGGAAAAAAGAAACAAGACAAAAACACCACGTTGGACAACCTTAAACGATTTTACTTATCAAGCGGCGTTACTGGTTGGATTATTCCAAGTATTAGCGTTAGTTCCTGGAACTTCTCGTTCAGGAGCTACGATCCTCGGAGCCATTTTGATTGGTGCTTCTCGATTTGTAGCAACAGAATTTTCATTTTTCCTTGGTATCCCAGTGATGTTTGGTGCCAGTGGTTTAAAAATCGTGAAGTATCTAGCTGAAGGAAACTCCTTTAAAATGGAAGAAACAATTATTTTACTCGTTGGAACCCTCGTATCATTTATTGTCTCCGTTTTAGCCATCAAATTCTTGTTAAGTTATTTGAAGAAAAACGACTTTACAATTTTTGGTTGGTATCGGATTATTTTAGGAATCATTTTGATTGGTTACTGGTTTATCGCAATGTAACTGAATAAAACGAAGTCAAAGCACCGTATGATTACGGTGTTTTTTTATATATATTCTAATTATCCCCTTTCCAAAAACGCGTTATTCTAAATGATAACTATTATCGTTCTCATTTAGCGATTTTTATTATCAATTAGAATTTTGGTGTGGTATATTAATTTTGTAAAGGAGGAAACAAATATGACTCGTTTAATACAGACATTTATCCCGACAATCGGTTGTTTATTACTTATAATCTTAGGTTTGGCTACTCAATCTTTTGTGCCTTTTCTAAGTATCATCTTTTATTTAGGAGCCATCTCATTCGGTGGTTTCAAGCAGACTCGTGAAGGGTTGACCGAACTCTGGCAGGAAAACACATTGAATGTTGACTTATTGATGGCCTTGGCAGCAATTGGCGCTTGTTTGATCGGTGATTTTTTAGAAGGTGCGATGCTTACGTTTATTTTCTGTTTAAGTGGCGCTCTCGAAGAATATACGACCAGTAAAAGTCAGCAAGAAATTACCGCTTTAATGAATCTACAGCCACGAAAAGCACAACGTTTAACTGCAAACGAAGAATTAGAAGAAATAGCTGTAACTGATCTTAAGATCAATGATCGGGTATTTGTCCCAAAAGGTGGAACGATCCCAATTGACGGCTATTTAGAAAGTCAACAAGCAACGGTTGATGAAGCAACATTGAGTGGTGAATCTGTACCAGTTGAAAAAGTCCCTCATGATGAGTTATTTGCAGGAACGATCAATCGAGGGAATCCTTTGATCCTACAGGTGACTAAAAAAAGTGATGAGACCGTTTTTGCTAAAATCATCCAGCTGGTTGAAAAAGCACAAAGCACCCCTACAAAGACCGCTTCTTTTATCTCTCGTATTGAAAATACCTACGTTAAAGGTGTGTTAGTCGTTGTTCCATTAATGATTCTTGTTTCATATTTCATTTTTGGCTGGAGTTTTCAAGAAAGTTTTTATCGGGGAATGGTTTTACTGGTTGTCGCCTCTCCTTGTGCGTTGGTTGCCTCTGCGACACCTGCAACACTAGCAGCCCTTTCTAACGCTGCCCGCAACGGTGTGCTGATCAAAGGTGGACTCCATTTAGAACAATTAGCTGATTTAAAAGCAATTGCCTTTGATAAAACCGGAACTTTAACGAAAGGTAAACCGATAGTAACTGATAGCTATTTTGTAAAAGATCAGAATCTGGCGCAACAAATCTTAGTTTCAATGGAACAAAAAACAACGCACCCCTTAGCTCAAGCAATCGTAACACATTTTGACATTGCTATACCAAAAGACATCCAAAAATTACTAATCGAAGAAATCACGGGGTTTGGTTTACGAACAGTTTACCAAGAAGCTCAGTGGATTGTAGGTAAATGGGAACCAGAAAAAACGTCGATAGCTGAAAAAGAACTTCTTGATAAAATTCATTTACTCGAACAACAGGGAAAGACAGTGATTGTTTTAACCAAAGACAATCAATTGATAGCACTCATCGGCTTATTAGATGTGCCGAAAGAAAATGCCCAACAAGTCATTGACTATTTCAATAACCAGCAAATTGATACCAGCATGATCACTGGAGATAACCAAGGGACTGCTGCAGCTATTGCAGAGAAAATTGGTGTTCAACACTTACTGGCTAACTGCACACCATCGGATAAAACACACTATGCACAACAGCAAAAAGAAAAGTATACTGTCACAGCAATGGTTGGTGATGGTGTCAATGATGCCCCAGCTCTTGCAACTGCTTCACTAGGAGTTGCCATGGGACAAGGAACGGATGTCGCTATGGAAATCGCTGATATCGTCTTGGTAAAAAATGACTTGCAAAAATTAAGTTATGCCCACCGTCTTTCACTAAGAATGAAGAAAATCATTAAGCAAAATATTATTTTTTCTCTTACAGTGATTTGTTTACTGATCCTTTCTAACTTTCTGCAATTTTTAAATTTACCTCTTGGCGTGATTGGTCATGAAGGAAGCACGATCTTGGTTATCTTAAATGGGTTACGTTTATTGAAACCCTTACCTGAAGATACTTCCAAAAAATCACGTTGCACTGGCTGTCCCTTACAGCCAAATCACCATTCTATCTAGTTTTTCCACTCTGATGAACCTCACTTTTGTAACCGTTGAAAAAATGATATGATTGATGGCAGGAAAGTGAGGTTCTTTTTTTATGGAAAGTTGGATTTTTCTTGGATTGATCATGCTTGTTGCCCTGCTTGCTAAAAATCAAAGCTTGATCATCGCTACAGGTTTTATATTACTAGTCAAATTGATACCGACATCGAAAGTGTTTCTTACTTGGCTTCAAGGCAAAGGAATTAATCTAGGAGTCACCATCATCACAGCTGCTATTTTAGTTCCAATCGCTACTGGCGAGATTGGTTTAAAAGATTTACTGGATGCCTTTAAATCACCCATCGGTTGGATTGCTGTGTTTTGTGGTGGTCTAGTAGCCGTACTTTCTTCCAAAGGAGTCGGTTTGATTGCTTCAGACCCGCAGATTACTGTTGCATTGGTTTTTGGAACAATTCTCGGAGTCGTTTTCTTAAAAGGGATCGCGGCTGGTCCAGTCATTGCTTCTGGTATTACCTATTGTCTCTTGCAATTATTTTCTTTAAGTAAATGAAAAAATCGATCACAGATAAAGTGTTTTGAGTCCTCTGAATAGAATCGTTCGTGATATACTTATTCCGAGGTGATCACATGTTAGAAAAATTAAAATACTTTATCGGCACGGTTGGTTGGTTTTTATTAGCGATCGTATTGATTTTAGGACTAGCTTATCTTTTATTTCCAGATCTGATCCAAAATGTGTTCAATACCTACTTTAATTGATCGTGAAAAAAGTAAACCCGATAGATGGAGTAAACAAACTTTATCTATCGGGTTTATTGTTTTTTCATTTATCTTTACTTATGGAATCTACTTGATAAAAGTTGCGTGAGTTTCATCAAGTATGTTTTTAATGTTCCTACCTCTTCCTCTTACCCCTACACCACTTACCCCCTTTTATGTTTCCTAAAATATTATTAAATAATCCTCATTTCTTTTTGGCTCCTCCTTTCATTTTTTGTTATACTAGAACACAAGATAGCATCATTTATATTTTTAATCATTCGCTATTATGCTTTATATATAGAAAGGAAAACGCTCATGGAAACCTTTGAAGGTCTTTTAATTGATACGTATGTCTTACAAGAACAACCTATGATGTTGACTGGCTTAAATCTTCAACTGGAAGATCGTGTCATTAACGGTCTGTTGAAAGATCGTTACTTGGCAAAATATATTCTTCGGCTCCCTTTAAATAAATATGTATTAGAAGTCAGTGGAAAATGGAACCGCCGCAATCAATTAGTCATCAAAAAAATGATGATCAAAAATATTGATGAATACATTAAAATTATTGGGACTCCGGAATAAATTTAGACACACCAACGGTTAACGGTTATAAAATAACTAAAGAATGGTATCGTTATGATTGCTTAGTCTACAAGGAACGTATCCCTTTTCAAAAAAAGCTTTGCAAACGGTTCGCTTTGTTATATAATGTTCGAGTACCAAACAGTCCCATTCAAATTTTGTTTAAAAAGATAAATTTATCTGCTTTGGTTGAACGCTATTGTCTCCCACAATAGCGTTTTTTATTTGCCCATTTTCCTTCTCTTTCAATGCTAGTAGAGCCTAGAATTAAGTTTCTTTTAGTGTTAAGGAAAAAAACTTGTCATGTTCATATTGCAAAGATTACTTCATTTAGGTATAATAATGAATGTTGAATTATGCGGTAACACGCGTAAGAACTTAATTTATCGGAGGTGAAACTAATGCCAAACATTGAATCTGCAATCAAACGTGTTCGTACAAGCGAAAATGCGAACGTTAAAAATTCATCTCAAACAAGCGCTATGCGTACTGCAATCAAAAAATTTGAAGATGCTGTAGCTTCAGGTGCTGAAAACGTAGATGCGTTATATAAAGAAGCTGTTAAAGCTATTGATATGGCTGAAACAAAAGGTCTAATTCATAAAAACAAAGCTAACCGCGACAAATCTCGTTTAAGCAAAAAAATCGCTAAATAAGGAAATCGGCTACGGCCGGTTTTTTTATTTTGTCTCAAACAGTCTATTCGATCACCCTTCTGTTGGGTTTCTTTCCATTCTTTTTATTAGTAAACCAGCTGCGGCTGACTCAGCACTTCCTACTCTAAAACAATTGATGTCTAAAAAACGCTCAAACATCATCGTTTCAAGCGTTCTTTTTGGATTTATTTCGATTGTTTTTCTCTTCTTTTTAACTCTTCAAAAGCTGACCTGTTCGTAAGACAAATAATTGAAAGCTTAATTCTTTTTCGATTTTACCACTTTTGATTTGGTAATCCATTTCAACCAGATCGTCAAATAAACGCCTTAGGATCTTTTCATCAAATTTACGTACCTCTTGCATCGCCAATTTTACACGGTAAGGATGTATCTTTAAAGTCTCAGCAATATTAGCCTGCTGATAACCGATTTTCATCAAAAACTTGGTCTGTAAAAACAAACGTATTTGTGAAAGCAAGATGGCATTGATCTTAATGGTTTCTTCTCCTTGGGTAATTAAGTCTTCAAACAACCGCAGCGCTTGTTCTGTTTTCCCGGAAAGAATATATTGTGTCATATCAAAAAGATTATGTTCCAAGGTTTTAGGGACTAACTGTTCCACTTCTTTAACAGTGATCAGTTCTTGTTGTTGCCCATACAATAGTAATTTATTCAATTCCCTCATCATTTTTGATAGATCGAGATCCGTTAACCTTAAAAACAGATCAATCGCTTTACGGTCCATTTGAATCGGTGCATTTTCCAGTATATTCAATAAATACTGACGTACTTCTTTTTCATTCAATTGCTGAACATTGATGGTCACAGCAGTTTTTTTTAATTGTTTCGTTATTTTTTTCCGCTCATCTAATTTCTCATAGGGAGCAAAAAACACTAAAACTGTTGATTCTAAAGGTTCTTTTAAATAATCAATCAGTAGATCCGTATTTTGTTCAATCCCATTATTCACTTTTTCAGCTGTTAAAAAGTAGGGATTTTCTACAAATACTAGGCGTTGATCACCAAAAAATGGCAAAGTCTCTGCCTCAGCAACCACCTCATCAATACTAGCATTCCCCATATCAAAACTTAAGAAATTCAAGTCATCTTGACTATCGATTTGAATTTTTTTCTGGATTTCTGCTCTTACCTGATCCTGTAAATATTTTTCAGTACCTAGAATCAAATAGCAAGGCGCAAGCTTTTCTTTATGGATTTTTTGTAAATCTGCTTGAATACTCATTTCGTTCACCACTTTCAAATTTATCCTACCATGAGTAGCTGGGAATTGCTAGTCTATCATTGTGTGGATCTTTCCGTTTGGATACCAAAAGGGATGCCATTTAAAAGTAATTGCGCCTTGACGGTCGGTACGCAAAGGAGTGACTTTATTCTGCTTTAACGTCGCTAGTACGTCTTCATGAGGATGACCAAATAAATTATTCACGCCACAGGATAAAACACCATAGGTTGCTTCTAATTGCGAAATGAACTGTGGATGACTAGATGTGCGGCTGCCATGATGTCCTAATTTGATCACATCCGCTTTTAAATCTGGATAAGCGTTTCCGATCTTTTCTTCTGCATGCTGATCTAAATCACCTAAAAAGAGAAAACGACAGGATTGATGAGTCACTGACAAGCCAATTGAATCTTCATTCTCCCCCTTCCCCTGGGTAATCGGAGACAACACAAAAAAATCAAAATAACCTTTGATCCAATCACCCTGCCTGACTTCACAAATAGTAGTTCCTGCTTTTTCCAATTTCTGCAACTGCGTATGGAGCCAGGTGCTTTTGCCAGCTCCCCAACCAATATAAATCGTATCGATCTTGAAATGTTTTGCTAATGTCGTGATTTCTCCCACATGATCGATATCGTCATGCGTTAATATCAGTTTATTGATGTGTCGGATGCCATTTCCTTTTAAAAATGGGACAAGATTGAACTCTGCAGGTGGTCTAACCCTTCGCTCTTGCCAAACTTCTTTTTGAAAACTCAATTTTCCACCAGTATCAATCATAACGATTTCTTTTAAAAACGGCGCTTTAAAAAGAATACTGTCTCCTTGCCCTACGTCGTTGAAAGTGATACTACTTCCGAATTGAAGAAAACGACCAAAAATGAGAATAATGGGCACAAGGAGTGCAGCGGTCACGCATTGACAAGGTTTATGTTGTTTTTTCTCTATAAGCCATAAAAGAAAGCCTAAACTAAATATTAACAACCAGCCATTCGGTCGCCCAATCACTAGATTGGCAAATCTCAACGAATCTAGTAATCTCTCGAAATGGACTAAATAAGAATCAAGCAACTCGCTAACACTTGGAGGTAATACCCTGCCAAAAACAAATAAAAACGTCAAACAAGGAAGAAATACTTTCTTAAAAACAGGAGCAAAAAGAAGAGTCAACATACTACCTAATAGTGGCCACTCATAAAAATGCCAAGCTGTCAGTGGCATGATGCCGATACTAAATAACACGATAGTAGTGAACTTTTGAAACTTAGTGGTTGGGCGAGACAACAAAAGAAAGAAGAAGCTCATTCCTAAACTTAGCTGGCCCTCTACTTGGAAAAGACAAAGCGGCTCGATCAGCAAAAGTATCCATAAAATAATCGAATAATGATCGAAAGAAGAAAATTTGACATTGAGGAGTTTTAGCCCTAATTTCAATAAGAATGACAGCCCCGCTCTTTTCACTGACACAGAGCCCCCAGATAAGCTAAAATACCCCAAAGTCCCCCCAACTAGTGGGAGATAACTAGCAGTTAATGTCATCCCTCCTCTGCGAAACAGATAATAGAGCCAATCTAAGTAAGTTTGGATGTGCATGCCTGACAAACTGAATAAATGAAGTAAGCCAGTTTCTTTATATGTGTCTTCTGATGCTAAAAACTGACTATCTTTATAGCCAAAGATCAAAGCATTCATATAGACACTCACCTTGTGACTAAAGTGTTCTTGAATAAACGTAATAGACCTTCCTCGTGTTCTGCTCAGCATATTCTGCCAAGCATTACGATTCAAATGTTCTTTGATCTGGCGTATCTGAAATCGTCCTTTGATCCGATGTATTTGGTCATACTTTTTTTGATCAAACCCATAAGGATTCCTTTGTTTGGAAGTTTCTTGGTAATCCCCGACTACAATTAATTCAATCGCTTCATGTCTAAGAACAAGAAAAGAATTTCTTTCTTGTTCAGATTTGGCATAATAGCTGCAAGAAATCTTTTGCTTGTCCGTTGTGTGCCCAATAAAAGTCACTAAATCTCCATTCATTTTCACTGTGTCTGAGGCGACCATGATACGTTCCAACGTCCTTTGATCATCGATTGGTTTTGTTTCTTTAAGCCAGCAAGAAAATAAAACCAGCGTACTACAAATGAGACTTAAACCAATAATTTGTTTATTTTCTTTCCGTAAAAAAAACAAAAAAAATCCAGCGAAAATCAAACGATAATGCCATCTGTCTGTATAATAAAACAAACAAATAAAAATCGAAGAAATCGCTGGAAAAATGAATCGATTCTGTGCTTGATCACAAAATCTACTAAACATGTTCTCCTGATAATTCTTTTTGGAGTTTAGAAAAGTGAGTAGAATCCAATGATACTTGATGAACAGTTGCACCTAATTGTTCGATCAATGATTGTGCATACGGATCATTTCGATAATCATGTAAATAGTTGATTTTTTTGATTCCTGCTTGTAATAAGGCTTTTGTACAAGCTAAACAAGGGAAATGAGTCACGTAAATCTCTGCGCCCTCCGTAGGTATGCCTAGTTTTGCACATTGTAATAAAGCATTCATTTCCGCATGGATCGTTCGCAAGCAATGACCATCGACGATATAACAGCCTTCATCAATGCAATGAACATCCCCGCTAACAGCGCCATTGTAGCCTCCAGCAATGATCCGTTTTTCTCTTACTAAAGTTGCGCCGACTTCTAATCGTGTACAAGTACTTCTCAATGATAATAATACTGCTTGAGCCATAAAATATTGGTCCCAAGGAATCCGTTCATTGCTCATATTAGCCACCTCTATCGTTTATTCTATAGTAATTGTAACGAAGTTTTTGATTTTTTCAACTGTCTTCTGACCAATTCCGTCTATTTCTTGAAGCTCGTCAATACTTTTGAACGATCCATTATCTTGTCTATACTGAATAATTTCTCGGGCTTTTTTTTCACCGATCCCCGGTATTTGTTGCAATTGCGAAAGATCAGCAGTATTAAGATGCACTCGATCTGGGTTTGTGTCCACTGAATCTAGCGTCGCTAGACTAGCATTTGAGCTTTCTGGAATTTCTTCTCCTACTTCAGGAACGTACAGCATTTGTTGATCCGTTATTTTTGCTGCAAAGTTGATCTGTTTCTCGTCAGCTGATTCCGTCAGCCCACCTGCTTTTTGAATAACATCAAAGACCCGATCTTCTGCCACAAAAGCGTACATTCCAGGTTGTTTCACCGCTCCTTTCACATCGACATAAATCACTGACCTAGTCGATGTACTCACCGTTTCATCAATTGGTTTCGTTTCAGAACTGTTCTTTTCCGGAGCTTCAATCGATTGGTTTGTCAAAAATAGTTGATCCTTTTTACTTGATTGACTGAAAAAATGAACCACCATTCCACCAAGGATGATGACCCCTATGATGCCAAAGATCCCTCCGATCACAAATTTTGGTGAAGAAAAGTTGGTAGTATAGAAACGCTTTCGTTTGTTCTTCCATTCTTCGCTCATTGTGACTATTTTCCGATTGGCTTCCTTTCATTAAATTATGAAGAAGTTTTTTCTCTTCATGATTAAATACGTCAAACCATTTTTCTACATGAAAATAAACCTACTTTTGGGACAATTATTTTATGAAGAATGAATCTTTCATACCTTTAAACATTTCAGGAATAGGCGTTGACCTAGGGTCTATATTTCTCTTTTCATTACCTAGCAAAAACCATCAAAATCACTTTTACTGACTTTGATGTTTATCTATTTTTCTATTCGTTTTTTAAAAATAGTTTCAAGTTCACACTCTTAGCGAAGCTCTTCCTTGATTTTTTTGAGCATGTACCCGACTTACCTAAGTAATCCTAAATCCGACATCTTTGCCACTGTCTCTCTAGCGGCTATGTACAATTATTCTCACTATACTAAAACGCAACGCCTCGATTATATCAACTTTCCCAGTGTTCAACTATCCTAAATAAGTCAAAGACTCGCTTTTCCTCATGAATAATCGTGAGCTAGTTTACATAGATTTTATAAGATATTTTTTTACGGACAAAATATTCCATTGTCTAAACTAGTCGTTATACCATATCCAGATAGATAACTAGTACGATTACGAGACATGTGATGATCATGTAAATGATGTTTTCTAACCGTCTTGTATGATTTTTTAGAATAATCCCAGGATCAGTAGAATTGAAACTAGTCCGATACTCGATTGGCACAAAATTACCGATACATATTCCGAATAACAAAAGTAAAGAAGGCCAATTTGTAATAACTCCTCTATTCATAAACGCACCTATGATTGAGCTAACATAAATCACCATTTGAATCATTATAATTACAATCGCTTTTTTTCTCATCATTAATCCTCTCCAAGTAAATTTAGAAAAACAAACAGGACTTGATCACAAAATAAAAGTGGTAGTTGGTTTTAATAGATTTCAAGAATAAAATTCTCCAGCTCTTTCCTCTATTTTCAGAATACCCAATGAATCGGATAAATGTAAAAATCAAAAGCTGTGTGCCAACGTAGTTTTACTAGGGAATCAGTAAAAAAACACTGACTTAGAACGATCTGATCATCTTACTGTATTCATTTTTCTGTCCTTCGATTATAACATACATCTTCACTTTATTTCCTATTTTTTCATTTCACCGAAAATTTTTCCATAATAAGTTTAAACTCTTTATCAACTGACGCAATTAAAAATAACTTTACCTTTACTGATCCAACGAATATAAAAAGCTTACCTCATACACATAGATCCCCTCATGGCTAGTTTCTATTCATTTTAGTTTCTCTATAAAAAAGAGACAGACATGCTTTCCGTTAAGGCTGAGTCATTGAAAACATCAATCTTAAAGGAAATTTTGTCTGTCTATTTATTCGTTCAAAAACCGTTTCATGAACAACGATAAAAAAATGTTGTTGAAACAAAACGATTTCTAATGAATCTTTAGTTCATCTTTTCTAAATAATCAAGGGCATCTTGTACGGTTTTCACTGGTACAATTTTCATTGAAGAGTTCAATTCTTTCGCAGCAGCTTTGGCTTCTTCGTAATTGGTTTTGATTTCTGGATGTTTCTTCTTGATTTCATCTGAGATTGGATCATCCGGTGCAAAGAATATTTCAACGCCAGCTTTGTCTGCACTAGCCACTTTTTTATCAATACCACCAATTCGCCCAACTTCACCGTCGCTATTGATCGTTCCAGTACCAGCAATTTCTTTCCCTTGACGAAGATTTTTACCGGTCAATTGTTCATAAATTTCCAGGGTAAACATCAAACCAGCAGACGGCCCTCCGATTGATCCTGAATTAATCATTACATCTGTATCCGACTTGATACTCGTATGATCGGTTAAAGTAATCCCAATCCCTGCTTTATTATCCGTTGGCAGTTCGATCAATTTACCTGAAGTTTCGTTTTCTTTGCCATCTCGGAGATAGGTGATCGTGACCGTATCGCCGACTTTTTTACTTTTGACATACTTCATAAATGCTTCTGCACTTTTAAAGGTTTGTCCATCAACTTTTGTGACTGTATCACCAACTGCTAATTTTCCATAGAAATTGGAATTCTTCTCGACACTCATGACATAAACACCTTTAAATTCCATCTGGTAAGAGCGCCCTGCCAATTTTAGCGCTTGCTCAATCGCTGCATTTTGGGAAGACTCCATATAATATTGTTGGATTTGATTGTATTCTTCGCTAGTCGCCCCGCCAGTCAACTCCTCAGCGCTAATCAAATCTTCAAACGGTGCTAGCTTGGCTTTGACTGCTGTAAAACCAGTTGCTCGACGGATGCCCACTGAAGTTAATGAAAAGGAACCTGAATCTTTGTCCTTTTTCCCATTGACGGTAATCAGCTCTTTCAAATTGATGGTTGCTCCTGGTGCTTCCACATAAAAAGGAAGTGGAATTACCACGAACCCAATAATAAATATCCCTAAAAAAATGACAAGAATCGTCTTTAACCATCTTTTAAAGTCCATCATTTTCACGCTTTCCAGCTAACGCTTCGTTGATTACTATTGGAAGATAGTCACTGACATCTCCCCCAAAGTGTAAGACTTCTTTTAATAAACTAGAACTAACGTGACTATATTCTTGTTTAGCCAATAAAAAGACCGTCTCGATTTCTTGATTTAAATGATGATTCATTTGAGCAATATCCCGTTCATATTCAAAATCCTTTACGCTACGGATACCACGAATGATGGTTTGAACAGCTAATTCATTCGCAATCTCGACTGTTAATTGATTTTCCTGATGGTACACTTTAACATTCGGAAGATGACGAACAGCTTGAGTAATCAATGTAACTTTTTCATCAACGGTAAATAGATGTTTTTTTGACGTATTCACAAATACCCCAATGATGACCTCATCAAACATTTTTGCTGCTCGTTCGACCATATCTAAATGCCCATTCGTGAACGGATCAAAGCTGCCTGGAAACAAGGCTTTTTTCATAGGTCTTCCTCTTTTCTGTAGATAGTCACAGTTGAAATACCATACGTTTGTTTTCTGATTTGCGTAAAATCAGCAATCTTTTCTGGTAATTCCACTGTTTTATCAGTTTCACATACAATAACTGCCGAATCATTAAAAAGGTCCAGCTCCGTCATTTTGATTATTTGGTCAAGAATTTTTTGTTTGGCATATGGTGGGTCAAGAAATAAATAATCAAATTTTTGCTGATCATTTGCCAGCTTTTCGATGGCTTTGTCCGCATCAAGTTTTAATGTGGTGAATTTTTCTGGCTCTTTCGTTACTTTAATGTTTTCTTGGATTATTTTTAGCGCTTGGTAATTTTTGTCTACACAAAAGGCATGCCCACAGCCACGAGAAACTGCTTCGATAGCTAACCCGCCACTACCAGAAAATAGGTCTAAGACTGTTTCTCCGTCGAAGTAAGGACCGATCATATTGAAGATCGATTCTTTCACTTTATCTGTGGTGGGACGTGTATTAGCCCCTGCTAAACTCTTTAAGCGTCGTCCACCATATGTTCCTGATATGACTCGCATTGACTCACTCCTTTTAAAAATCGTGCTGTTACTAGTATACCAAAAAAAAAGATAAAAAAACTTGGATCGCCATTAATTTCATGCTTTCTCAAGTTATTTTTATCTTTTTTATTTAAGAGATGAATGATTTACACAAAACAGGTTTAAAAGACATGGTCTGCTAAACGAATCTTAGTATTGATCTCCTCAATCTCAAAACCTTCTTCTTTGACTGGTTGCTTCGTACCAATCTTATCAGCAAAGTTCATTTCGACGTCTGGACGATAAGAGCGTTCAACTTTGCGAACAAAATGAAGTTTGTTGATTCGTTCTGCAGTTTGCTCAAAAGTGTCTTCATTCAAATACAATACGACATATTTCATTTTACGCGAAACGTAATGAAGCAATCCAAATTTCTTCAAATTTTTTAATTGTTTCAAACTGTATACCCAGACAATCAACCCACGTCGTTTCGTTAGTTGAAATTCATTTTTTTCATCATTCATGACAGTTACCTCCACATCCACTACGCCCCTTTTGTTCAAAAAAAGGATTTCCCGCATCAATTTTAATCGTCAACGATACCGTTTCTGCTAACTGTTGGCTAATTTTATCCAATAGATCTTGCAATTGTGTTTCCATACAACGAAAATCCGCTACTTTTTCATGCAAATCAAGTTGACGTTTGGCTAACCGAACAGCTCTTTGCTTCTCTCGAAATTCTGGTGCATATTTTTGATAAGGAACAACTTTTTCAAACTGTTCTTTTTTTATTGAGAAATCATTAATCAATAAATTGACATCCGCTGATTGTTCCATCACTTTTTTAGCTTTTAAATATTTTTTCATCGTCTCGCTTTTTTTGATACAATCGGATAAGCTCTGACATTGATCTTCTAAGGCAAATAATTCCTCATTGATTATCACTGCTATCGGTACTCTCCTTAACTTCTTCTTGCATTAAGACTAACATATTTTCTTTTGAAAAAGCAATTCCTAATAGATCGGAAGTGTTAACTAAAAAGCGGTCGTGATAGTACGGATCACTATACAAAAATAAAAATGTAAACGTTGGATCAATCACTGGATGTGTAAAGACACCGGTCGAATGGGGAAGCTTTCTTTTTGCGACTAACGAATCAATTTCATCAGTAGTCAATGAAAACTTAGCAGTTGCGTTTGTACTACCCGCTATTTGTTGCCATTCTGCTAATCGTTCTTTCGTCAAAATATCTTCTGGTCTATTAAGATAATCACTTAAAAGCAATTTCGTTTGAGTAGAAAAACCGGTCGTCTGCTTATAAAGTGGTAAGCGATCCAATTGCCTTAACTGATTCAACAATCGAACACTATGACCTTCTTTTGCTTGATTGATTTCAGCCCAATCTACTTGATCGTCTATTTTATATTGCGGTAAGTCTGAACCAAATACTTGATAGGGATGAAGTTTCAACAAACTAGCTTTATCCAAATAAACGATCGAAAACAGTCCATTACTACTTTGGTCGAAGAATAAAATAGCAAACGTATCATTATCAAACGCAATCAACGGTCGATAATTCATATCTTCTTCCATCAATTCGATCCCGACATCTGTTCCATTGTATTGAAAATTAAAATTCGTATAGATCGTGGTGATCTCTGTTAGATCTTGCATTGTCATCCCTAAGTAAAAAGGAGCAATCGTTGAGTTGTCCGTATTTAATACTTTAATCGTGGAAACTTTATCTTTTGTGATATTCGCTTCAAAGGATAAGTGATTGATTTGATCATGGTAATATCTTGTTTCAAAACCAAACCCACTCGTCAAGCGTTCATAGGGATCACCAAAACGTTGCTCTAATTCATCAACTGATTGACCAACATACGTGGAAAAGCCAGATGTTTCCAACTTCTGGTATTTCCACGTAGTCATTTGATTTTGAGTGATTTGCTCTGAGCTTTTTTTTACTTCAAGTTTAGGAGGAAACAACACCGGCTGCATGTAAAATGCAATGATCACTGATAACAATATCGCACCAAATAACCCTAGCCGTTTCATCTTTTTCCCACCTTTATTTTTCAGTTACTTCAATCAATAAGTCACCAGAAGCGATCGCATCGCCATCTGTTACATAGACATGCGCAATTTCACCATCAAAACGAGCTTCAATTGCCGTTTCCATTTTCATTGCTTCCGTGATCATCAATGTATCGCCTTTTTTGACATGATCTCCTTTTTTGACTAATACATCTAATACAGAACCAAACATCGTTGCACCGATATGTTCACGATTTGTTGGTTCAGCTTTCACACGTGTTTGTACAGTACTGATGATCGAATGGTCGTTCACTGTGATTTCACGACGTTGCCCATTCAAGTTAAAGAATAAGACACGATTTCCTTCAATATCTGGTTCGCCGATTTCATCCAAGCGAATAATCAAAATCTTGCCTTTTTCAATTTGAACATTCACCGTTTCTCCTAAGCGAATCCCTTGGAAGAATGTTGGTGTATCAAGTAATGTCACATCACCAAATTGATTATAGGCTGCTTGATAATCTAGAAAGACTTGCGGATACATCAAATAGCTCAGCACTTCTTCTTGTTTAGGTTCATAGCCGATTTTTTCAGCTAATTCTGCTTTGACTTGTTGGAAATCAACTGGTTTAGCTAAAGCTCCAGGACGTTCAGTAATCGCTTCTCGTCCTTTAAGGATGATCTTTTGTAATTTTTCCGGGAATCCTCCAACCGGTTGTCCTAGCTCTCCTTGGAAGAAAGTAATGACAGATTCAGGGAAACTCAGTGTTTCACCTTTTTCATAGATATCTTCCTCCGTTAAATCATTTTGAACCATGAACAAGGCCATGTCTCCTACAACTTTTGATGAAGGGGTAACTTTCACGATATCACCAAACATCAGGTTCACTGTATGGTACATCTGTTTGATGTCATCCCATTTATTTCCTAAACCAACTGCTTTGGCTTGTTGTTGGAGATTAGAGTATTGTCCACCAGGCATTTCATGCATATATACTTCTGTTTCTGGTGCATTCAAACCGTTCTCAAATGGTTTGTAATACATACGGACATCTTCCCAGTAATGATTCAATTGTTGTGCATTTTGAATATTGATCTCTGGCAACCGTGGACCGTTGACCAAAGCATAATACAAACTGCTCATACTTGGTTGACTTGTATTCCCACTCATCGCACTCATCGCCACATCAACGATATCTACCCCAGCCTTTGAAGCTGCAGAATAGGTAATGATTCCATTTCCACTCGTATCATGTGTATGAAGGTGGATTGGCAGATCAGTAGTCTCTTTCAATTCACTGATCAAGCGATAAGCAGCTTGTGGTTTCAGCAAGCCAGCCATATCTTTGATCGCAATGATATGCGCCCCAAGTTGTTCTAGTTCTTTCGCCATGTCCTTGTAATATTGGACATTATATTTTGCACGACTAGGATCATTGATATCTCCGGTATAGCAGATCGCAGCTTCTGCAATCTTACCTGTGTCTCGAACCGCTTGGATACTTTTTTCCATTTGCGGTACCCAGTTCAAACTGTCAAAGATTCGAAACACATCAATTCCTTGAGCCGCTGCTTCTTTCACAAATTCTACTAAGACGTTATCCGGATAATTGGAATAACCGACTGCATTTGAACCTCTGAACAACATTTGTAACAGCGTATTTGGCATCAATGCTCGGATCTTTCTTAATCTTTGCCAAGGATCTTCATTCAAGAAGCGATAAGCGACGTCAAAGGTTGCTCCTCCCCACATCTCACTTGAGAATAGTTCAGGTAATCCTTCACCGGTCAATTGAGCAATCTCTTTAAAGTCTTTCGTACGAACACGAGTTGCTAATAAACTTTGATGAGCATCTCTAAATGTCGTATCAGTCAATAACAAGTTTTCTTGCGATTTGATCCATTGGACTAACGCATCCGAACCATCAGAATCTAAAACATTTTTTGCTGTCAGATAATCTGGGCGTTTAATCAAATCTTTCGGTACCCGAGGAGATTCATAAAATGGTTTTTCACCATTTTTGATTCCCGGGAAGCCATTCACGGTAATTTCACCGATGTATTTCATTGTTTTATTCCCACGGTCGCGTAAACGAGGGAACTCAAACAATTCTTTTGTATTATCGATAAATGTCGTTTTAGCGTTTCCTGATTGAAATTCAGGATGGGAAATCACATTCAACATAAATGGAATATTGGTTTTGACTCCACGAATCCGAAATTCTTTTAAGCAACGTTCCATTTTTTGGATTGCCGTATCAAAATCTGCTGCATGTGTACAAACTTTGACTAAAAGTGAATCAAAGTATGGGGTAACCACATATCCTGCATAAGCATTACCGACATCTAAACGCACTCCGAAACCACCAGGTGAACGGTAAGTATCGATTTTCCCTGTATCAGGAAGAAAATGATTCAACGGGTCTTCTGTAGTGATCCGACATTGAATCGCAGAACCATTTAGTTTGATATCTGCTTGTTGCGGCAGACCAATTTCACTGTGTAAATCTTTCCCTTGGGCAATCAATAATTGAGTAGTCACGATGTCCACATCGGTAATCATCTCTGTAATCGTATGTTCCACTTGGACTCGAGGGTTGACTTCGATAAAATAAAAGTCATTTCCTTCAACTAAAAATTCAACCGTCCCAGCATTGACATAACCAACGTGTTTCATTAATTGAACGGCTGCTTGACAGATGCGTTCTCGTTGTTCAGTCGACATGGAGACACAAGGTGCTACCTCTACTACCTTTTGGTGACGTCTTTGTACAGAGCAGTCTCTTTCAAATAAATGGATCACATTTCCATGTTTATCGCCCAAAATTTGGACTTCGATGTGTTTAGGATTTGCAATATATTTTTCAACATACACTTCATCGCTGCCAAAAGCCGCTTTTGCTTCACTTTTCGCGCGATCATAGCCTTCTCGAGCGCTTTTTTCATCATGGGCGACACGCATTCCTCGTCCCCCACCACCTAGAGCGGCTTTGATCATGATCGGATAACCGTACGTTTCAGCAAAAGACAAAGCATCTTCGACCTTTTCAATCGGTCCATCAGTCCCAGGAATCGAAGCAATTCCAGCTGCGATAGCTGCTGCTTTTGCTTTGATCTTGTCACCAAAGATATCCAAATGATGTAAGTCTGGTCCTACAAAAGTGATGCCTTCTTCCTTGCATCGTTTTGCAAAACTTAGATTTTCAGATAACAACCCATAGCCTGGATGGATCGCATCCGCTCCACAGGCTTTCGCAATGGCAATAATCCCTTCAATATCTAAGTAAGCATCAATCGGTTTTTTCCCTTCGCCAACTAGATATGCTTCATCTGCTTTAAACCGGTGCACGGAATACTCATCTTCTTTTGCGTAGATACCTACAGTTTTAATTCCTAATTCTGTACATGCTCGAAACACTCGTACAGCAATTTCTCCTCTGTTAGCAACTAAAACTTTTTCCATCAAACCACTCCTACATCTTTTTAGTATAAACCTAAACTTTTTCGTTTTTCATCTGCACTGATATTCAAGACGAAGCCAACACAAATGGATAACATCAATAAACTAGATCCTCCCTGACTCAAAAATGGGAAAGTGATCCCAGTTAATGGAATAACGCCGGTTATCCCTCCCAAATTGATAAATATTTGGATCATGAACATGGCACCAATCCCAATACATAATAGAGAATTAAATGGATCTTTTGAGCGAATCCCCACCAAAAAGATCCGAACAATCATGAAAAACAGTAAAGCAAGAATCAAGATCCCCATGATCACGCCTAACTCTTCTACCACAATGGCATAAATAAAGTCCGTCTGCGCTTCATTTAAAAAACCTTTTTTCTGGATACTATTTCCAAGACCTCGGCCAAAAAGCCCTCCATTGAACATCGCATAATAACCATTAGCTAATTGATGCCCTTTGTTCAACTCATCAGAAAAAGGATTTTGATAAATGGCAAATCGGTTATAGATATATTGTAAACGTCCGGGAAATATTTTCCCGTGGGTGATATTGATCAACCAGATTGCTAAAGCACTCAAGCCAACTCCACCGACCCCAACGATCAACGTATAAACGTAGTTGATACCACTAGCCAAAAGTAAGACTAAGATAATTAAAAAAATGACAGTTGCATTACCAAAATCGGGTAAAATAGCAACTAGCGCTGTTAGCGCCAACACTAACAGTAACGGTCTTTTAACAGTAGAAACAAAATCTTTTTGAACGCTTCTTTGTCTTTTAGATAACGTTAATGCTAAGTACCAAATTACAATGATCTTTAAGTATTCAGCTGGCTGGAGAGAGAATCCAGCGATTTGAAGCCATCCTTTCGCTCCATTGATCTCTTTCCCGAAGAATAAAACGATCAATAGCAAGATCGTCAGTACAGCAATAGCTGCCATAATCAGTCGTTGATTTTTTAATACGGATGTTTTCATTTTATATAAAAGTCCAATAGCTACTAAGCTAACGCCCCAAAACAAACTTTGGTTAAAAAAAGAGGCGGAAGGACTGCTTCCATTTTCTAGCAATAAATAAGATGATGAACTATAGACCATGATTAAACCTAAAATACATAGAATCAAGTAAGGAATCAAAATACTATAGTTTAATAAATGCCTTTTTTTTACTTTCTTAGGCAAGTTTACTCCTCCTTGCCAATTTCTTTTTTATCGTAATTTTCTTGGTAAACCTCACTATATAATCGGTTCAATTCACGCTCTAGCTCACTCAGCAACAATTGTCCTTCCGTTTTATCGATGATGCCTACACGAACGGCAAATCCGACTTGTTGTGAGAAGCCATACATTTGCGTATCTACTACTTCTTCAAATGCCTTACATTGTGAGATACACAGGCTATTTTTTTGATTTTTGATCAAGCGTTTGATTCGTTCTGATTCATCTTTAAGCACTTGAACTGCAAATTCATTTGATAGAGAATCCATCTAAGCCTACCCCCATTCTAAGTTTATTTATTATAACATACTTAAAATTCTAACGGGGAAAAATCCCAGTTTTCGCTCAGGGATTTTCTTCTTTTTTTACTATTTGCTAGCCTATCATGAGCAAAAACAATAGATGTACTAATTTTACAAACGATACACTACTTAACTAGAAAGTATCAGTGCTAAAAAAGCGTCCCCGTATTTGTCTAACTTGCTTTGTCCTACCCCTTTTATCTGCAATAAAGAAAGTCGATCTTTTGGACGTTGTCGACTCATTTCTTTTAAAGTCGCATCTGAAAAAACCACATAAGGCGGCACGCCTGCTTCAGAAGCTAAGTCAGTGCGTAACTCTCTTAGCGTTTCAAATAAGGTGTCAGCTTCTTCATCAGAAAGTTGTTGGACTTTTTCAGCTTCTTTTTTAAATACTTTTTGTTTCCCTTTTAACACTTCGATTCCTAGTTCCGTTACTTTCAACGTGGGGTATTCACCGTTCATTGAATACAGATAACCACCAGAAATAAGATACTCGATCAACTGAAGAATATCTTTTTGTGCCCATTTTTTTAATAAGCCGTAAGTTGATAACGCTTGAAAACCTAGCATCTTGACTTTTTGTTCTTTCGAACCAGCTAATACCTTCATCAACAATTGTTTCCCATAATTTTCACCCATGCGTTTCAAGCAAGACAACACCATCTGTGTTTCAGTCGTTACATCGACTAGTTCACGTTCATCTAAACAGTTACCACATCTTCCACATGGGATACTTTTTTCGCCAAAATAAGTAAGAATATATTGTTGCAGACAGGATTCGATGTAGACGTATTCCGTCATTGCTTTTAATTTTTCGTATTCTTTTTGTTTTTGTGACTCTTCTCGTTGAGATTGTTGGATAAAAAATTTTTGGACCTGTATATCTTGGGGAGCAAACAACAAGACAGCCTCACTTAAGAGCCCATCACGACCTGCTCGTCCCGCCTCCTGATAGTAAGCTTCTAAAGAACCAGGAATCTGATAGTGAATGACGAAGCGGATGTTACTCTTATTGATCCCCATGCCAAAAGCATTCGTTGCAACTAATAATTCTGTACGGTCATATAAAAAGTCTTCTTGGATTTCTGTTCGTTGGCTTTCACTCATCCCACCATGATATCTGCCAATACTGAAATCAAATTTCTTTAACAAATGATAGATTCGATCAACTTCTTTGCGGGTAGCGGCATAAATGATCCCTGATTGCTTTTTATTGATACGTAGATACTCAATTAAGTACTGCTCTTTTTTTTGATCTTTTACTACTTGTAAACGTAGATTTTCTCGTGCAAAACCCGTTTGAATATGATTATCCATTGGTATCTTTAAAAGTCTTTTAATATCTTCTGCTACTTGCTTTGTTGCAGTAGCAGTCAATGCCACAATGACCGGTCGTTGATCAAACGTGTTTAATGTTTCTGCCATATGAAGATAGCTTGGACGAAAATCATGTCCCCATTGTGAAATACAATGCGCTTCATCAATCGCTATCAGTTGCACGTGCCAACGTTTCATTGATTGGATAAAATCTGGCATGATAAACCGTTCTGGCGCAACATATAATAATTGGATTTGTTGCTGTTCGAGTAATCGAAACCGAGAAGCAGTCTCATAACTATCCAATGAACTATTGATAAATGTCGCTGAAATGCCTAACTGATTGGCAGCATCTACTTGATCTTTCATCAGAGAGATCAAGGGAGAAATGACCACAGTCAAGCCATCCAGCATCAACGCTGGCAATTGATAACAAATGGACTTCCCACTTCCTGTAGGCATGATCCCTAGGACGTCTTCATGACCAAGTACCTTTCGGATAATTTCTTTTTGTCCAGGGCGAAATACTTCATAACCAAAGTATTGTTTTAATATATCATTCATTTTATCCCTACTTTTTAGTTGATTTAAGAGGTTGTGAAAGAAGCGATCAGCTCCGAGCGAATAAGAGAGGATTTTTTAAAATAGCTTCTCATATTTTAGAAAATCATCGCTTATTACTAAGGAGTTGCTTCTTGAACACCGTGAATAAGAGGTTGTGAAAGCATCGGGAAGCTCCGATGACAATAAGAAAGAATTTTTTAAAACAGCTTCTCATGTTTTGAAAAATTCAGGCTTATTTCAAGGAGCTGATGCTTGAACACCGTGAATAAGAGGTTGTGAAAAGAGCGCTTTGACCTGAGCGCTCACCAAGTAAAAACTGCGACGAGTAATCGCAGGAGCATTAAGGATGATAATCTTGAAACAGCTCCCCATGTTTTACGAAATTCAGCTTTATGTCAAAAAACTGTCGCTCGTCCACGGTTTAGTTTTTTTTATTTATAAAAAGCCTAGAGCAATCTTTTATTATTGACTCTTCTATCGCCCCTCTATAACTATAATACGTCAATTATATTTTACTTCTCCAAGCAATCAAGTACAACATTCTTTTTGTGAAACTTTTGCTTTTCGTGAAACAAAAACCGAGGTGATTAAAGATTTTAAAAAGACTTTTAATAAACTTTTAGCGTACTTATTGAATTTTTCTTTTGATTTTTATTAACTTCTCCACAGATAACAATTTTAGAAAAAGGAAAAACAATTCTCTCCTTTTAATTTCAAACAATTGAATACGTTCTAAAAAATTGAGAAGCAAAATTTGCCGACAGTATTTTTCTTTTCATCCACTTTAATGCTGATTTACCAGTCATCTGAACAAAAAATAAACCGAAGATGCCCGAAAATAGTTACTCCTATTTTTGGACTTCTTCGGTTTATTTCTCAAAGCTAAACATCACTGTATCAACAAGTTGAACAGATGATTATTTTTTCTTTTTAGAAGCTTTTTCACGTGCATTTTTGTTTAAGATTTGTTTTCTTAAACGGATACTTTCCGGTGTTACTTCACAATATTCATCGTCATTCAAGAATTCTAACGATTCTTCTAACGTCAATTGTTTTGGTTTTTTGATAACAGATGTTTGGTCCTTGGTAGCAGAACGAACGTTAGTCATTTGTTTTGCTTTCGTAATGTTAACAGTCAAGTCATTGTCACGACTATTTTCACCAATGATCATACCTTCATAAACTTCTGTACCTGGTTCAACAAAAACAGTTCCACGTTCTTCGATACTCATGATGGAATAAGTCGTTGCTTTTCCAGTATCGATTGATACTAACGCACCTTGGTGTCGTCCACCGATTTGACCTGGTAACATTGGTAGGTATTGATCAAATGTGTGGTTCATGATTCCGTAGCCACGAGTCATTGAAAGGAATTCAGTTGAATAACCAATCAAGCCACGAGCTGGTGTTAAAAATGTTAGACGGATTTGTCCATTACCAGTATGGATCATGTCTTGCATTTCACCTTTACGTAAGCTTAATGATTCGATTACGCTACCCATATATTCTTCAGGTGTGTCGATTTGAACACGTTCAAAAGGTTCACATTTCACGCCATCAATTTCTTTTTCGATAACTTCAGGACGCGATACTTGTAGTTCATAACCTTCACGACGCATGTTTTCGATCAAGATTGACAAATGAAGTTCTCCACGACCAGAAACAGTCCAAGCATCTGGAGAATTTGTTGGTTCAACACGCAATGAAACATCCGTTTGCAACTCAGCCATCAAGCGTTCTTCAATTTTACGAGCAGTGACATATTTCCCTTCACGGCCAGCAAATGGTGAATTATTCACTAAGAAAGTCATTTGCAGTGTTGGTTCGTCAATGTGTAGAATTGGCAGAGCATCTTGGTGGTCCACAGGTGTCACTGTTTCCCCAACGAAAATATCTTCCATTCCTGATACGGCAATTAGATCTCCAGCTTTTGCTTCGTCAATTTCTAAACGTTTCAAGCCGAAGAAACCAAATAATTTAGTTACACGGAATTTTTTAACTGAACCGTCTAATTTTAGTAAGGCAACTTGGTCCCCTACTTTGATCGTTCCACGGAAGACACGACCAATCCCGATACGTCCAACATAGTCGTTATAATCAAGCAATGATACTTGGAATTGTAATGGTTCATCGCTATTGTCTACTGGCGCAGGAATTTTTTCAACAATTGTATCAAAGATCGGTGCCATTGTTGGTTCTTGATCAGCTGGATCATCAGACAAGCTAGATGTTCCGTTTAATGCTGAAGCATAGATAACTGGGAAATCTAATTGATCATCATCTGCACCTAGTTCAATAAATAATTCTAATACTTCATCAACAACAAACTCAGGTCGTGCAGAAGGTTTATCAATTTTATTCACAACTACGATCGGTGTAATATGTTGTTCTAGCGCTTTTTTCAAAACAAAACGAGTTTGTGGCATCGTTCCTTCATAAGCATCAACTACTAAGACAACGCCGTCAACCATTTTCATGATTCGTTCAACTTCGCCACCAAAGTCCGCATGCCCAGGTGTATCCATGATATTGACACGAATCCCTTTATAATCAACTGCGGTATTTTTTGCTAAAATCGTGATTCCACGTTCTTTTTCTAAAGCATTTGAATCCATCGCACGTTCTTGTAATTGTGTGTGTGCGTCTAATGTATCTGATTGTTTCAATAATTCATCAACCAATGTGGTTTTTCCGTGGTCAACGTGGGCGATGATCGCTACGTTACGGATATCATTTCTATAGTTCAATGTAACTAACTCCTTCTCGGTTCTTTATGACAGTGCAATTTTACTCGACTGTTTATTATAGCAAACTTTTTTCATGAAATATAGTAAAATGTTTTCATTTTTTCGAGAAAATTAATATTTTAGCCATATTTTTCTTAATTTTGCGGTTTTTTTACTTATTTAGCGAATCAGCCGCAGCAATAAGTGCCCGAATTTCATCATAGGCTTGAGGTGTAGCCGCAATATAATATTCTCTTCCTCGAAATTTTAGCTTTTCTCCTGAGATACCGCTATATTTCATTCCAAATTCAGCGAGTAAAACATTCCCTGCGCCATAGTCCCACGGGCTCAAATTTGCAATATAACCAATATGTTTCCCTTTTAAAAGTGCAATCATTTCTAGTCCTGCACATCCATAAATACGAACACCCATACTTTGTTCACCAATCGTTCGGACATTCCACCGATTATGACTAAAAAGATAACCGTTCAAACCAATAAGTCCATCTTTTAAACGAAGGTCTTCTGGCTTAGTTAACGGATGGTCATTCATATAAACACCTAAATCTTTTCCACCCCAATACAGCGCTTCTTTCATCACGTCATAAATAAAACCAAGTTGTCCAACACCATCTTGATAAACGCCTAACATAATACAAAAATTCTCTTGTTCAAGTACGAAGTTCATGGTTCCATCAATTGGATCAATAACAAATACTTGCCCTTCAAAGCTTTCTAACTCACTGTAACCTTCTTCTTCTGCGAGAATCTTTGCTTCTGGATTATACGCCTGAATCTTTTCAATCAAAAAAGCTTGGACTTCACGATCCATATTGGTAACCAGATCTTTTCGATTGGTTTTTTGATCAACTTTAAGCGTCTTGATTTGTACCGCACGAATTTTCTCAGCTGCTTCTTTAAGCCAAATTTTGATCTGATGGATCAGTTCTTGTTTATTCATGTTCTCACCCATTCATTTTTAGGATTTTTTTCTGATTCTTTTTTGCTGCTTGAACTGTTCGATACAATGAATAACCTGATACTTTTTCAAATTCTTTTCCTAATTTTTTTTCTTCCCCGATAGATGGAATGACTGTTTTGAATTGTTGGTATGATTTTAAAAACCGAGCATTATCGATGCCCTTTTCATTCGCTAACTCTAAATCCTCCCACATCTTCATCACAATGACCATTTCTTCGGTGGTCCAATCTAAATCAAGCGGGTATTGATAATCTTGCATACTTCATTCTCCTATTTCCTATAGTCAAAATCAGTGTATCATAAGAATAAGTACATAACCAAATAGTTTCGATTTTCTAGTTTACATAATTAATTTATAGTTTAATAACTATGTTTTATCGCTAGCTAAGAAAAATAAGTAATAGTCTATAAAAATTCACATGTTCATACAAAGAACCGTCACTAACAAAATAGAGAAAATAAATTCTGTCGGTGACGTAGGTTTATTTATTAAGATAAGAGAAAAAGATCTAACATTTTTACTTTTCCTAAGGGATTTCATATGAAACTAACGTCCTTCATGTTCAGGTATGTTTAACGAGCTCATAGACGCTTCATTCTCTGTCGTGAAATTATGATTTGACAATTCATCGGATAAATTGTCCGATTCTTGACGTTCACTTAATCCCATTACATACTTCATTGGTTTTTTTCCTGAGTTTAATGTCTCATCAAATCTCATTAATATTTCCAGTATTTCTTCTGTCATGAGACTATCATTTGATAAATCTTCGAATAAATCATTATTAGATTGTTTTGGAAGTTCATTCGATCCGTTCACATAGTCCACTAGATTTTTTGCTGAGTCTAACGTCTCGTCAAATTCCATTAATGCTTCCACTATTTCGTCTGTCGTGAGATTATGATTTGACAATTCATCGGATAAATTTGCTGACTTTTGAAAAAACAAACGTTCTTCATTGGACTCATTTGAATAGTCAAAATCAGATAAACTATCGAGCAAGCTATTTTCAAATTCACCTTCTGTCTCTGATAAAATTGGGTGTTCCTCTTGATTTTCTCTTAGATGACTTCCAGTTACTTGCACTTGTTTGCTATTGAAGATATGGTTCTCACTACTTGTTGCTTCCTCTACTTTATTTGGTAAAGGAAGTGATGAAGAAAAGTTTTTATTTTGTTGAGGACCGATCCCTTGAAGTATATCCTGTTGGTTCTCATCAATTAAATGCTCATTCTCTGTTGTATGTATTTGTTTGCTTATTTGTGATAGTTTGGGTGAATATTCTTCTACTTCATGAAGTACATGAGATTTCTTTGGCTTCTTAGGTTTCACACTCGATGTTTTCAATCTATCTTTATCAATTGGGAACGCCGATAGTGAAAACTTTTCTGGGTCCTTATTTTCTTGCATCTTTCTTTTTCTGCTTGAACTGTCATTGAGATTGTATTTTTTTGACTGGCTGTCATGATCAACACTTTTTTGTTTTCTTAATGAAGTGACTTTGTCCTCTAAAGGCCTTGGCTGAGCAGGATGTACCTGTTCCAGCTCATCTTTTAGAAGAACTTTTGAAACCAGCTCTTGTTGCTTCACTAACTCTTCCCTTTCCTCAAAACTATTTCTATCTAACTGTAAAATTTCATTTTCTGACGATGTTTTATATTGCATCTCTTCCTTCTGTTCTCTTACTTTCTTTATTTTCATCAAAATGGTTCTCGCTGATCCGTTAAATCTATTAACAAGTTTACTTAACCACAACTCTCCTGCTAAATATGCTTCGATATTTTGATTATTGCTGTCTTCCTTTTCTTTAGTTGTCTCATTCGTTAAGCTTTGCTGTTGCAGATTTTGCTCTTTTAGACTATGTGTTACATTTCCAATGGTTCTCTTTGATACTCCAAATCGCTCAGCAAGTCCTGCTATCGGTGTATTTTTTGTTTGGTATGCTTCTATAATCCTTTCATTTCTCTTTTTAATTGAATTATTAGGACCGCCAATTTCATTATTCTTTTCATTCTCATGACAGTCTCCTTGAAGTGTTTTAATCGTTTCTTTTCTCATAAAGTGAATCTCCTTTAAAGTGATTAAAATTTAGTTAGTAAACAACTAGTTCCGCTAGTCAAATCATTGATATAGAAATATGCTGATCTGATTGCTTTTACCACATTTATTCTAACACCCTCTTTCAAAAAGCTTGACTTTCTTTTTTGTTTTTCAGAAAAAGAGGTTTTGAAAAGACCACAAAAAAACATCAAAGCTAGCATTTTTGCTAACTTTGATGTTTGATCGATCATGTATCAATTCAATTTGTCAAAAAGATGTTTTTAACCTGGTAACTATCGCCAGCATCCATACTTTTTTTGAAACAGCTCGGATAAAATATCCCAATTGCTAAATTAAATATGGATTGGTAAACCTAAAGCGAGTTCAGCAGCATCCATCGTAATTTCACCTAGCGATGGATGCGGATGGATCGTTAATGCAATGTCTTCGGCATTCATTCCTGATTCAATGGCTAAAGCAAGCTCAGAAACCATATCACTAGCACCTACACCACCGATTTGCGCTCCAATGATGACGTTGTCTTCATTGGTCGTCACTAAACGGATAAAACCTTCTGTTTTTGCAAGCGATAACGCCCGTCCATTTCCTGAAAACGGAAATTTATATGCAGTAGCTTCAATACCAGCTTCTTTTGCTTCTTTGATCGTCATCCCAACAGAAGCTAATTCTGGATCTGTAAAGGCAACCGCAGGCATTGCTTTATAGTCAACTGCTACTTTCTTACCTGAGATAGCTTCTGCAGCAATTTTTGCTTCATAACTTGCTTTATGCGCTAAAGCAGCACCTGGTACGATATCCCCAATTGCAAAAATGTTTGGCACATTCGTACGCCCTTGTTGATCCACTGGAATCAATCCACGTTCACCGACTTCGACACCCGCTTGTTCTAATCCCATATCGTCAGTATTTGGACGACGGCCAACTGTTACCATAACATAATCTGCTGTCACTGTTTCTTCTTTACCGTCAACAGTATATTTGACTGTCACACTGTCCCCATTATCAACAGCTTCTTTCGCCATTGCATTGGTTACGATTGTCACACCTTTTTTCTTGAAGTCGTCTTCCACTAATTTCACCATATCTTTTTCATAGGTAGGTAAAATTTGAGGAGAACCTTCAAGAATCATTACCTCAGCACCTAAGTTAGCATAGGCTCCACCTAATTCTGCTCCAATAACTCCGCCACCAATGATGACGAATTTTTTTGGTACTTCTTTTAAAGCTAAGCCGCCTGTTGAGTCAAGTACACGTCCGCCAAACTTGAAGCCTGGGATTTCGATCGGACGGGAACCAGTAGCAATGATTGCATTATTGAAAGAATACGTTTGAGCAGAATCAGGATGGATCACACGTAATGTATGATCATCGACGAAGAATGCTTCACCTTCGATTGTTTCTACCTTGTGTTTTTTCAATAAGAAACCAACACCAGAAGTCAGTGTTTTCACTACTTTATTTTCTTTCCAGTCTTGTGTTTTTGCAAAATCAAGTGTGACATTTTCACTCGTGACACCGAATAAAGTTGAATCAAGAGATTCTTGATAATGATGTCCTGCAGCAATCAGCGCTTTTGAAGGAATACAACCAACGTTTAAACAAACACCACCGATGTATTCTCTTTCAATGATTGCCACTTTTTGTCCCATTTCAGCAGCACGGATGGCAGCAACATAGCCACCAGGTCCCGCACCGATTACAACTGTGTCTAATTCTACAGCAAAATCTCCAACTACCATTTGTTTATCATCCTTCCATCATCAATAACTCAGGATCAGCTAAAAGTCGTTTGATATTGTTCATTGCTTGTTGAGCTGTTGCTCCGTCTACGATACGGTGATCAAAGCTTAAGGAAAGTTTCATCACTCGTCCAACAACGATTTCACCTTCACCATTAACGATCGGTTGTTGTGCAATTGTTCCCACACCTAAAATTGCTACTTCAGGGTAGTTGATTACTGGTGTAAACCAACCGCCACCTACAGAACCAATGTTACTGATCGTAATAGTGCCATTTCGCATATCTTCAGCTGCTAATTTACCTTCATGAGCTAGTTTTGCTTTTTCATTGATTTCATCCGCAATCGCAAACATGCCTTTACGGTCTGCATCTTTTACATTTGGTACATACAAGCCATGATCTGTATCAGTTGCAATTCCGATGTTATAGTAATTTTTATAAACGATTTCTTGGTTCGCATCATCAATTGACGCATTCAAAATAGGGAATTTCTTCACAGTAGCAGTTAATGCTTTTACCACGTATGGCAAGAAAGTCAATTTTGTCCCATTCGCAGCTGCCACTTCTTTAAATCTCTTACGATTATCCCAAAGTTTAGAAACCTCTACTTCATCATGTAAAGTAACATGTGGCGCTGTTTGCTTGCTATTGACCATTGCTTTAGCAATCGCTTTACGTGTCGGTGTCATCGCTACACGTTCTTCCAATTCACCTAAATTAGATTTGAACGCTTTTGCTGGTGCTGCTGGCTTGCTTTCAACTTTCGCTTCAACCGCTTTTTCTGACGCAGGTGCAGCTGGTTCAGCTGATGCTGTTTGACTCGCATGCCCACCTGATAGATAACTTTCAATATCTTCTTTTGTCACACGTCCGCCTTTACCAGTTGCAGTGACTTGTGTGATATCCACATCTTTTTCACGAGCAAATTGTCGAACTGATGGCATAGCCAAAACACGTTTGTTAGGATCAGCTGCCTCAGCTACTGATGCTGAACCAAAAGTTTCTACTTTAGCATCAGTTGATTCAGCTGTTTTTTCTGATGTAGTAGAAGGCGCACTATTATGTCCTGGTGCATCGATTTCTACTAATACATCACCAACAGTTGCAACTGTTCCTTCTGATACCAAGATGTTTTTAACCGTTCCAGTCACTGGTGACGGGATTTCTTCTACCGATTTATCGTTTTGTACTTCTAACAATGTGTCATCTTCATTGATGGTATCGCCTGGTTTCACAAACCATTTAACGATTTCACCTTCTGCGATTCCTTCACCAATATCGGGTAATTTAAATTCAAAGACCCCACCATCGGCACTAGCTTCAGTTGGTTCAGCAGCTGGATGTTCAGGTGTTTGCTCTTTCGCTGCTACTCCAGCATCGCCACTTGTTTCATTGTCTTCATGTCCTGGTGCATCGATTTCTACCAGTACATCGCCAACATTCGCGACTGTTCCTTCAGGTACGATGACGTTTTTCACTGTCCCAGTAACTGGGGATGGAATTTCTTCTACTGATTTATCATTTTGAACTTCTAATAACGTATCATCCTCATTGATGGTATCGCCTGGCTTGACAAACCATTTGACGATTTCGCCTTCTGCGATTCCTTCACCAATGTCAGGTAATTTAAATTGGTATGCCATGATTTACTTACGTCCCTTCTTATTTCTTAGAATTCTGCAATTTCTTTGACTTTTGCTTCAATATCAGCCGCATTTGGTAACCAGATGTTTTCAGCTTGTCCAAATGGAAAAACAGTATCTGGTGCTGCTACACGTCCAATTGGTGCTTCTAATGAAAGGATCGCACGTTCTGAGATTTCAGCAATCACTTGGGCACTTACACCTGCTTGTCGTTGCGCTTCTTGAACGACTACCACACGACCAGTTTTCTCAACTGATTGAATGATTGTGTCAATATCTAGCGGTGCGACTGTTCTTAGGTCAACGACTTCTACTGAAATATCCTCTTTCGCAAGATTGTCAGCTGCTTTGATCGCTTCACGAACCATTGCGCCATAGGTGATGATTGAAACGTCTGTTCCTTCACGAGTAATTGCCGCTTTGTCCAATGGTACTTCATAAGCTTCATCTGGAACTTCTTCACGGAATGAACGATAAAGTTTCATATGTTCCAAAAATACAACTGGGTCATTGCTGCGGATAGAAGAGATCAATAATCCTTTTGCATCATAAGGATTTGATGGAATGACTACGCGAATTCCTGGAGATTGAGCAATCAATCCTTCTAAGTTATCTGAATGAAGTTCTGGTGTGTGAACCCCACCACCAAATGGTGAACGAATCGTGATCGGTAGATTTCTAGTCCCACCCATTCGATATCTTGTACGTGCCATTTGTGCGACTACTTCATCCATGGCTTCAAAAATAAATCCAAAGAACTGAATTTCAGGTACTGGACGAAAACCTTCTAAAGCTAACCCAAAACTCATACCAGCAATCCCTGATTCAGCTAATGGGGTATCGAAAACGCGTTCTTCGCCAAATTTTTCTTGCAATCCTTCCGTTGCACGGAAAACTCCACCGTTTTTCCCAACATCTTCACCAAAAACGATTACGTTCTCATCATTTTCAAGTTCAAGTGCTAGGGCATCTGTGATTGCTTGAATCATTGTTTTTTGTGCCATGATTATTTCGACTCCTTCGCTTCATAGATTGCAATTTGTTCTTTAATTGATTGTGGTGCCACTTCAAACATATTTTTTAAGAAATCAGAAACTTTTTGTTTTGGAATCTTATCTGCTTCAGCAATCGCTGCTTTGATTTCCTCTTTTGTTTGTTCAATTACTTGTTCTTCTTTTTCTTCTGACCATAGACCTTTTTCTGTTAGGTAGTTACGGAAACGGATCAATGGATCTTTTTTCTGCCATTCGTCATCTGTTTCTTTAGAACGGTAACGAGTTGGGTCATCTCCTGATAAAGTATGCGGACCATAACGGTAAGTCAATGTCTCAATCAAGACTGGACCATTCCCGTTGATTGCCCAATCACGTGCCATTTTAGATACTGTATAAACTGCTAATGGATCCATACCATCTACTTGGATCCCTGGAATCCCGGCTGCCACAGCTTTTTGCGCTAATGTTTTAGCAGCTGTTTGTTTTTCACGAGGTGTTGAGATCGCAAAGCCATTGTTTTGGATATAAAATACAGCATTTGCATGATAAGCTCCAGCAAAGTTGATTGCTTCATAAAAATCACCTTGAGAAGAGCCGCCGTCACCAGTATAAGTGAAGACCACATTTTTTTTGTTTCGTTTTTTCAAACCTAAAGCCACACCAGCCGCTTGGATGTACTGCGCACCAATAATGATTTGTGGTGGTAGAGCTTTCAATTCTTCTGGATAAAAATTCCCTGCCGCATGTCCTCGTGACCATAAGAAAGCTTGTGCTAAAGGCAATCCATGTTTTACTAATTGGGGAACATCACGGTAACCAGGAAGTAATACGTCTTCTTTTTCAAAAGCAAATGCACTTGCAAGTTGGCTAGCTTCTTGACCAGCTGTCGGTGCAAAGAATCCTAAACGTCCTTGACGGTTTAAAGCTGTTGAACGTTGGTCTAATACACGAGACCAAACCATGCTAGTCATTAATTCTACTAATTGTTCATCTGATAAATCAGGAACAAGATCAGGGTTTACTACTTTACCATTTTGGTCAAGCGCTTGGTATACTGGAAAATCTGAATTGACTTCATCTAATAACGCATTAAAGTCTAGTGGTAATTTCTTTTTTGCCATTTGTACACATTCCTCTCTCATCATATAAGAAAATCTCATCTTTCTGCGATTGAAACAGATATATAAACTGTATCAATATCCAACCGTCTTCTTTTATAAATTATCATGGATCATTAAGAAATACAAGCTAAAAGCAAAAAAATTCACGTTTTTAAAAATTTGTAATAATCCGCTTAACCACGCAAATAGTGAACAACCTCACAATCAAGAAAGCGGTTTACATCATTTGTACAAAATTAGTCCTTATTTTCTATCTACTCCTCTCTACTGTTATCATTGAATCCGCACATTGTTATACCTTATTCCAACAAACAGAAAAAATTTTTTATTAATTAGTGATTTTCTTTACAATCATCCCTCTTTTAATTTTCTACTATATGTGTATTTTTTTCAATTAAAAAGCAACAGCAAGGAATCTCCTTAACTGTTGCACATGAACCTGTTCTTTTGATCATGAATTAAACGGATAAACGTTTTGCTAATTTTGCCATTTCCGCTTGAAAAAATGGCAGCCTTTCTTCAGTTAAACGACTAAAATTGATACGTAACCCGTTGGTCTCTTCTCCAAACAAAAAACTTGGTGCAATGCCTAACCCTGAGCGGATCAATTCTTCCGCAATATCTCTTGTCAATTGCTGTCCTTTCCACGTAATCCACGCATAGTACCCACCATAAATGGGCCAGACTTCAAAAAAGTTTTGCGTTTTTTCCCATTCAACCAGTGTCAAACTTCTTTTGTATAATTCTTCCCTCACAATGGCGATCTTTGTGCTATAACTTTCTTCAAATACAGTCATCGCCACATTTTGGGGAAAGATGCTCATCGAAAATTCCATCATTTCCTGCGCTTTCGCTAAGCGGTCGATAAAGGAACGCAGCCCAACGATCCAACCTATCTTGGTCGTTTGTCCTAATACCCTAGATAATGATCCGACATATAAGACGTTTTCCGGATCAATCGAATGAATCGCAGTTGGTTTATGCTTTTCACTATCATGAAAGGATAAGTCACTAAAAACGTCGTCTTCAATGATCGGTAATTGATAGTTGCGACAAAGGGTCACTAATGCTTCGCGACGTTTTTGGGACATCACTTTCCCTGTTGGATTTTGAAAGTTTGGATTAACTAAGACAGCTTTCAATTTATTTTTCTTGATCAACACTTCTAGCTTATCCAGCTCAATACCTTCTCTATCCATGGGTACACCAAATAGACGAATCCCTGTCGCTTTAAATAAGGACAAACGATAAAAAAACGAAGGCGCTTCTACCGCAATAGCATCACCACTAGATAAAATCGTCTGTAAAATTAGAAAAATAGCCTGTTGACCCCCACTCATAACTAATAATTGCGTTTTAGTAAAATCAAAATAAAATTTTTCGATCAAGTAATTTTTTATTTTTGCTACTAATGGAAGATAACCTAGACAGGTGATTTGTTGCTCTTTTTCAATAATCTCATTCATTGAGTATGCTGGAAATTGAACGTTTGGTAATAAGTCTGTAGGCATCTCGCTCGAAAATAAATCGAGAAAATAAGGGTTCAGTTTTCCTACTTCGATCATTTTTTCATAACTATCATCGATTTGTTCATAGCGTTGGGAAAATAATTCGCGCCAATTCACTCTCGGGACAGAATACCGCCCCCATTCGGTTTGATTCACAAAACGTCCACTACCTCGGCGACTGATAAGAACGCCAAGATCTCGTAATTCATCCAACGCTCGAACCACAGTTGTGCGATTTGTTTGAAAAATAACTGCCAATTTCCTTTCAGAGGGCAAGGGTACGTTGGGATCTAAATTCCCATTTTCAATATTTTTCATCACCTGATCCATAATTTGTCGATAAATTGGTCTTTGTTTCTTATCTATGACTTCCCACATGTTCTTCTCCATTCCTCTTTCTTCTACTGCCTATTTTATCTTATAAAAAAGGGATCGAAAAGCAAAGAAAAAGCAAAGTATGATGCGAGAGCATCTACTTTGCTTTTTAATAGCTTATTAAATGGTATCTCCGTTAAAAATGGAGTTTTTAACAATCACATAATCAACTTTGCGAATAGCTTCAATATCTTTCCCACCCGCGTAAGAAATAGAAGATTGTAAATCTTGTTGCATTTCAACCAACGTGTCTTTCAAAGACCCTTTATGTTGGATCCAAATTTTCTTACCTTCTACATTTTTCTTTTCACCTTTTTGAAACTCGGAGGCAGAGCCGAAGTATTCTTTGTACACTACGCCATTTTCCACCATTGTCTCACCAGGCGATTCTTCATGTCCGGCAAATAGCGAACCGATCATAACCATTGTTGCGCCAAAACGAACGGATTTTGCAATATCACCATGGGTACGAATACCCCCATCAGCAATAATCGGTTTTCTGGCAGCTTTCGCACACCATCTTAAGGCAGCAAGTTGCCAACCACCGGTACCAAAACCGGTTTTGATTTTTGTGATACAAACTTTACCAGGTCCAATTCCAACCTTTGTTGCATCAACTCCGGCATTTTCTAATTCCCGAACAGCTTCTGGTGTACCAACGTTTCCTGCAATAACGAACGTTTCTGGTAAATGTTTTTTGATATGTTGGATCATTTCAATCACCGCATTTGAATGACCGTGCGCAATATCAATCGTGATATAATCAGGAACTAAATTTAACTGTGCTAATTCTTCAACAAATGAATATTCTTCTTGTTTTACGCCAACACTGATTGAAGTAATCAATTGTTGCTCCTTCATTTTTTGCACAAAGGGGATTCTTGCTGCTTCATCAAATCGATGCATAATATAGAAGTAACCATTTTCTGCTAAAAATTGTGCAATTGACTCATCGATGATCGTTTGCATATTCGCAGGGACAACAGGCATTTTAAAAGTATGCTTTCCTAGTGTCACTGTCGTGTTACATTCTGAACGGCTACTTACAATACATTTATTAGGAATGAGTTGTATATCTTCGTAATCAAACACTTTCATGGACATGATCCTCCTGATGTTCGAATTCAGTAAAACACGAACATTATTTGCTTTTTGGGTGTTTATTTTTAGCACCTTATGTAATTTACCGTATTTAAACTAAAAAATCAAGGGGAATATAAACAAAAAAATAAAAACTCCTTAATCTGAAATAACACTGTCTAGCCATCAAACTTTTCGACAAATAAACAATCAGCTGTTTGTCGCTTATAGCTACTCAATCTCTACCAGGTGGTTCATTCTTTTGTTGATTTCCAGCTTCTTTTGATTGGTTTGTTTTCTCTTGATTGTTTTCATTCAGAGTTCCGGGTTGAACGATTGCTTTTTTAGCGTCAGAAATAATATTAGTCAATCTGTTATAAACCCGTTTTTGACCGTTAGGGTTTTCTTTATCTTTAGATAACTTTGTTTGCGAAATGTTCGAACTTTTTTCTAGCTCTTTTTCTCTATCCTTTTTGAATTTCTCCATACCAGCAAGTACTTTAGGGCTAAAATAGCTTTGCGCTATTTCTTGGATCATTCCAAGTAGAGCACTATTAGGTTTATTTGATTTTGCAGATTTCGTTTTATTTATTGCGTGTGTCATTACTCCAAGACTATAGCGTTGGGGGTCTAGTTTTAGATTGCCTTTCGCTTCTTTACCATCACTGACATTTTCATACGCTGCTCTATGAGCGTTTAGCTCACTTTCTGGCATTGACGAATTATTGTCCCATTTATTTAGATATCCCATTTTACTCCCCTTTTCGTAGATTCTTAGTGACGTTCCTCGCATCAATATATGTAGAAGTCATTAGCGAACAAGCAACTAATGACTGTTTCATTCAATGTTTTTTCATGTCTATGGTAGGATATTGCCAGCTTCGCGATACAGCGCATACCAGTCTTCACGACTCAGTTCAACGTCTGATGCTTGTGCAATTTCCTTGATTCGCCCTACATTCATCGTTCCTGCAATCACTTGGATATTCGCAGGATGGCGTAAAATCCAAGCTGAAGCTAAACCTGTTGGCGTTGTATGATATTTTTCAGCAAGTTCTGCTAATTTTTGATTCAATTTAGGAAACTTTTCGTTACCGATAAATACCCCTTCAAAAAAACCATATTGATAAGGCGACCATGCTTGGATCGTCATTTCATTCAAACGTGAATAATCCAAGACACTACCATCGTGGTCAACGCTAGCTTCATCTGTCATATTCACATGGATCCCTTGATCAATCATTCCAGAATGTTTCAATCCAAATTGCAATTGGTTGATCAACAAAGGTTGTTTGACGTATTTCTTTAGCAATTCGACTTGCATTGGTTTCTGATTACTTACACCGAAATAACGTACTTTACCTGACTTTTCTAATTCATCGAATGCCTCTGCCACTTCCTCAGGTTCAACTAAGGTATCAGGACGATGTAATAGCAACGCATCAACATAATCCATTTTTAACCGTTTGAGGCTACCTTCTACTGATTCAGTGATGTGCTTTTTGGAAAAGTCAAACATCACACCGGGAACAATCCCACATTTTGTTTGAATAAATAGCTCTTCTCTCTTTATTGAAGTTTTTGCTAACGCACTAGCAAAGATGTTTTCACATTCTCCACCACCATAGATATCCGCATGGTCAAAAAAATTGATACCGTTATCAAAAGCAGTTTCAATAATACGTTCTGGATGCTCAGCGCCATTAATCCTCATACATCCGAGAATGACCGACGACACCTTTTGATTTGAAGTTCCCAATTGAATCTGTTTCATTAAAATCATTCCTTTCTTTCCCATTAGATTTTAACACATTTACTTCAAAAAGGGGGCAAAAAGAGGCATGCCACTTTTTTCTCAAAAAAGAAAAAAATGTTATCCCCCTTTTTGTTGTGCTAGTGATTCTTAGAAAAAACGTTGATTGCTTTCATTCCAATATCTTTCCGATAAAATGTCCCCTTTGTATCTTTTGATTCTAACACGTTGTATATTTTTTCCCTCGCTTCTTCAATTGTTTCCCCATAGGACTCCACTAAGTAGATTCGACCACCTGAACCTTTTAAAATTCCTTTTTCCTCTTGAACACCCGCATAATAGACAGTTGCCTCCTCTTCAGGAAAATCGGGCAAATCCATAGCAGTTAAATACTGATTAGGATAACCTTCTGCTGCAACTACAACCCCTAAACGATATCCAGTTTCCTCCCAAATTAAATGAACCGGCTTATGGTCTAACAAATCGGTGATCACTTGCGCCAAGTCACTCTTCAATCGAGGTAAAATGACTTGTGTCTCAGGATCGCCAAATCTCGCATTAAATTCAATCACTTTCGGTCCATCTGAAGTGGCGATCAATCCTGCATACAATACACCGATAAACGGACGACCAATTTCGCTCATCCCTTTAGCTGCAGGTTTTATTACTTTTTCGATTCCCGCTTCAATGATCGCTTCAGAAATATGAGGTACTGGAGAATAGGCACCCATCCCCCCAGTATTCGGCCCTTGATCTCCATCATACGTTCGTTTATGATCTTGTGAGATTTCCATTGGATAAACTGCTTCGCCATCCACAAACGCTAATAAAGAGAACTCTTCTCCTTCTAAAAATTCTTCCACAACGATTTGATGTCCACTTTGTCCAAAGCGATGTTTTTCCAGCATATCGCTGGCTGCCTGTAACGCTTCGGCTTTTGTCATCGCTACGACCACGCCTTTGCCAGCAGCTAAACCGTCCGCTTTGATCACAATTGGGGTGCCCTTCTCTTCGATATATCGTTTGGCTTCAAGATAGCTGGTAAAAGTTTTAGATTCAGCAGTTGGAATCTGACAACGCTCCATCAATTCTTTGGCGAAACTCTTAGATCCTTCGATCAATGCGGCAGCTTTCGTTGGGCCAAATATTTTTAATTCTGCTTTTTTAAAATCATCTACGATCCCATTTAGTAATGGAATTTCTGGGCCAACAAAACTCCAAGTAATTGACGCTTTCTTAGCAAACTCAATCAATCCTTGATGATCAGTTTCTTTAATATCAACGATTTTGACCCCATCACGTGTCATGCCAGGATTCCCCGGTGCACAATAAACGTTTTCGACTAGCGGACTTTGTAAGATTTTACTCGCAATCGCATGTTCACGCCCACCAGTTCCTATGATCAATACATTCATTTCTTACTCCTTCTATCTTAATGTCTAAAGTGACGGACGTTCGTAAAGACCATGGCAATTCCATGTTTATTAGCCATATCAATCGACGCTTGGTCCTTGATACTTCCACCAGGCTGAATGATCGCATTGATTCCGTGTTTAGCTGCATATTCCACCGAATCATCCATTGGGAAATAAGCATCGCTTGCCAAAACAGCTGCTTGTGCTTTTTCTCCAGCTTGTTCAATCGCAAGTTTGACAGAACCGACACGATTCATTTGTCCTGCACCAATCCCTAGCGTCTGATACCGATTACTTACAACGATCGCATTTGATTTGACGTGCTTAACAGCTTTCCAAGCAAATGCTAATGCAGCCATTTCATCAGATGTTGGCTGACGATCGGTTACTACTTGCCACGTAGTTGGTTTTTCCATTGCTGTATCTTTTTCTTGGACGAGTAACCCTCCAAGGACTGAAACAATTTCATTAGATGCTTTTGTTAATTGCGAGTTAAAGTCAACCGTTAATAATCGTAAATTCTTCTTGGCTTTTAAAACTTCTAAACTTTCTGGTGTATAAGACGGTGCAATGATAATTTCTAAAAAGAGTTTATACATTTCTTGAGCTGTTGCTAAATCGACTTCCCGATTCAATACCACAATCCCACCAAAAATCGAAACAGGATCTGCTTCATAAGCTGCTAGCCAAGCATCGAAAATCGTGTGAGCTGAGCCAATACCACAAGGATTCATGTGTTTGAGTGCTACGACTGTTGGTTCTTGGTATTCACTCATGATCCGCAAAGCAGCATCTGCATCACGAATATTATTAAAAGATAGTTCTTTTCCATGAAGCTGTTTTGCTTGAGCAATCGAATAACGTTCTGGTAGAGCAGATTGATAAAAGACAGCTTGCTGATGACTATTCTCGCCATAGCGGAGGTCTTGCTTGCGTTCAAAAGTAAGAGTCAATTTTTCCGTCTTTTCTTCCTTCACTTGCTCCGTTAAATATTGAGCAATCAATGCATCATAGGCTGCTGTGTGACGAAATACTTTCGCTGCCAGTTTCTGACGTGTCGCTAGAGAAGTAGTCCCTTGATTTCTCAGTTCATCTAAAACAATTGGATAATCGTTCGGATCAACGATCGCCGTAACAAATTCATGGTTTTTGGCAGCACTACGCAACATACTTGGTCCACCAATATCAATATTTTCAATGGCTTCTTTTTCACTAACATCCGGTTTCATGATTGTTTCTTTGAAAGGATACAAATTGACGCAAACAAAATCAATCGGCAAAATCTCAGAAGCTGCCATTGCATCTCTGTGACTAGCAAGATCACGACGTGCTAATAATCCCCCATGAATCTTAGGATGCAAAGTTTTGACACGTCCGTCCATCATCTCAGGAAAGCCAGTGACATCTTCGATTGCGATGGTTAAGATTCCCGCTTCATCAAGTGTTTTTTTGGTGCCCCCAGTTGAAATGATCTCAATTTCCAAAGCTTGTAATCCCTTGGCAAATTCAACAATTCCTTTTTTATCCGATACACTTAACAATGCTCTAGTCATTTTTTTCTTCCTCCACTTTTTGCATTTCTTTGATGACTGCTTCGATTATTTTAGGATAGGTCTGATGTTCGATTTGATGAATCTTTGCTTCTAAGCTATCCAATGTGTCTTCTTTCGTGATCTCTATGGTTTCTTGGTGAATGATGGGTCCTGTATCTATCCCTTTATCAATGTAATGAATCGTTATACCTGTTTCTTTGACTTCCGCAGCAAACGCATCACGAATCCCATGTAAGCCAGGAAAATCAGGTAAAAGAGAGGGGTGGATATTAATGATCCTTGACTCATAAGCATTCAATAAAGTCGGACCAATAATCCGCATGTATCCTGCTAATACAATGAGTTCAATTTCTTTTTCCACTAGGATCTCTAAAATTTTTTCTTCATATTCTCTTTTAGATGAAAATTCTTTTGGTGAAAAAAAATGAAATGGTACATGTAACTTTTCTGCCCGTTCTAAGACAAAAGCATTCGGCTGGTCACAAAAAAGCCATTCAAAGGTATCTGGCAACTTATTTTCCCGAAAATAGTCAACTAAAGCTTGAAAGTTGCTGCCATTTCCTGAAGCAAATACGGCAATCTTCATTTTTCTTCCTCATCAAACAACACTGTTTTATTTTTTAAGGGAATTACTTCACCGATTCGATAAGCTGCTTCTCCTTGCTCATTGATTTTTTCAATGACTTCATCGACTTGAGAAGCTTCTACTGCTACAACCATTCCAATACCCATATTAAAAATCTCAAACATCTCTTGTTCAGGGATTTCACCTAAACGTTGGAGACAATCAAAAATCGGCAAGCTAGGCCATGAACCTAATTGAATTTGCGCGGCCGTCCCTTCCGGCAACATCCGAGGAATATTTTCTACGAATCCACCACCAGTGATATGTGCCGCACCTTTGATCTTTTGTTCTTTTATGATTGGCAGCAAAGCTGATACATAGATTTTTGTCGGCTTTAACAATTCTCGGTCCAGTGTTTCAGACAGACCCTCTATCTGATCGGTTAATGTGTAACTATTTTGTTCAAAAAACACTTTCCGAACCAATGAATAGCCGTTTGAATGAATCCCGCTAGAAGGTAAGCCTAACAGAACATCACCAACTTCGATTTCACTTCCTGTGATCAATTGCGACTTTTCTGCAACCCCAACTGCAAAACCAGCAAGATCATACTCATTTTCCGCGTACATCCCTGGCATCTCTGCGGTTTCGCCACCGATCAACGCAAGATTACCTGCTACACAACCATCCGCCACGCCAGCGACGACTTTTTCTAATTTTCGTGGATCATTTTTTCCAGTAGCTAAATAGTCTAAGAAATATAAAGGTTCCGCACCTTGAGCTAAAATATCATTGACACACATCGCCACACAATCGATTCCGATCGTTTCATGTTGATCCGCTTCGATGGCTACTAACAATTTTGTTCCTACCCCATCTGTCCCTGATACCAAAACTGGTTCTTTTAATTGGTAAGAACTTAAATCAAAACAGCCACCAAAACCGCCTAAAGCACCCATTACCCCTAGTCGCTCTGTTTTTTTCACGTGTTTCTTGATTCGTTCTACTACTTCATAGCCAGCTTCTACATCCACACCAGCATTCGCATAGGCATTGCTCATGTTACTTCCTCCTTTATTTAAAAAAAAGATACTTTTTCTTTCAATGATTCACGGTATTTTTCTTCATAGTCGTATAAAGGCGTCGGATAATCACCATTAAAATAAGCCATACATAACCCAGAATAAGGAGCTGCTTCTTTTAATCCGATTGCTTGGATCAATCCATCCTCACTCAAAAATTCCAATGAATCTGCTTCGATACATTGTCTGATTTCTTCGATACTATGATTCGCTGCAATTAGTTCTTTTCTCGTTTGAATATCGATGCCGTAAAAACAAGGATATTTTAACGGTGGTGAAGCAATTCGTACATGAACCTCTTTTGCTCCTGCTTCTTTTAATAGACGTACGATTCGCCGGCTCGTTGTTCCTCTAACGATCGAATCATCCACCATCACGATTCGTTTGCCTTTAACAACTCCACTGACAGCCGAAAGTTTCATCCTGACACCCTGTTCCCTTAACGCTGGTGTAGGTTGAATAAAGGTTCTGGCAATGTATTGATTTTTTACTAGTCCAATCTCATAAGGGATGCCACTAGCTTCGGCATAGCCACTGGCTGCTGATAGCGAAGAATTTGGAACACCTACAACCATGTCAGCATCAATTGGCGCTTCCTGTGCTAAATTTCTCCCCATATTTTTACGAGCAGTGTGTACATTGACACCAGCGATATTTGAATCTGGTCGTGCAAAGTAGATATATTCCATGGAACAAATCGCTAACTGGGTTTCGGTCGTATAAGTATCGATCGTGTAGCCTGAGTCATCAATGATCACTACTTCCCCTGGACGAACATCTCGAATAAACCGCGCACCGATGACTTCCAGTGCACAAGTTTCAGAAGCAATCACATATGCACCATTTTTCATTTGACCGATTGCCAAAGGTCGAAAACCATTCGGATCAAGAGCGGCGATCATGGCATCTTCTGTTAAAAGCAAATAGGCAAATCCGCCTTTCACTTCATTTAATGCTTCTTTTAAACGATCGAGCAATGTTGTTTTTTTACTTCGACGAATCAAATGCATCAAAATCTCTGTATCTGAATTGGAATGGAAAATCGCACCGTCTTTTTCTAACGACGTTCTCAACGAACGGGCATTCGTAAGATTACCATTGTGAGCTAGACCGATTGACTGGTCATAAAATTTAAATAAAAAGGGTTGGATATTGTCCACACTACCATTACCTGCTGTAGCATAACGCACATGTCCAATCGCTGCTTGTCCAGAGAGTGCAGCTAGCTTTCTTTGATCTTTGAAAACTTCTGAGAGTAAACCTAGATCCCGGTGTCCTACTAGTTTCCCTTGATCATTTGAAACGATCCCAGCACCTTCTTGACCACGGTGCTGAAGACTATGAAGCCCAAAATACGTTACGCTAGATGCTTCTTGATGTCCCCAGACACCAAACACCCCACATTCTTCATTTAAACTTTTTACTTCATAAGACATTCGATTGCGTCCTCCCAGCATTTTTTAGCTGTTGTAACAGCTAGATGGATTTCCCCATCAATTGCTTGGATCACGATATTACTTGACTCAGTCACTTTACCGATACAACTTGCTTTTTCGCCCATCAAACGTTCAAATTCCTCACGATCTTCTGGAAGGATGGTGACCACAAATCTTGATTGTGTCTCTGAAAAAAGTTGTGCTGTCGTCAGATTTACTGTGACATCTAATCCCAATTGGGTACCAAAAGCTGCTTCAGCCAACGCCACAGCCAAACCGCCTTCCGAACAATCATGCGCACTGGTTACCACTCCTGCTTGAATAGCCGCCAGTAGACTTTCTTGGTTTTGTTGTTCCGTCAATAGATCAAAATGCTCGATGTCCCCTTCAATTTTTCCTAATTGCATTTTTTGCAATTCACTACCATTGAAATCGTCATAAGTTTCACCAACAAGATAAATCAAATCATCCGCCATTTTGAAAGATTGAGTGGTGATGTGTTGGTGGTCTTTGATCAACCCGACCATGCCGATCATCGGGGTAGGATAAATCGCTTTGCCATCCGTTTCATTGTATAAAGAAACATTCCCGGAGATCACAGGTGTCGCAAAGACTTCACATGCTTTGGCAATCCCGTCTGCTGATTTGACCAGTTCCCAAAATACTTCTGGCTTATCAGGAGAACCATAATTCAAGCAGTCTGTGATCGCCAATGGACGTCCGCCACTAGCTACAATGTTTCTGGCAGCCTCTGCAACAGCAATTTGGCCACCTATCTCGGGGTTTAAGTAAAGGTAGCGGGCATTACAGTCAGTCGTCATAGCAATTGCTTTTTCAGTTCCACGAATACGCAATACGGCAGCATCACTTCCAGGGGAAACTACTGTATTGGTTTGTACTTGAGAATCATAGGTTTCATAAATCGCATGTTTTGAAGCTATTGTCGGTTGTTTCAATAAATCTAGCAATAATTGATTCGCATCTTCAATGACTGGTTGATATTGCCCTAACTGTTTAAATTTTTCGATTCGAGCGGGTTCTTGCACTGCCTTTTCATAAACAGGTGCATCTTCGGCTAAGGCATCAACTGGTAAGTTAGCCACTTCTTCCCCATGATGGTACAAGCGATACAAGCCATCATCGGTGACTTCTCCAATCGTAACAGCATCCAAATCATATTTTTTAAACAATTCTTTGACTCTTTCCTCTGCCCCAGCTTTTACACAAATCAACATTCGTTCCTGTGATTCTGAAAGCATCATTTCGTAAGGAGTCATATTTGTTTCTCGTTGTGGCACATCGTCTAATGTCAAAATCAAACCAGATCCAGCTTTTGATGCCATTTCCGAACTTGAAGAAACCAATCCAGCAGCGCCCATGTCTTGGATCCCTACTAAAATGTCCGCATGTTCCAGGATCAATTCTAAGCAAGCTTCAAGTAATAGTTTTTCCATAAAAGGATCGCCTACTTGAACTGCGGAACGTTGCTGTTCTTCTTCTTGACTGAACTCTTCTGAAGCAAAAGTCGCACCGTGAATGCCGTCGCGTCCTGTTTTCGCACCGACATACATGATCGAATTACCCACACCAGAAGCTTGCCCTTTTTGAATGTCTTTGTGATCGATCAATCCTACACACATGGCATTAACTAACGGATTCCCTTCATAACAAGGATCAAACGCTACTTCTCCTCCAACCGTCGGTATTCCGATACAATTACCATACCCAGAAATCCCTGCGACTACTTCTTCCAATAAGTACTTGGTTCGTGGTTGGTCTAACTCGCCAAAACGTAAGGAGTCAAGTAAAGCAATCGGACGTGCACCCATACTGAAAATATCACGGATGATCCCACCAACACCGGTTGCCGCTCCTTCATAAGGTTCTACTGCTGAAGGGTGATTATGACTTTCCGCTTTAAACACAACTGCTTGACCATCACCGATATCCACGATACCAGCTCCTTCTCCTGGACCTTGAAGAACATGCGGTCCACTTGTTGGGAATTTTCGTAAAATCGGTTTAGAATTTTTGTAAGAACAATGTTCACTCCACATGACTGAAAACAAACCTGTTTCGGTGTAGTTAGGCATTCTCCCCAATATATCTTCTTCGATCATTCGATATTCTTCATCTGTCAATCCCCATTCAGCATAAATTTTCTTTTCTTTGATCTCTAAGGGACTTGGTTCATTACGTGTTTTCATCTTAGACAGTCACCTTTCCAAAATTTTTTAACATCGATGCAAAAAATCGTTTTCCGTCTTCTGATCCTAGTAACGCCTCCATTGCCCGTTCTGGATGAGGCATCATTCCCAACACATTTCCTGCTTTATTGGTGATCCCTGCAATATTTGCGACACTACCATTGATATTCTCAGCGTAAGTAAAAACGATTTGATTATTGGCTTTTAACTCTTGCAACGTTTGATCATCGCAAAAATAATTTCCTTCGCCATGAGCGACAGGCAGCTGAATGATCTCATCGGTTTCATACTCCGAAGTAAAGGCTGTCTGGTTGTTAACTTTCAAAGGAACAGTTTTGCAAATGAAGCGCAAAGAATCATTTTTTTTTAACACGCCTGGAAGAAGACCCGCTTCTGTAAGGATTTGAAACCCATTACATGTACCAAAGACTGGTTTTCCTTCCTCCGCAAAACGAACAACTTCTTTCATGATAGCTGAAAAACGCGCAATAGCTCCACAGCGTAAGTAATCGCCATAAGAAAAACCACCAGGGAGCAATACGCCGTCATAGCCTTGTAGAGAGGTTTCATCGTAACGAACATACTCAGCTTCTACTCCCACAATGTCACGAATTGCCCACAGCATATCCGCATCACAGTTCGAACCAGGAAAGACAATCACGGCAAATTTCATGCTAGATTCCCTCCAATTGTTCGATTTCATAACGATACGTTTCCATGTTGACGTTAGCTAATAGTTTGTCACAAATTCCTTCAATCGTTTCCTCTACTGCGCTAGCTTCTGCTGAAACTTGGATCTCAAAATATTTACCGATTCGGATATCTTCAACAGTTTCATATCCCAAACGATGGACCGCATTTTTCACTGCTTCTCCTTGAGGATCTAATACAGAATCTTTATAGGTGACATAAACTTTTACAAAATACATTTCATTTTCCCCTCTCATAAACCAACTTGTGTTAAACGTGTCAAAACTTCTTGATATACTGGGACAATCTCCCCAATTTTTCGTCGATAAACATCTTTGTCCATGTGTTCGTTTGTTTTCAGATCCCATAATCGACAAGTGTCAGGCGAAATTTCATCTCCTAATACGATTTCGCCCGTAGCTGTTTTCCCAAATTCCAGTTTGAAATCAATTAACTGTAAATCGATTTTCTCAAATAGTTGGATTAACAAATGATTGATTTTTCTAGCCTGTGTCTTTAATTCAGTAATTTCAGCTTCATCTGCAATTTGTAAAAACAGCACATGTTCATCATTGATAAATGGATCATCTAATTGATCGTCTTTGTAATAAAATTCGACAATTGGTGTGGGTAATTTTTGTCCTTCAGGAATCGCCAACCGTTTTGAAAAACTACCAGCTGCACTATTTCTGACTACCACTTCTAAGGGAAGAATATTTAATTTTTTCACTAATTGTTCGTTTTTTCCGATTTGTTGAATAAAGTGATTGGCAATCCCTTGTTCGGATAAATAATGGAAGACTTTACTTGTGATTTGATTGTTCAGTTCCCCTTTTCCATTTACTTGGTCTTTCATCAAGCCATTTAAAGCGGTAGCTTGGTCCAAGTATTCCACCCAAATCACCTGTTCATCTGAAGTATGGTACATTTTTTTGGCTTTTCCTTCATACAGCAAATCTTTCTGTTCCATTTCGGCATCTCCTTAAATTCTTGACGATCACAACAAATATTATTTTTTCGTTCGTCTTTTCACTTTAAATTTTAACAAGTGTTTTTATCCTGTTCAATAAAAACATGTACATTTATAGCATTAAAATTGTCTAATGTTCGTGTTTAATCAAAAAATTCTTCCCTGGAAAAATAATAAGCGTTTACACCTATAATAATTGATGCTATAGTAGGATTAGAATGATTCTGGATATTTATTCAAGGAATTCAAGGAGGTAGCGAAATGGAAGAGGCCGCAGTTTGTGCCCAATGTTTTTTAATGGATTTATCGCCCGAGGAAACGTCACGTTTATATAATGACCTGTTGTCTATCAAAGATGTCTACTTATGTAATAAAGATACGAGTTTTTATACCTTCAGAAAAATCCGTCGTGCGGCAAAGCGCCATACTGAGTGTCGAAAGCGCACATTTGAATATCAAACATTTTCTGAACATCAACTCGTGATCAGTCAGATACACGAACAAAAATTATTCAAAAATCATTATCGTATCCAAGTCACTTATGATCAGCAAGAATTCGATTATACTTTTATCGAAGAATTATTGAGTTTGCTTCATACTAAACATTTTAACTATTCCGCTCAAGCCCTTTACGGATAGTTTTCTCATGCTATTATCAAGCAACATCATGAAATGAATCAAAATAGCTAAAAAGAACCCCGACCAGTTGAGTTATTTGTGTCAAGGTTCTTTTTTATTACATTTCAGTAAAAGAGTGGCTGCTTCTAGCAATCCGAAGCAAGCCACTCATTTTGATTATTTGTCTTTTTCTCCTAAACCAACACGGTCAAAGATCACATCCACATTTTTCAAGTGATGATGGTAGTCAAATGCGTCATCGATCTCTTCTTTTGTTAAAACAGAAGTAACCGTTGGATCCTCTTCAAGTAAAGGTCTAAATTGAACTTGATGATCCCATGCATAAGCTGTTTTAGGTTGAACCAAGTCGTAAGCTTCTTCTCTTGTCATACCTTTGTCAATCAGTTTCAACATCACACGTTGACTATAGATCAAGCCAAAAGTAGCTTCCATGTTACGTTTCATATTCTCAGGAAAGACCGTCAGATTTTTTACGATATTTCCAAAACGATTCAACATATAGTCCAATAAAATTGTTGTATCAGGTAAAATGATTCGTTCTGCTGACGAATGAGAGATATCTCTTTCATGCCACAACGAAACATTTTCATAGGCTGTGACCATATGACCACGAATCACTCGAGCAAGTCCAGCCATGTTTTCTGAACCGATTGGGTTTCGTTTATGAGGCATTGCTGAAGACCCTTTTTGTCCTTTAGCGAAGAACTCTTCTACTTCTCTCGTTTCTGATTTTTGCAAACCACGGATTTCTGTTGCAAAACGTTCGATGCTGGTAGCAATCAATGCCATAGTCGCAAAGTACTCTGCGTGGAGATCACGTGGGAGCACTTGCGTAGATATCTCTTGCGGACGAATCCCTAATTTTTCACACACATATTCTTCAATAAATGGCGGAATGTTCGCAAATGTTCCTACCGCTCCTGATATCTTACCTGCTTCAACACCTTTGGCTGCATGCTCAAAACGTTCAATATTTCGTTTCATTTCTGAATACCAAGTAGCTAATTTCAAGCCAAATGTCGTTGGTTCAGCATGAACGCCATGCGTTCTTCCCATCATCACTGTGTACTTATGTTCTTTAGCTTTTTCACCAATAATTGCCGTAAAACGTTTCAAATCATCTCGTAAAAGATCATTTGCTTGTTTGATTTGATAGCCATAAGCTGTATCCACGACATCAGTACTCGTTAAGCCGTAGTGGACCCACTTACGTTCTTCGCCTAATGTTTCAGAAACTGCTCGAGTAAAGGCAACAACGTCGTGACGTGTTTCCTTTTCAATTTCCAAAATACGTTCAATATCAAAAGATGCATGTTCACGAATTTTTTTGACATCTTCTTTAGGAATTTCTCCTAATTCTGCCCATGCTTCGTCAGCTAAAATTTCTACCTCCAGCCAAGCTTGGTATTTGTTTTGTTCTGTCCAGATATTGCCCATTTCAGGTCGTGTATAACGTTCTAACATCAATTTTTCTCCTTTAATCCCAAATATTGGTTTTCTTTATTTCATCCAAAGTTTGTTGAATGTCTTCAGTTACGATAGTAATATGCCCCATTTTACGACCCTTTTTCGCTTGTGCTTTCCCATAAAAATGAAATTGCCAATCTGGTTTTTTATCGATCAAATGATAGCTTTCTAATAACTGCTCGCCCAATACATTGACCATCACTGCCTCACTCAATAAACGGACTTTTTTACTTAATGGCCAACCACATATTCCCCGAATATGGGCATCAAATTGACTCATCGAGCATGCTTCAATGGAGTAATGTCCCGAGTTGTGAGGTCGTGGTGCTAATTCATTCACATATAAACCACCAGTTTTTGTTAAAAACATTTCAATGCAAAGTACGCCAGATAAGCTCATTCCTTCAGCGATGACTCGAGCAATCCGCTCTGCTTCTTCAACAACCTCATCAGCGATTGCTGCTGGTGCAATCGTTTCATGTAAAATGTTGTTACGGTGGATATTTTCGACCACTGGAAATGTACTATAATCCCCTTGTCCGTTTCCAGCAACTAAGATCGAGATTTCTTTTTCAAAGGGAATCCATGCTTCCAATACACAGGTCCCTTCCCTTAGTAAATCCATTGCTGGCGCAAGGTCTGCCCGACTTTTCAAGACGTATTGTCCCTTGCCGTCATATCCACCTCGTGTCGTTTTCAACACACAAGGATAACCAATACCATCAATGGCATCTTGAATATCGGTTGGACTTACAATTGTCGCATAAGGGGCAATAACGATATTATTCGTTTCTAAAAAAGATTTTTCTAAAAGACGATCTTGGGTGATCGCTAATAAATCAGTTCCTTGAGGAATAAACGACATAGAGGAAATGGCATTTAATGCTTCCACACTGACGTTTTCAAATTCATACGTGATAACATCTGTTCGTCTAGCAAGTTCTTCCAATGCAAAAGTATCATCGTATGTTCCTTGAATATACCAATCAGCTACTTGAGCTGCTGGACAATTCGTTACAGGATCAAGAACCCCGACTTTAAAGCCCATTTCTTTTGCACTGATCGCCATCATCAGTCCTAATTGTCCGCCACCGACAATTCCGATCGTTGATCCAGGCAACAAAGGTTTAACCAAGTTGATCACTACTTTCTATCACAGTTTCAGCTAACATTAACCGTCTTTTCGCTAACTTAGCCTCCAACTTTAAATCATACATTGAAAGCATCTCAACCGCAAGTAGTCCAGCGTTAATTGCCCCCGCTTTTCCAATCGCCGTCGTTGCCACAGGAACACCACCAGGCATCTGGACAATAGATAATAGCGAATCTAATCCGTTCAATGTTCGTGTTTGTACCGGAACGCCAATTACTGGTAAGGTTGTTTGAGAAGCCATCATTCCTGGCAGATGAGCGGCTCCACCTGCTCCAGCAATGATTACTTTGATTCCCCTTGCTCGTGCTTCTTTGGCATACTGAAACATCAGATCAGGTGTACGATGCGCAGAGACGACTTTCTTTTCATAAGCCACCTCAAACTCTTCTAGAATCTCGCAAGTATTTTTCATCGTTTCCCAATCAGATGTACTCCCCATAATTACCGCAACCTTGATTGTCATACATTTCTCCTTTCTCTACTTTCACATTCATATTTTAGCAATCGATTTTTTTGATGTCAAAGAATTTTCGAATATTATAAAGATTTTCAGCTTTAATGTTCGGTATTTATATCAGCAAAAAAACGAGAGTGAGACAATCGTTCTTTCTCAAAAAGAAAATAAGTTCGATTTTGATGTTTATTGTCAAAATCGAACTTATTTTTTCTGTTATGCGCACTTTCCTCTCCATATATTTTCCTTATTTCCTTAAATTTAATGCCATCAGTGCCAAACCAATATCTATCGTTGCTCCTTGTTTCCCACGCAAATGGAAACGATGGAACGCCAAGTGAGCCTTCAGATATCCGAATGCGGGTTCGACATCCATTTTTCGTTTCCGATAAATCGAACCAGTTTTCTCCTCTAGAAGCTTTTTTCTGCATTCTGCTTTGAAATAGCGCCAATTATTATTTACTTGAATTTTTCGCTTTTGTTCACTTTTCACACGCGTACATTGACGACGAACTGGACAGTTCCGACAATCCTCACATTCATAGATTTTGAAATCTCGAATAAAGCCGCCTTTCTCTTTTCTGCGACTATAATTTTTGAACGGTACCGGACGATTCGCCGGGGTCTTGTTCTTCAAGATAACGCCAATTCTCCACGTTAAACGGATTCTCCTTGTCCTTCTTTTTATTTTCTTTGTAATAACTGCCATAGGTAATCAAGGGAGTTATATGTAGAACATCGTTGATATACATGTAAATTTCTTCGCTACCATACCCTGCATCTGCCACAATGTACTCCGGCAACTCCTTATGTTGGTCTAAAAAACTATCTAAAAATGGCTTCAATATTTTGGTGTCTGTGGGATTCGGAAATAATTCATAGCTCAAAACATACTGATTTTCGGTGGTGATTTGTAAATGATAACCTGGTTTGAGCTGTCCATTTCGCATATAATCGTCTTTCATCCGCATAAAGGCGGCATCAGTAAATGTTCTACATCTAGTGGTAAAGTTGTTTGGTTGATGGTATTATTTTTAAACATAAAGCACACTCCTTTGATTTTTGTTTAAGCACTTGAATCATACAAGGTTGTGTGCTTTTTGTGTGCCTTAAAATCAAAAAAAAATGGGACAATAATCAGATTTTTTCTGACTATTGTCCCACTCTCTAATCTTAGTATGTTTTTGTAAATGGAAACAATAAATTTCGTGGGAACTATCATATCCTTTGTATAGATTTATGTAATTATCCATTATACAAGTAGAAGAAAAGAGTAGTTTTTCATCTTTTCCTAACAAAAGAAATTATTAGAATATAACTATAATCTTAACGTGTTAAGATTGAACTATGAATAAAAATAGAGGAGTGAAGAGATGAAAGAATGGTATGAAGGGTTTCACTTTACAAAAGATGAGATTAACAGTCAAAGAAAAATAACTGAAAAAGCAAAACAAGCCCTTAATGTGAAACATGAATATTCATCAGCGAGCAAAGTGGCGAAAGAAAACTACGAAAAAGAAAATAAATGCTTGGAATATATGAAAAGTCATCATCAAGAAGAAAAGGATCAATCAGCATTTAGCGCAAAAGAAATAGATGAAGCAAAAGTACAAGTGTATAAATTGGAAATGCAGCATGCTCGGATATCCGATCCTTTTGGCAATGAAGCATTAAAAATATCAGAAAAACTTAAATATGCCAAAAACAGATACAATCATATGGAAAACATAAATAAACCCAAAGTACAACGACAGCAAAAAGCGAAAGAGACAGAACAAGCAGCGGCTAATTTGGGCACGTTACAAGCACTGAGAGAACAAAGAGAAGAACCTGATGATAAAAAAATTAAGGTGTATATGGACAATTTTAAAAAGTCAAACAACCAGTTAGAAGCAAAATACAATAACTTAACGACTAACAGTCCTGATAAAAATGGAAAACTCAAAGAAAACCAATTTGAGGAAATCACAAACACTGTGCAGTATGTTAAAGATAATAAACATAAAATGTCCCTGCTAGATAAAAAAGAGTCTAGAATCCAAGATAAATTAAGTAATGAAAAAGAGAGCCGAAAGAACATAAAAAATCAAATAAATGAAATAGATAATTCGTCATTTTTCAATAAAATTATAGTGTATTTTACAGGAGAGAAGAGAGATTTAACGAAAAAATTAGACACAAAAGATCAAAATATAGTAACTTATAATAAAGAATTGAGTACGATATCTGTAGATAAAGCAGCATATATAATGGAGAGTGAAGCAGCAATAGATAAAATGTTACCCATAAGTCAAGAAAAACAGGCTGAGCTTAATGCTTTAAAAACGAATCTCAAAACTTTGATGAATGAGGTGAATCATTTATCTAAAAATACACAAGTAACCCAACAAATTGATCCCAAATTCAAGGATGATTTGACAAACTTAGAAAATTCGAATAAAATACTTTCGGAAAAAATTAAGAATTCAATAAAAATAGTTCAAAATTTAGCTGACCAAAAAAAGGAATTTGCAACAATGAGGGGTCAAAGTACATTTATTGATCTAAAAGAAAATGCGAAGGAAAAACAAAGTGAAATTGTAAGTCAAGGGAAACAACCTGAAAAAAGTAAACAACCAGATAAATCAGAGCGGGGTTCCTCTTTTGCATAGCATAAATAGCATATAATAAGTATAGAATATTGATTTTAGCGTATACATAAAGAAATAAACTAGAACGAGGTTGAGACAAAGGTATTTAGCGTCAAGAAATAAGCAGGAATTTCCAAAATTTGCTTTTCAACTTTTTGGTCAATCCCTGCTTATTTTTCGAAGATATTACTTTTGTCTCAGTCTCATTTTTAGGACGATTCAAGTTATTTTTTTGCTAATGCTTCTTCAATAATCTCTTCATCTTTTTTCAACCCGTTAAAAACAAGATTCAAAACGATCGCTGTCACGCTACTCATGACGATCCCATTCCCCGTAAACATTTGAACTGTTGGGGGTAATTGGCTAAATAAAGTCGGCATAATATTGAATCCTAAGCCAAAACCAATCGAAACAGCAGTAATCAAGAGATTTTTGTCATTCGTAAAATCAACTTCCATCAACATCCGAATACCTTGAACAGCAACCATCCCAAACATGACTAACATACCGCCACCTAGAACTGGCTCTGGAATGATTTGTGCTAAAGCACCTATTTTAGGAAATAATCCAAGAATAATCAAAAAAATTGCAGAGAAATAAATTGGTTTTCTTGTCTTGATACCAGAAAGTTGGACTAGCCCAACATTTTGAGAAAAACCAGTGTAAGGGAAAGTATTGAAAATCCCACCTAAAATAACCGCCAGACCTTCGGCACGATAGCCTTTTTTCAATTCTTCTTCGCCCACTTTTTGTCCAGTGATATCCCCTAGCGCAAAGTAAACACCTGTTGACTCTACCATACTCACAATAGAAATAATGATCATCAACAAGATCGACCAGACATCAAAAGTTGGTTTTCCAAAATAAAAAGGTTGAGGCACGTGAAAAACAGGTGCTTGACCAATCGCACTTAAATCCACCATTCCCAGTACAGCAGCTAAAATACTCCCGCCAACTAAACCGATCAGTACAGCAATTGAGCGAACAAACCCTTTAGCTAACATTTGTACTCCGACGATCAGTGCAATTGTAACGAAAGCTAGCAATAAATTGGTTTGATTTCCAAAATTAGTCGCAGATGAATCGCCACCGCCCATTTTTTCGATTGCAACTGGAATCAACGTCAACCCAATCACGGTAATGACCGTCCCAGTCACGATCGGCGGAAATAATCGTTTGATCTTTGAGAAAAATCCAGACACTAAAACAACAAAAATACCAGAAGCGATAATCGAACCATAAATTGCCCCAACACCTTGGTCGCTCCCAATTAGGATCAGTGGTGCAACTGCTTGAATGGCACAACCTAAAACAACTGGCAACCCAATACCAAAAAAACGATTAACCGTCAATTGTAATAATGTTGCTAAGCCACACATAAAAATATCAATCGAGATCAAGTACGTCATTTGCTCTTGATTAAACCCTAGTCCCGTACCGATCAGCAAAGGAACAGCAACTGCCCCAGCATACATTGCTAAGAGATGTTGTAAACCTAATACTGCGGCTTGGCCATTTTTTGTTTCTTTCTCCACCTTTATGCATCCTCCTCAAGAAATTCAACTTGTCCGTTGGATAATGCCGCAATTCGTGCCAATGAAACAACTTTCAAGCCCATTTCTTCTAATAGCTGACGGCCATCTTGGAACGATTTTTCAATCAGGATGCCGATCCCTTCGACTCCTGCACCTGCTTGGCGGCACAATTCAACCAACCCTTTCGCCGCTTGACCGTTCGCTAAGAAATCATCAATGATTAAAACCTTGTCCTCTGCAGATAAAAATTTACGAGAGATAGAAATCGTACTAGTCACTTGTTTTGTAAAGGAATAAACAGAAGTAGTCAGCAATTCTTCATCCATCGTCAAGCTTTTGGCTTTTCTGGCAAAAATCATTGGTACATTTAATGTCTGTGCCACAAATAAAGCTGGTGCAATTCCAGAAGCTTCAATCGTTACCACTTTAGTGATTCCTTGATCTTTGAAAACTTCCGCAAATCGTTGGCCTATTTGTTCCATTAATACCGGATCCACTTGATGCGTCACAAAGCTATCTACTTTTAAGACGCCTTCACCTAGCACACGGCCATCTTTTTGAATACGTTCCACTAATTCTTTCACTTTATTTTCCCCTTTTTCATTTATTGATATCAAAGCTAACCACTATTCGACCTCATGGATCACCCTTTCAAGGTTTCAAGCTCGTGCGAAATACGCAAAAATGCCTGCTTTTTAAACAAAAAAACCCTTTTACTAAATAAGTAAAAAGGGTGCAAGACACTCTTTCACTTATAGTCCAGCATTTACGGTGCTGGCTAGAAACTGTCATCCTTATCATGACGATATATAAGTGGGCTATATCACTACGTTCCTTCGATCCTCTTAAGAAACAAAATAGTGATCTATTTTGCTCAAGTAGTCTAGAAGTAGCTTTAATAAAATATGTTGATTGGTTCAAGCATTCATAATCGTTGTTTGGCACTTTTAATGTTAGCTTTTGTTCCAAACGATGAAAACAGTTTAACATCTGTTTCAGAAAGTGACAACCAACTTTCACTATTTTTTTCTAAAATCTAATATTTTTGATCTCACTCAGCAAGGTTGTTCGGTATTTATGACAGAAATAAAGAGAAAAAAGAGAATTTACGTGAGTGCCACGATTTTTTCTCTTTTTTGACTTGTTTTTGATTATTATGATTCCTCTTGCTTTTCAAGTTGTCGATACTTTTCCATTTTACGACTAAATAATTCCCCGTTACTTGGAGGAGTATAGGTAATAGCGTTCGCTCCAGCTTTGATCGTATCCAAGATGCTTTGATCTGTTGGACCACCAGTAGCAATAATCGGTAGTTCCGGATACTTTTCTCGGAAAAATTTTACCGTTTCAGTTGTTTCTTTCCCTGCACTGATATTGATGATCGTAATACCTGCTGCCAATTTTTCATCGATTTCTGTATATTTCGATGTCACTGTACTAATCACTGGGATATCCACTGCACGACAAACTTCTTGAACTGTTTCAAGTGGTGTGGGTGCATTTAAAACGACTCCTAACGATCCTTGCGCTTCAGCGAATAAGCTCATGTAAGAAGAGCGCGTGCCTTGCGTTAGACCTCCGCCAACACCTGAAAATACTGGAATGTCTGCTGCTTCGATAATACTTTTAGTGATTGCAGGATGCGGAGTAAATGGGTACACAGCAATCACGGCATTTGCATTTGTATTCCGGACAATTGCTATATCAGTAGTAAAAATAATCGATCGGATCAGTTTTCCAAAAATCTTAATACCACTTGCCTCCATAATGACCTCCGGTACTCTAACGATATCTTTTCGTAACTCGGTCATAATTTCAGGGGTAAATTGCTCTGCCATCTTGCCACTCCCTTTTTCATAGTTATTGATCATATTGATCCAAGTGATAGGTTTCAATGACTTGGATAATTTTTTGTGCGTAGGAAGGGTCAGTTGCGTAGCCTGCGTCTTGCAGTGCTTGGGCAGCTTCACGATAGTTCGTAGCCGTGATCACTTTTTCATATAATGCTGGATTCCAATCTACCCCATTCACAAAAAGTTGTGTGTGAGAGTCCATCGATTGTTCCCATGAATCATACACGCGAAAATCTCCTTGGATCGTGACCCATTCTTCATTCACAAATTCCTTTGTTTCTAAATTGACCTTTTTTTGATCACCATATGCTTTAATTCCAAAAAGATTATTGTATTGACTGGCTAACGTACTCTCGCCCCAGTTTGATTCAAGAATTGCCTGACCTAAAATGATACTTGGGAGAACGCCATAGCCGGTTTGTAATTCTTTCGCATGAGGAGCTAATCGATCAATAAATTGTTGATGTGTTTGTGCCTCATTGTTATTCTGTTCTTGCCCAACAATAGGCGCTGACAAGCCTCGTAAAGAGAGAACAAAAGCTATCATCAACAATATTCCACCAAAAATCACAGCAATCAAGCGTAATGAATTACGTTTTTGTTTCTTCCATTTTTTTTTGGCCATTCACTACTCCTATTTCTTTTGTAATTGTTCTAAGTATTCTTCTAATGTGATATCATGTTTCGAAATATAGGCCGCACTTTCTTCTCCAACATAACGTAGGTGCCATGGTTCATACGTGATTTTTGTAATATCTTGACGATCTTTAGGATAACGTATGATAAATCCATATTTAGGCGCATTTTCAGCAATCCATTTTGCCCCTGGTTGATCTCCATAACTTGCCTCTAAAAGCTGTGAAGGATAATTATTATACCAATTTTCATCCACTACATCGACCGCTAAGCCTGTATGATGTTCGCTATGTCCAGGGACGGTGATTGTTTGTTTCGTGATTGCTGTCGCCTCTTCTTCTGAAACATGTTGACTACTCATCACTTCTTGGACATTTTGTGTAAACACCTGTTGCTGTGCTGCAACCGAACGATATGCGGAGACCATCACTAAAGGAAACCCTGCAGATTGTGCTGCTTTCGCAAAATCTTCATAATGGGATTCGATACGTTTATCGATCAAATAACCATTGGGCAGTGATGCCAGTTGCGTGTCTTCATTGATTTCTTTTTCGATTTTATGATCAGGTCCTACCAAGACAAGATCCCAATCGGTCGATTGAACCTTTGGTAGATCTTCACTTTTTTTGGTTGAATCCTTCACTTTAGTTTCTTTGGAACTCTTTGTTGTCTGTTTGGTTACTTGTTCAGTTGTTTGATTTTCTGCTTGGACGTCAGATTTCATGTGTTGCTCGCTTACAAAGATGTACCCCATTGCGGCAACCATGATCACAACTGCTCCAAACCCTAAAACTTTATTCACTCTTAAAAATCCTCTCATTCCTTTTTATGTTCATTTTTTTCATGAACATAGGTTTCTTCCAAATTCTCGTTTACCCAATCCAACAGTTCCAATTTCTCGCCTTCGATCTGTCTTTGAACGTCTGCAGGTAATCGAAAGTTCAAGATGTCGTCATAACCCCATTCATCATAATTAATACTTACCTTCAAGTCAAGGAACCCTGTAAGATATTGATCGTTTTTTAATGGAATCAATTCGACTTTGGCAGGACCATCCGTTAACCATTTTTGAGCGATTCTCGTTTTGATTTGTTTATACTCTGCCACTGCAGTCGTCCTTTTTTCAGGGAAAATGATCGTTTGTCGTAAAATCTTTTGCGTAAGCATCCATTCATAATCAGTAAACAGGTTTTTGATTTTCTGCATGGTTTCAGATGGAAGGTTCTTCTCTCCTCGTTTCCAGCCTTCCCACTGCGCTTCGTCAATTACTAAATAGTCCTCTAAAAAATTCTTTTCTGTTGCGTACTGTTCCAGTAATACACTAAGAATCAAATCAACATAAACTTGATGCATAAAAGTTTCCCCCTCTACTCATTTTACTTAAATTTCAAAAAAATTCACTACGGCTTTACTTTTTCTTATTAAAGTACTCTAACACAAATTTTAACGATTCATTTGGTATAATTAAACAAGGACAATGGCATTTTTTCATTTCATTCACTATATTAAATATAACACGAGAAGGAGTTTTGAAGTATGAAAAAGTATCAATGGGGAATCATTGGCTTAGGAAATATTGCACATGAGTTTGCGGAACATTTTGACCAAGAAACAAGCGAGTTGGCAGCAGTTGCTTCACGAACAATAGATAAAGCAGAAGCATTTGCACAACGCTATCATATTCCTAAAGCATATGGTAGTTATCAAGAAATGCTTAATGACCAAGAAATCGATATTATTTATATTGCCGTTCCCAATCGTCAACATAGTCAACATATCATGGAAGCATTAGCAGCGAATAAGCATGTTTTATGTGAAAAAGCGATCACCATGAATAAAAAAGAACTGACCGAAGCAATGAAATTAGCAGAAGAAAAGAATCTAGTGTTAGCAGAAGCGATGACGATTTTCAATATGCCATTGTATCAACAGTTACGTTCTTTGATCGATACAAACAAGCTTGGGGCATTAAAAATGATTCAAGCACCATTTGGCAGCTATAAAGATCCCGACCCAACCAATCGCTTTTTCAATCCTGAATTAGCTGGTGGTGCTTTATTAGATATTGGGACATATGCCGTCTCGTTTGCTCGTTTCTTTTTGAGCTCTCAACCAGAAGTTATTGCATCAACAATGGTACCATTTGAAACAGGTGTGGATGAACAGTCAGTGACTATTTTAAGGAATAAAGAAAATGAGTTAGCAACGATCAGTCTGACTTTCCAAGCCAAAATGCCTAAAGTGGGAATCGTTGCCTTTAAAGAAGGCTATATCACCATCACCGATTACCCTCGCGCGGATCGTGCGGAGATCATCTTCAATGACGGGACAAAAGAATGGATCGAAAGCGGCAGCACCGCGCAAGCCATGAATTATGAAATCGAAAATATGGTCAAAACTATTAAAGGCGAACTCCCTAACCGTTCGTTGTTTCTGACCCACGATGTCATCGAAATCCTTGATGGGATGCAAAAACTTTGGCAAAAATAAGCTCCTTGAAATAAGCTGGAATTTTTCAAAAACATGAAAAGCTGTTTAAGCAACGGAGACATCCCCAATGCTTAAACAGCTTCTCTTTATTTCATTCATTGAACTGAATAATTTAACCAATCGATTGTTGCGAAAATTCCGCTTTGATTTCAATAAAGCTCTTAAAGGATTGCAAAAATTGAAACAATTCTGCTCGATCTTCAAATTCTAAACGTTCTTTGGGCATAGCCATGTCCCGATATAGTTCGTAGACTTCTTCAATCCGCTTCAATAATTCTTTTCCATCATTTTTTTCGGAAAAAGTTTCTGCAGTATAAACCAACAAGCCGTAAATATGCTTGCCATAAGGAACCGGGTCTTGGATTCGATCCAGATTCCCCTGCATATCTTTGATCACGTTGATTTGGGTTCGACGCATGGAAAAATACGTTTCATAGTATTGCGTTTGTTTCACCCAGTAATTCTCTTGGTACTTCCTAGCATCGCTCTGACTTTCTCTTACGAAAGCCAACAATTTATCACAAAGCAGTTGATTGTTGGTATTTCTTCCAGTCAGTAGGAAATCAGCCATGTTGTTTAAAATGATACGAAACTCTTCTTCGATCAATTGTTGATTTTTTTGTAGCTGTTTTTTGATATCCGGCATATAGATATTCGCTACTAATGCAAAAAAGACACCGATAGCCATTAAACTTGCTGCATTACCGATCAACGACCAACTCATATTTTTTTCACTTAAATAGTGTGTGACTAGCACAGAATTTACGACAATTCCATCCGTCAATTTTAACCCAACAGTCAGAGGAATAAACAGTAGTAGGAACAAGCCAAACCCCAAGATCGTATAATCAAAAATAAAAAAACTAATAAAAGCAATCACAGTTGCTAAAATAAATGCCGTAATCCTTAACATCCCAGTTCTTAAAGTTGAACGTTTCGTGTTGCCCACACTTAACAAAGCAATGATTCCTGCTGAAGGCCAAAACAATAATGAAAACATTTGAGCGGTAACCATGGACAACATACTACTAACCACTGTTTTCACGGTCCTCATTCCGATACGCATAAGCAACCCCTCTCTTTTCTTAGAATTATACTAAAAGACTTAGCTAAAAACTAGCAATCTCTTTAAAAGTTCGTTATCCTATTAAAAAGGACTAAAAGGAGAATAAGCGATGGAATTTGGCCGTTTTCGTTTAGGAATGCGAACAATAAAAAGCGCATTAGCAGTTTTTTTATGTATTTTATTTTTCCACGTCACTGATCGAGGACTACCGATGATTGCTGCATTGTCAGCTGTTTTTTCCTTGCGCCAAGATTTAACCACTACTGTTTCCTTTGGTCGTTCAAGAATCATTGGCAATTCAATCGGCGGCTTTCTCGGAATCATCTATTTTTTAGTAAAGAACTATTTTCACAATGATTTTTTAGTGGAATTATTTCTGCTGCCGGTTCTAGTGGTCATCGTCATCGTGGTATCTGACGGAATCAATAATAATTCTGGGATCATCTCAGCAATCGCCACTTTGTTGTTGATTGCCCTGAGCGTTCCCCAAGGCGAATCCTCTTTATATGCGATCCAACGAGTCTTAGACACATTCATTGGAACCTTTATCGCCATCGGAATCAATTTCTTTCTCCGTCCACCTGAGACAGAAAAGAAAGAAGAGCTTGTAGAAGACTTAGTTGAGCTGCAAAAAAAAGAAGCGTTGCTTAGAGAAAATTTGGCAGAAGTCGAAGAACAGATCAAAAAACACAAAAATAGCTAATACATAAATAAACAAACCAGTCTCTTCAACATGAAAGAAACTGGTTTGTTTATTTTTCTAACTAATTTTAGCGATAATTATTCTGCTTGATCGGGTTGTTCCCCGTTTTCATAGAGATTAACTTGTTTCATCGTTCCACGATTAGAGAGATTTTCGATAATGTCTTTGATATCTAATCCTGTTGTTTCTTTCAACGTTTCTTGAGTGGAAGCTAAGAGATTGGTAGCATAGTTAGTCACCCGGTTCGCTCCGCCATTTTCGCTTGACCCGTTACTGGTATCAACCACTGAGATTTTCTCAATGTTTCCTAATGGTTGTGCTGCTTCTTTCATTAATTGTGGTAACATCTCGATTACCATACTCAAGACCGCTGCTTCACCATATTCTTTGAACGCATCTGCGATTTTGGCTTTGGCTTCAGCTTCGGCCGCTCCTTTGGCTAAAGTCGCTTCCGCTTCCGCTTGACCAGCTAACCGGGTTTTATTGGCTTCGGCTTGTGCCAGTGCTTCAACGCGGAATTGTTCAGCTTCGGCTTCAGTTACTTCTTTTACCTTTTGAGCTTGTGCTTCTTGTTCTTTGGCATAACGATCCGCATCGGCTTTTTTCTTCACTTCTGAATCGTATTGTTTCTCACGACGAATGATTTCTTTTTCTTCTAATTCAATTTGTTTTTGTCGTTCAATGACTTTTACTTCCATTTCTTGTTCAACAACATGTTGTTGCGCCCGAGCGCTTTCCAAGTTATAGGCTTGGTCTGCTTTGGCTTTTGCAATATCTTGTTCTTGCTTGTAAGAAGCTAGTTTTAATTCTTTTTCTTTGATTGATTCTGCAATTTCCGTCTGTCTTTGTAGTTCCGCTGCTTGAGAATCTTTTTCAGCTTCTGCTTTTTTAATACGTGTTTCTTTTAACGCTTCTGCTTCCGCAATATCTGCGTCACGTTTCACTTGGGCGATCCGTGGTTTCCCTAAAGAATCTAAGTAACCGTTTTTATCACGAACTTCTTTGATCGTAAACGAAACAATGATCAATCCCATTTTCGCTAAATCAACAGATGCCACTTCTTGAACGCTTTGACTAAATTTGTCGCGGTTTTGATAAATTTCTTCTACAGTCATGGAACCCAAAATGGAACGAAGATGCCCTTCCAAAACTTCTCTTGCTTCATTTTCAAGTTCCTCACGTGTTTTACCTAGAAACTGTTCTGCAGCAGTCGCAATTTCTTCCACTGAAGAACCAATCTTGATGATCGAGGTGCCATCACACATCACTGGTACCCCTTGTTCAGTATAGACTTCTGGCGTCGAAACATCTAACTTGCTTGACAAGAGACTGATCCGATTCGAGCGTTGGAAAACTGGTAAAACAAATGCCCCGCCACCACGAACGATTTTGATTTTATTATTACTTTCATCTGCGTGGACATTTTTACTGCCTAAATAACTCCCGCTAATAATTAATGCTTCATCTGGTTTGGCAGTTTGATATTTTGCTACAAAGACGATCAGTAACATTAAAATGATCAAGACTGCAATAGCAATTGCGAAATAAACTCCTGATATTTCCATTTCTTATACACTCCTTCATATTTTTAGCATGCCTTCATAAGGCGTTACATAACAAACTCTTTCTTTTACTTCAATGATCAAGACCTGTTCTCCTTGCTTAGCTGGTGAACTTTGTGGGGCATAAAAGCATGCAGGTCGCGTAATCGAACCAGTCACACTTTTTAATTGGATCTCCCCCATCCCTTTTAATGGTATGGGTGTAACTACGATCGCCATCTGTCCTTCAAGAGTTTTTTCTGATGCCGACAACGTACTTTCAGCATTTTTCATCGGCATTCGGACATAAAAATTGAGCAAAAACACTAAAACAGTTGCAATCGCCCCACTTGAAATCAATAGAAACAGCGAATCTAATTCTGTTAAGCGTTCTCCTAAATACCCAAACAGGCTGGTAAAAGTTAGCCAAGGGACAATGAGTATCGGGTCAATTGGACCATCGAAATCAAAAATATCTCCAAAGACTAGCAGAAAAACTGCAATCCCCGCACAAGTTAAAAGTGTATACCAATAAATCGTCTCTAATGCCACCCCTCCAATCATGTAATCGCCTCCTCCTCTGTTTTGTTCTATCATACCAATAGAATAACTTTCTGTATAGTTTGATCGATAATTTTGTTTTACCAATTTCCCAATGACGATTTAGCCAGTGGGGCGGACACCCCACCGGCAACAAAAGAACTTTGATGCGATCGTTTATTATTTTTGTTCGCTTCTTTTCTTTAAAAAGAAAATGGCTCATGCATCTAGTTTTTGAGTTGATTTTACCGTCATCCCTACAAAAGCTTTCTCTAATTCAACAAGAAGGAATAAAACCAATCCAGGTAGTAAACTGATGCTTGCTTCTTGGACAGTCAACGAAACTGTCCCAATCGCAATTTTTAATGGTGGGAACACTAACATCAATCCTTGTAAGAGGATCATCGCTCCAATCGAATAGAGTAATGCCCGATTTTCAAAAAGATCTTTTGTCAGACTAAATTCAGTCACTCTTCGACAATTAACCATGTAGAAGGCTTGTCCAAAAACCATCGCATTGATCAGAACGGTTTGTTTCGCTTCAGCAGGAACAAAATCCATTGCAACAAACCCTAAAATAGTCATGATGATCCCAACATATAAAATACGCAAAAGTGCATATTTTGATAGGATTTTTTCGTCAATTGGTCTCGGTGGACGATTCATAACATCTTGATCTGCTTTTTCAAAACCCAATGCGTATGAAAGGGTGATCGAAGCGACTAGATTTAACCACAAGATTTGTACAGTAGTTAAAGGTAATGGGAAATTTCCTACCAATGAAAAGAGCAATAGTAATCCTTGGGCTAAACAAGTTGGCAAATAAAAGAGAATCGTCTTTTTCAAATTATCAAAAATACGTCGTCCTTCTTTCACGGCTTTTGCAATGGTCTCAAAATTATCATCTACCAACACCATGTCTGCTGCCTGTTTGCTAACATCGCTCCCTTTGATTCCCATAGCGATCCCGACATCGGCTTTTTTCAAAGCTGGCGCATCATTAACGCCGTCCCCAGTCATTCCAACAATTTCATCTTGTTCTTGGAGATAGGTCACAATAGCCAATTTATGTTCAGGTGTCGTCCTGGCAAAAACATCATTCTCACGGACAGCGATCTTCCATTCTTCTTCTGTCAATTGAACTAGTTCCGTTCCCGTAATCGCCGATTTAGCATTTTTTAAACCTAATTCCTCAGCGATCGCTTTTGCTGTTGCTTGATGATCGCCAGTGATCATTTTTACTCTGATCCCTGCTTGTTGCATTTCCTTGACTGAAGCAATAGCTGATTCCTTTGGTGGATCAATGATGCCACTAAGTCCAATCATCACCAGCTCATTCGTTAATTCTTCATGTGACAATTCACGATCCTTTAACTCTTTCATTGCAAACGCTAAGACACGTTGGCCTGTTTGCGCTAATTGTTCGTTTTTTTGTAACCACATAGCATGATCTATCTGTTGTTGTCTTCCATCTGATCCCAGTTCATATTGCACTTTATTCAGTAAAACATCTGGCGCACCTTTCACAAATAAGATCCTTTTTCCTGCAATCTCATGGACGGTCGCCATATATTTGTAAGCTGAGTCGAAAGGGATTTTATCAACGACTGGATAAAGTTCGATCGGTTGTTGATTGGTCCATTTTAATAAAGCTAATTCCGTGGCATTACCTGAAGTTGGACATACTCCTTGAGTTAGTTGGGTTTCTTGACAATTATGCATCGCTTCAACAAGCCAAGTCTCATTTTTGGTCCAGTTTTTTTCTTCAAGCATTTCCACCCCATGGTTCGCTTCTCTAGTCGCTAAGCTAACCAATGTCATTTCATTTTTAGTCAGTGTTCCTGTTTTATCTGAACAAATTACTGTCATTGCCCCTAACGTTTCAACTGTGGGTAGATTTTTGACGATTGCTTGTTTCTTTGCCATTCGATTGACACCCGAAGATAAAATAATCGTTAAGATCGAAGGAAGTCCTTCTGGGATAGAAGACACGATCAAGGCAATGACAGCCGTCGCTATATAGCCCCAAGTCATGCCATAATAAAAGTAGGATACGGTAGCTAACAATAAAATCAACGCAGCGATTCCTTTAAATATACTAGTATTCATTTCTTTGATTTTCTTCAATAACGGTGTTTCTTGTTCTGTGATCGACCCTAATGAAGTGCTGATTTTTCCAATTTCTGTAGCAGTTCCGACAGCGACTACGATCCCTATTCCTCTGCCTGATTCCACTTTAGTCCCAGAAAAAGCCATATTCGTTTGTTCCGCTAAAGGAGTCTCTAGCGGTAACGGGTCGGTCGTCTTTTGGATCGCATGGGTTTCTCCAGTAAGAATTGCTTCATCAATTTGTAAGTTGAACGTTTCACTCAAACGAACATCTGCAGAAACGATATCTCCAGCAGCTAATACGATTTGATCCCCCACCACTAAATCAGCTGGTGCAATCTCTTTTTGCTGTCCCTTTTCGATGATGACTGCTTTTTCACTAAGTAATTCCGCAATGCTGTCTAAAGATGAAGCTGCCTTTCGTTCTTGTAAATAGCCGATCAGCGCATTTAAGAAAACAACTAAAAAAATCATACTGCCTTCAATATATGCGCCTGTAAAAAGCTTAACGATCGCAGCTCCTAATAAAATGTACATCAGTGCATCATGAAAGTAAGAAAGAAATTTTTTCCATTCTGGAACTTTAATACCATTTTCTAAGACGTTTCTTCCATACTTAAGTTGTCGTTCGTTCCTTTCTTGTTCGTTCATTGCTTTTTTTACCATTAATTTTTCTTTGATTTCTATGATTGATAAGGTGTACCATTCTTTCATTTTTTTCCTCCAATAATTCTTACTGATCAAATCATAAAGGTTAGAGTGACTCTAAGGTCAAGAAAAATTTAAGCAAATCTATCTATGTAGAATAAAAAAATCAATTCCATTCACATTTCCCCCACGTTTCGTAGTAAAATAACCTTACTTAAAATGACTGATCAATGGAAGTGATGATTTGAAAATCAATGAATTAGCAAAGCTCTATGATATTACAGCCCATACTTTACGCTATTATGAAAAATTAGGTTTGATTACACCGGATTATGATGAAAATGGCTATCGAAATTATTCTTACGAACACATTGAACAACTGAATACCATCCGTGACCTACGTTATTTTGATGTCTCCATTACTGAGATCGCCGATTATTTGAAGCAAAAAGAAATCAGCAAGACAAAAGAATTATTAGCTTTTGAAATCGAGGCACTTCATCAACTCATCAGTGACTCACAAAAAAAAATCGAACTATTAATCGAACGTGTCCAGTTAATTGAAGAAGCAGAAAGCATAGACTATCAAGAAGTGCTATTAGTGCAGCAACCGAAAAGACTGATTCTTAAAGCTTCTACGGTTGCAACGGATGAACAAATCGACTTTTCGTTAAAAGAACTTCATAAAAAATACGAACCTTTATTAAGCACTAATAATCAAAATCTTTTTGGTAGTATCATCCATTTAGAGGAAGATCCTTTTACCTATCAAGTATTTTATTTTTGTCCTGACCTTACGATTAAAAATGAGGATGCTGAGATACTCCCTGCTGGAAATTATCTTAGTTATAGTTTTAAAGGTGACTATGAACAAAGGAAGAAAGGAATTGCTACCATCATGAACTACCTGACTACCCATTCGCTTCATAGAGCCAGTCCATTTTATGAATCTTATCTAATTGATTTTCACGAAACGAATAAGCCAGAAGAATATGTGACGCGTTTAGAAATTTTAGTTGAATCGTAGCTTGGAATAACTAAATATTTATACAAGAAAAAACTACGTCTGAGTTTGACATCAGACATCAAACTCAGACATAGTAACTCTTTTATAAATCAAGAATAAAAATTTGCTACTAAGTGCTACGAATCAATAAATGTGAAGACTTCAAGTAAGCCCCCGCAAGCTTCGTCACTTTTGACCGTAATATGCATGCATCCCATGTTTTCGATAGTAGTGCTTATCTAAAAGATATTGTGGAATAGATTGCATAGCAGGATTAATTTTTTCATTTTCTTTAGCCATTAAGCATATTTCGTCTAAGATCAAGCTATTCTCTACCGCCTTTGCAGGGGTTTCACCCCAAGTAAATGGGCCATGTCCATAAACGAATACACCAGGAACTTCAGTGGGAGCTAATTGTCTCTCTTGAAACGTTTCAACAATCACATGACCAGTGTTTCTTTCATAAGCACTTTTAACTTCTTCTTCAGTTAATTGCCGTGTGCAAGGAATCGTTCCATAAAAAGCATCCGCATGAGTTGTTCCATAGGCAGGCAAGTCTCGACCAGCCTGCGCCCGCATGACTGAATGAGTGGAGTGCGTGTGGACGATAGCATTGATTTTTTCAAAAGCTTGATACAAAATCACATGAGTCGATAAATCAGAAGAGGGCTTCATCCCATCTTCTTCTAGCGGATTTCCAGCTAGATCAGTCACTACCATTTGTTCGGGAGCCATCTGTTCATACTTTACACCACTTGGCTTGATCACGATCACCCCAAGCGCTCGATCAATTCACTGACATTGCCCCAAGTCAACTTAACTAGTCCATATTGAGGTAGTGCCAAATTTGCTTCATAAACACGTTGTTTCATTTCTTTAATGATTGGATTACGCAAACTCATAACCTGCCTCCTTTAGCTTCGGATAAAGATAGCTTTTTGCTGCTACGATTTCTTTTTTAAAATCCGGATTTTTTTCACTCCACATTTCAATTAAAAATGACCCATTATAATTCATCTGTTTGAGTTTCTTTAACAAACCCTCAAAGTCAACACAGCCTGCGCCAAAAGGAACATCACGAAATTGACCTGATGATTCAGTTGTTACTGGATAGGTATCCTTTAAGTGGATGGAAGAAATCCAATTGATCCCTTTTTCTAGTTCACGTTCTGGATCGTTTTCTTGCCAAGCCGAAAGGTTACCAAGATCTGGATAAACTTGAAGATATGGTGAATCAATCTGGCGTTTGATTTCTAAAAATTTAGTGATTGAATTCATAAATGGATCATCCATAATTTCAATTGACAAGATGATTCCATATTCAGAAGCTATTTTGACGCTTTCTTCAAGTCCTTCAATAAATAATTTTCGTGATAGCCTTGTTTTTTTTTCATAATAGACATCGTATCCGGCTACTTGGATAATTTTGATACTTAAGCGCTGAGCAAGTCGGATCGCTTTGACCATCAATTCTTTGGCTTTTATCCGATACGCTTCATTTGAAGAGCCAAAAGGAAACCTGCGATGACCACTCAGACAAATGGAATTGATCCGAATGCCCGTCTCTTTCATGTCTTTGCGTATTTGATTGATCATCTCGTCAGACCAATTGAGTCGAGCTAGGCGTTCATCTGTCTCGTCAATCGACATCTCAATAAAGGAAAAACCAAGTTCCTTTGCTAATAAAAAGCGCTCTTTCCAAGAGATATCTTTTGGTAGTGCCTTCTCATAAATTCCGATTTGAGCCAAGTCTATTCCCCCCAAATGCGAATCATTTCTTGTTTAAAATCATTGGCTGCTTTTGCAGGATCGTCCGCACTAGAAATCCCTCTTCCAGCTATAAAAGTTTCCACTTCAATCCCTGCGAATAATTTCAATGTTTCCACGTTTAATCCACCTGTCACAGAAACTGCAAAGCCCATTTCTATCAATTTCTTTACTTTTGTCAGATCCCGTTCTCCCCAAGTTTCACCAGAAAGTAATGCATCTCGACTTTGATGATAGATCACCTGTTGGATACCGATCCTCCGCCATTCAGCTGCTTGTTCATAGGTCCAATCCCCATACAGTTCGACTTGCAATGCCTTCACTTCTTTTTGAGCTGCTTCCATGGTTGGCAGAGTAGCACAGCAGATAACAGTCATAAAATCCGCACCGGCATCAGTTACATTTTTGGCTACCGTTCCCCCGGCATCCGCACATTTTGTATCAGCAACAATTGTTTTCCTTGGAAACATGCTACGAATACAGCTGATGGCTTTGCGCCCCTCTTGCAGACATAAAATGGTTCCAATTTCAATAATATCGACAATATCCCCTACTTGAAATACATCTGCTAATGCTTGTTCTAAATCATTATGATCCAAAGCAATCTGTAATTTTGGTCTGCTCATTTTATCTTCCTCTTTTATTTAGATTTTTGATACAACGCTGATTTAGCAAATTTTTCACCAATTTCTTTGGCTGACATGACATTTTTAATGCCAATCACTGTAATTCCTTTTTTCTCAGCTTGGATAAACATATTCAAAAAATTGACTGGTGTAAAAACGACATCATACTGAGTCGCAGAACTTTTTCCTTCAGAAATTGCACAATGATGGATTTTGGTAATTGACACACCTAGTTCTTTCATTGCCTTTTCGACGCTTCTCATCATCATCAAACTTGTTCCCGACCCGTTTGCGCAAGATACTAAAATTCTCATTATGTTTTCCTCCTATGTGTTCATTTTAATTTTATTGTTGTATTTAATTCTCGTTGTGATATTTTTCTGCATATTGCTCATAATCATCGACGATCAAAAAGTACCCGTCTGGATTTTTACGGTATTGTAATTGTGGAATAATCAATAGCCCAACCACGACTAATGCGATACCAACATACCCCAAAAACTTCATCATCACAGTAAATAATGGCCAAGCAGTGGCCCAGTCAAACATACCGAGATAGCCACCATATTTTGACATGCCGATCCAAGTTGCAAAAACGGCCGATCCACCAACTTGAATGATTCCAGAAAGAAATGGGAACAGACAGGCGGCTTTGAAACCACCTCGATTGTTGGCAAAAACTGCGATAACTGCATTGTCAAAGAACAATGGAATAAAACCAGCAATCACGATGGTTGGTGATTTGAACAAAATGAGTAAGGCAATCATCAAAAATTGACCTAAGGCACCAAACAAGAAGCCAATGGTTACGGCGTTAGGTGAACCAAAACCAAAAGTAGCAGCTACGTCAATCCCAGGAACCGCACCTGGTAGGATTGTATTGGAGATCCCTTGAAAAGATTGTGTTAGCTCATCCACGAAAGTACGGACTCCTAATTGTAAAATGGCTAGGTAGACAGCAAAATTCAATGATGTTGTCATAATATAGAACAAGAAACTTTGTCCTTCTTGCATAAACTGTGCTTGAATCAAATAATCTTTTCCTAGCACTAACAAAATAATTCCAAAAAATAAAAGCATTAATAAAGAAGTTGCTACCATATTTTCATTAAATATAGATAAAAAACCTGGTAATTCAATATCTTCCAATTTTTTATCCACTTTTTTAGAGTGTTCTTTTTTTGATCACGTTTCTTTAAAAACTCGGCTAACTTCGCAAATATATAGATACCAAACATTTGCTGATGTGCCACAGAAAAACCCGCGCCCTCGGTTAACTCCTGGGTGATACCAACTGTTAAATTAGAAGCTACTGCCCAATAACAGCCTAAAATCAGTCCCATAAAAATCAGAACTTGAATTCTTCCTAAAGAGGGAAAACAAAATAATAATATCCAAAAAGCAGTTGCAGATTGTTGAATCTGAACATTTCCAGTTGTAAAAACCGAACGTAATTTTGTATATTTTTGAAAACGAACGAGTAAGATATTCATAACAAAAGCAATCAAAAGTAAAATCATGACATCCCCAAATGTACGACCAAATGTTTCCTCTAATCCAGAGTCAACGGCATTTTGTCCAAAATATGGATCGGTGACCATCGCATCCAGATTAAACCGTTCTTTTAAACCTACTAAAATGGGGCGGAAGTTGTTTACTAATCCTCCTGAACCAACCGTCAAAATGAAGTAACCGACTGTTGCTTTCAAGAAACCAGCAATACACTCATAAAATGGACGTTTCAAGAGAATGTACCCTAGCAGTACAATAAAACCAATCAGATAAGCTGGTTGAGTTAAGATGTTTGTAGCGAAATAAGTCCAAATGCTCAATAAAAAATCAGCCATTCTTTTTTCCTCCTATAAGTTATACTCTTGCATCACCACTCGATAGTCTTCAATCGAATCGGTATCTGCCAAACGATCAATTAGCCCATCTATCATCAACAACTCAGACAATTTTTGAATATTTTCCATATGCTGATCTACATTTTTGGCTGCTAAAGTAAAGAATAAACTTGCTGATTTTTCTTCTTGGTCGAATTGAATGGGCCTTTTCATTTTAGTGAATGATATAGCTGTTCCATAAACTCCTTCACTATCTGCTGAAGAATGTGGCATTGCCACTTTGGGAACAATCACGATATAAGGACCATGTTCTTCTACACATTGGATGATTTCATCTACGTAACTTTGATCAATCAACTTTTTATCTAATAATAGTTGACAGCTTTCAGCAACAGCTTCCTTCCAATCAGTAATTTCTTTATCGGAATATTTCACCAAGCCTTGATCCAAAAAATATTTCAACATGTTGTTAGCCTCTTTTCTATAAGAATGACGGGAATGGTGTATCGTTTTCTACAGAAAATACATCCTCAAAACCACGGTAGAAATTAAATTCCAGGTCGTCTTTGTTCGTTGGATAGGTAAACTTGCCTCCTACCTGCCAGATATATGGTTTAAAATCGTACTTCAAGCGATCCTTTTTAAATTTCCATATTTCGGTAATTTCTTTTGGATCAGCCATAAAATTTGCCCAGATATCATAATGAACAGGGATGACTACTTTAGCCTTCAATGACTCAGCCATTCGCAACATATCGACAGAAGTCACTTTATCCGTGATACCTCGTGGATTTTCACCATATGCACCTAGGCAAACATCAATAGTATGTTCGTTCCCATGTTTCGCAAACATATTAGAATAATGAGAGTCTCCAGCATGATAAATATTTCCACCCGATGTTTCAAATAGATAATTCACAGCGATCTCATCCATTTCTTGAGGTATTTTCCCTTTTAAAGTTTCCTCTGGATCTTCACAAGTGACTAATGCTGTACGGTCAAATGCTTCTAAAGCAACGATAGTTACATCCTCAATTTTGACTTCATCTCCTGGTTTGACGATTATCGTTTTCTCTTTTGGAATTCCCCAGTTCAACCAAGTATTTACTACTTCTTGAGGACCAATGAATTTTGCATTCGGACAATTTTGATGAACAGCAGCTGCTGTATTGATATCCAAATGATCCGAATGGATATGCGTTACAACTAAAGCGTTTACACTTTTCATTTCAAAAGGGTCAATCACAAAAGGTTGCGTCCGCAAGTTCGGTTGCATTTTTTGAACCCCACTCATTCGCATCATCTGATGCCCTTTTTTCATCATCCCATTTCCATGACTACGTTTACCTGTCCCACACCATAAATCACACAAAATATTTGTCCCTTTATGCGTCTTTAACCAAATCCCGGTACAACCTAACCACCACATCGCAACCGTTCCTTCTTTTACTTCTTCTGTTTCGATCTCTTCATTCAAGTAGGTACCCCATTCAGGAAATGTTTCTAAAACCCAATTTTCTTTTGTGACATCATTGACATGTTTGCTCATTGTAATTCTCCTCTCAAGAACTTTCTTTTGTTGATATCTAAATCATAATATGCAACGACAAACATGAAAACTCTTTTATATGACTGTTTGTTATTTATATGATCGTTTTTGTAAGTTAATTGATTTTTTTAGTATGATATATATAGTTAATAAACTTTATATGAATCTTTGAAGCGATAAAAATCATATACATAGGCAACAAATAGGAGGGTAAATAATGAAAAATTCCATTGTCAATATTGAGAAGCGTCAAAAGGATATTTTGGAGCGATTACAACAAAAAGAGCAAATGACAACATATGAGTTAGCTGAATCTTTAAAAGTCTCTATTAGTACAATACGCAGAGACCTAAATTTATTAGAAGAAAAAAATGAGATCATTCGTCATTACGGGTTCTGTTCTTATAATTATGATAATCGTACAGACTTTGATCAATCTGGACCAGAACGACTAAAACAATCAATCGCTCGTGAAGCTTGTAAATACATCAATGATTATGATACCGTATTCATTAATTCTAGTTCTACTGCACTTAAAGTGGTTGAATATGTACGTGCCAATCACCTGACAATTGTCACAAATAACGTAAAAATCACTTACTCCCCTCATAAAGAAAACTGCAATTATATCTTGACTGGAGGTGAGATGCGCTTTCCAAAAGAAGCATTAGTGGGTGATATCGCATTAAATACCATTTCTTCAATGAATGCTGATGTCTGTATCATTGGTTGCAGTGGTGTGTCGATCGATAATGGCGTAACAACTAAAATTCTCAATGAATCAACGATCAATGAAATGATGATTCGTCAAACGTTTAAATGTAAAATTCTAGTTGCTGATCATCGTAAAATTGGTTTAACATCAAAATTTAAAATTGCAGATATTTCTGTTTTTGATTATTTGATTACTGACAAGTTTTGTTCTGAAAAAGTAATTGCTGAAATCAAAAATGTTGGGGTGAAAGTCATCCAAATCAGTTAAAAAAAAGCCGGTGTGAATGGAACAAGGTTCTGTCCCAACCACATCGGCTTTTGCTTATTTACGAATGATGTTCAAATAAAATGACCTGATCCATTAAGTCAAAGCTCTTCAAATCAGCCTTTCAGCGATGGTTCGCTCTTACTTACTTAATAACAGTCTTTTTATTAAGCGTGATAACGTTCTACACCATCTAGGTATGTTGCTTCTAAAGTCATATCTGGATTCAATACGATAAAATCAGCGTCCCGTCCTTTTGCGATCTTGCCACAAGTATCATCGATCTTACAGCTGATTGCTGGTACTAAGCTTCCCATCATCACAGCTTGTTCAGGTGTAGCTAATCCCCAGTCTACTACATTTTTGATTGCTTCTTTTAATTTCAAGATACTTCCTGCTAAATTACCTGATTCTAAGCGAGCAGTTCCATCTTTCACGACCACTGGAAATTCTCCTAAATTATAATTGCCATCAGGCATTCCACCAGCCATCATGCAATCAGTGATCAATGCCACATGGTCGTGACCTGCTTTTTCCATTAAAATTTGAGCAGCATTTGGATGAACATGATGCCCATCACAAATCAATTCTGAAAAAACATGTTCTAGCGATAGTAGCGCACCAACCATTCCAGGTTCACGATGATTTAATCCACGCATGCCATTATACGCATGGACAAAGACACTGGCACCTGCTTCTACTGCCTTTTGTGCTTCATCGATCGTCGCATTACTATGACCCAATGAAACAACCACGCCTTCATCTGTCACTTGTTTGACAAACTCTTCAACGCCTTTTCGTTCTGGGGCTAGGGCAATTTTTTTGATCAGTCCGCCAGAAGCTTCTTGCCATTCATGGAAAGTATCAAGATCAGGGTCTCCAAAATAACTTGGATTTTGCGCCCCTTTATGTTCTTCCGTAAAGAATGGTCCTTCAAAATAGATTCCTTTAATTTTTGCTCCAGGAGCTTCTTGGTACATTTTTCCAATTGTTTCAGCTACATCTTTTAAACGTTCTTTACTTGATGTTAAAGTAGTTGGTAAAAACGATGTTACTCCACAAGAAAGCAATCCTTCTGACATTGCTTTCACACCTTCTGCATCATTATCCATCACATCATGGTTCATATAGCCATGAATATGCGTATCAACTAGACCAGGAGCGATCCATTTTCCGCTTTGATCAATGATATTGACTTCTCCTTCAGGTGTGTTTTGGGTATACTCCCCAAAAAGACCATCAGTGATTTCAAGATAACCTGCATTTTTGACACCGGATGACAAAAAGAATTTGTCTGCGTAGATAAAAGTTCTCATTCTTCTCTCTCCTTTGATTTTCTATCCTAAAGGTACTCTTATTTTGGAGATAAGTCAAGAATGGTCTACACCATTTAGAGACTTTTTGCTATTTTTTTAACTGATTGTGCCAATTCTTCATAAAAGAGAGCTTTATTGATTTCACCTTTCTTTTTATAAATCAAACTCTTTAAAATAAATAAATCGTTAAGGTAATAATAACTATTTTTATCTTGCGCCCACCGTATTCCTTGATTTACTTGTTCTAAAGATAGTTCAATTTCTCCTTGGTGCAACAAAAAGCTTCCATAGTTATAAAAAATTTGAGTAAACTCACTTTTGGTTCGATCTTGGATCGTCTCTTGGAAGAGTTGGATACTACGACTTAAATAGTACCTCGCTTCCGCAGTTTTGCCAGCTACGCCATAGATTTTGCCAATGCAACTGACTAGCTGGATCTCAACATCCGTCACTTGTGTTCGATCTTTTAACGTCGAATAGGAGAGCGCTTCTTTTAAATAACTAAGTGCTTGAGTAATATTTTTTCGTAATGTAAATTCACAGACGCCTAAATAATAATAATATTTTTGAAAATCCGAAGCTTCGTACAAATTTTCTGTAACCTCTGGCGATTTTAACACTTGTTCCAGCTTGCGATAATCTCGTTGCTGAAAATACAAGTCTGTTAACTCAAAATTCTTTAAGACCTCTCGAATTTTCCCATGAGATAAACGCATGACATGATCGATCGTTACGCCTAAACGTTGGCAAATTTGTGCCATTACAACAACATTTGGTAGCTCTTCATTATTTTCAATTCTGCTTAAAACACTCTGTGAACAAATATCTTGCGAAAGCATTTTTTGTGTCATCTTCTGTTCTTTTCGAATTTCTTTTATGATTGTACCAAAGGAAGCGACCAACGTTTCCATAAGCATCCTCCTTCAAAATATGCGTATTCGCATTATACCAATATTTTACTTTACGGAAGAAGAAACATCAAGAAAAGTCCTATCAAAAACTTGTCCGACTTTTTTCCTTCCTTATTTTTGATTTAGCTAGTGATTATTTCATCTCTCACACCAAAAAGAGCCAAAACTTGAGTTCGGCTCTTTTGAGTAAAAACATCCATGACAGGCTATTTTTGTCGGTAAGTCGATAAAAATTCACGCATTTTGACAGCAGTCGTTTTCAGATCATCCATCTTTGGTAAATAAACGATTCTAAAATGATCCGGTTGATGCCAATTAAATCCCCCACCATGAACCAGCAAGATATGATGTTCATGTAGGAAATCTAAAACAAACTTTTCGTCATCTAAAATATTGAAACGCTTCGTATCAATCTTAGGAAAAATGTAAAACGCTGCTTTAGGTTTTACTGCAGAAAGACCGGGAATGTCATTAATGGCATTGTAAATAAATTCTCGTTGCTCATAAATACGCCCACCAGGTAATAATAATTCATCCACACTTTGATAACCACCTAATGCCGTCTGAATGATTTGCTGAGACAATACATTGGAACAAAGACGCATCGAAGAAAGCATGTTCAATCCTTCAATATAGCCTTTAACATGTGATTTATCTCCACTCAACACCATCCAGCCAACACGAAATCCTGCAACACGATGGGATTTAGATAAACCATTCAACGTCACGACAAATAAATCTGGTGCCAAGGTAGCGATTGGAATATGTTCTAAACCATCCATGACTAAACGATCATAAATTTCATCAGAATAAATAATCAATTGATTTTGACGAGCAATCTCCACGATTTGCTCTAAAATCTCTTTTGGATACAATGCTCCAGTTGGATTATTTGGGTTGATGATCACGATTGCTTTTGTTCTACTCGTTATTTTTGATTTAATGTCATCAATATCAGGATACCATTCTGCTTGTTCGTCACATATATAATGAACAGGTTTTCCACCAGCCAGTGATACTGAAGCCGTCCATAATGGATAATCAGGCATCGGAACTAAAACCTCATCCCCATTATCAAGTAGACCTTGCATACACATTGTGATCAGTTCGCTGACTCCATTCCCTGTATAAATGTCGTTGATCGTCACATTGGGGAACTTTTTGATTTGACAATATTGTTCAATCGCTTTTCTTGCTGAAAAAATGCCTTTAGAATCAGAATAGCCTTCTGAATCTCGTGCATTCATAATCAAATCACGTATCACTTCATTTGGCGCTTCAAATCCAAAGGGGGCAGGATTTCCAGTATTTAACTTCAAAATACTGATCCCTTCTTCTTGCATACGTTCGGCTTCTTCTAACACAGGTCCACGTACGTCGTAGCTTACGCCTTCTAGTTTATTGGATTTTTCAAATTCTCTCATAACGCTATCCAATCCCTCATTTCAAAATAAACAGAAATTTCTGATTTTTTATTTTTTACTTATTTTCAATATCATACTCTATCCCTCTAAAATTTACCACAATTTTAAGTAAAACCATAAGAAATTTTAGTTAGTTTTCAAACTCATTTCCGTCGATATTCATTGAATAAATTCGCACCCCAGTCCATAGCAATTCCGCAAATAACGCCCAAAAAAATTCCGGCAGACAAATCTTTCAATACAATACCAAGAATTAGCCCAACACTCATTCCTAAGATAGAAAACTCCCCATCATATTTTTCCACTTTTTCTCTCCCTTTTCATCTTGACATCTGCGGAAATACTCGCTATCATTAATTTATTGTTATTATACGCAGACGTGATGGAACGGCAGACATGCAAGATTGAGGGTCTTGTGAGCGTACGCTCGTGTGGGTTCAAATCCCATCGTCTGCATCAATGACTAGTCGTAGAGCATTCCGTGCTCTACGTTTTTTTGTTTTCTTATTCACGTCTTATTAATAAACTTACTGTTCGTTATACTAAACGACCTGACTTCTGATAATTTTACGCATAAATTCTTCTTTCTATTTTACTCTTCCTGTTAATTTACTGCTAATGATTACTATGGACAGTTCCTTCTTATGTTTCATAAGATAGCTTTTTTGATTATTTCTCCTTATTACGATTAAGCAATGAGATCAGTATTGTTTTATCTGCATGCCTTCTATTTTGCCCATCTTGATCATTTTTTATATTTACAACCTATGACCTATACTGTAAAAGAATTATGAGAACGATGAATATTAGGAACCATAATTGAACTCTTATTCAATCGATTCTTTTAAATAGTGTAACGCTTGTTTACAGTTCTTGAATCCTTTTGCTTTCCATTGGACATTTCTCTTTCTTAACTTATATATTTCATTTTTTTCTCATCATCAAACTCGTATTCTTATAAATAAAGATGACATTACCAGCTTATAACCTTATTTTATAAGCTTAAGCAGTATTTTAGTACTAATATAAAAATTAGTTTATAATTAGAGTATGTCAAATATGGAGAGGAGAAATAACAAATGAAAACTTTAGACATTATTGCTTTAACATTGTTGATCGTTGGTGGATTAAATTGGTTATTGGTTGGTTTATTAGAATTTGATTTAGTTGCTACTATTGCAGGTGGATCTACGACAATTCTAGCTAAAGCGATCTATATTATTGTAGGAATTTGTGCTATTTATTGTTTGAAATTCTTTCCACTTATTACAAATAGAGTAGAACGATAATTTTTTAATTATCCTCTGTTCCTAATATAAATAAAGCAGTCATGAGCGTTAGTTTGTATGCTCATGACTGTTTTTATTTATATTCATGTAAGCGTTATCCGAGACGAAAGAGAGATTTTTTCTACAAAAAAACGTGAGATTAACCTTTTCTTAATAACTAGACAGCTACTCTTTTCAGAGACATTATGCTTGATTTTACGACAAAGAAATCGCTTTCGATTACATATGTTACTTCAAATATTACAAAAAAGGTAGATTTGTCATAAAGCTATTACCTATGAAATATATCCCCGTGGTAAAGTATTCCTCGTTGGTCACAACAAAACTATTTTTAAATTTACGAAGGAGCTT